>NZ_FUGE01000110.1 GCF_900162825.1 Psychrobacter piechaudii
ACAGGGCCTAGCAAATGATATATTCGGTAAACTGTTTGGTGATCGAGGTTATGTCAGTCAGGATTTAAAAGATAAACTGTTTAATGACTTCAATATCGATTTTATAACCAAGCTTCGAAGGAGTATGAAACAGCAGACTCTTAAACCTATTGATGAGGCGTTACTTAACGGACGCTCGTTAATTGAAACTGTTTTTGATGAGCTTAAAAACTTGTGTCAGATTGAACACTCAAGGCATCGAAGCTTCACAGGGTTCGCTGCTAATCTTTTAGCAGGACTCATTGCTTACTGTTGGTTTCCCTTTAAGCCGACACTCAAAAACGTGTCGGCTTATGGACAAGCTGCAAAAAACTAAGCTGTTTCAATGATTTAGGCAAGCTCTTATCCCGAACTCAGGTTACTTACTCTTGCCCCCTGCCTAGCTAACATGGTCCACCCAACCTTCCACATTTAACATGGGCTATCGCTGTCGAAGCCTGAAGACTATTTAATCTATAACTAAAAAGAGGACTGTTATGAGTCCTCTTTTGGTTAATCAAGACAGCACATTGCTATTCTTCGGAAATATCTTCAATCTCAAACACCTGACGCAGATACGCCAAGTAAGTGTCATTATGAATCATGGTTTTCCCTGGGCTATCGGACAGCTTAGCAACAGGCTGACCATTACATTCAACCAGCTTCAGCACGATATTTAGCTGGGTAAGCCCCATATCATTGGTCAAATTAGTACCGATGCCAAAGCTGGTCTGTATGCGTTGCTTAAAGTACTGATGCAACTCCCAAGCTTTTTCGATATCAAGGCCATCACTGAAAGTTAATATCTTTGTTTTTGGGTCAATTTTTAGCTTCTGATAATGAGCAATGGCTTTATCACCCCACGCATACGGATCACCACTGTCATGACGCAAGCCATCAAATAACTTAGCAAAGTACAAATCAAAATCACGTAAGAAGGCCTCCATTCCTACCACATCGGTCAAAGCAATCCCCAAGTCACCTCTATATTCATGTACCCATGCCTCTAATGCCGCTTTCTGTGAATCGCGTAGACGCACATCTAATGCTTGAAACGCCTGCATAAATTCGTGCGCCATGGTACCAATAGGCGTAATTTTTAGCTTTTTGGCTAAGTAAACGTTAGAGGTACCGCGGACGATACTCGGTGCTGCTTTGTGCAACGTCTCAACTACATGTGTATGCCAAGCTTTGCTAAAGCGGCGGCGGGTTCCAAAGTCAGCAATGATAAAAGGAGGTTCTCCTCGGTCAGCTTTTAGCGCATATTCTTGTAAGGTAACCACTTTTTGCTGTAGACGGCGTTCACCTTCCTCGAGTACGGCTGGCGTGGTTAACTGCTGATAATACAGCTCATTCACAATCGCTAATACAAAAACTTCGAAGAACATGGCCTGAATCATTGGCCCTTCAATATCAATATTTAGCCGGTTTTTCTCATCAATGCTAACCGTAATATGACGACGTTTTAACTTAAATAATTCTAGATAATCCACGAAATCTGAGCGAATAAAACGCAAGCTGCTTAAATATTCGAGCTCATCTTGGGTGAAACTAAGCTCACATAGATAATCTAATTGCTGCTCTAAAGCTTCTTTGATGTCAGGCAAAGGATAAGCGGTATCTTCATAATTACGACAGCGGAAGCGGTATACCCCATGCGTCTGCGGGAACTGATGCAGCATGGCTTGTAGCATGGTGAATTTATACAAGTCATTATCTAATAGAGAGGTAATAATGGGCTGGGTCATAGGCTTGCTCAAAGGTTTGGTAGGCGATTTATTTTTATCCATACTAATATTATGACTGTTTCAGCGAATTAAAGCTATTTAGCTTTATTATTGATAATAAAAAGCTTGAGTTATAAATAATTTAACAATAAAAAAGGACCCAGGTAATCTGGATCCTTTTTTATAATTAGCTATTGGTTAATGTTCTCAAATAGACATTATCGAATGCTCAATACCTATTTCAACAACAGCTCATTAACACGTTTCAAATAAGCCGCCGGATCATCTAATTGTCCACCATCTGCAAGCAACGCTTGGTCAAAGATAACTTGCGCCAAATCATCAAACTGTTCGCTAGTCTCTAACTTCTGAATTAGTGGGTGATTTGGGTTAACTTCAAGCGTAGGCTTAATGTCAGGTACTTCTTGACCCATTTGCTTCAGCATTTGTACCATTTGTGGAGTCAGTTCACCCTCGCCCACTACCAAGCAAGCAGGGCTATCAACCAGACGGGTTGAGACCTGAACATCTTTAGCACGGTCGCCCAATGCTGTTTTTAGCTTATCTACTACTGGTTTTAGGTTCTCTTCCGCTTTTTTAGCTTCTTCTTTTTCAGCTTCATCTTGCAGGTCGCCTAAATCTACCGCGCCTTTAGCGATATTCTGTAGCGGTGTTCCCTCAAACTCATGTAAGAAGTTCATCGCCCACTCGTCAACACGACTGGTCATCAAGATAACTTCAATACCTTTTTTCTTAAATAGCTCAAGCTGAGGGCTATTCTTCGCAGCGGCTAAGTTTTCAGCGGTTAGATAGTAGATGGCTTTCTGACCGTCTTTCATGCGAGCTTTGTAGTCTTCAAAGCCAGTCTCTAGACCTTCATGAGTGCTGGTCGCATAACGCAGTAATTTAGCGATACGGGCTTGGTTGGTCATATCCTCACCAAGACCTTCTTTAATCACATCACCAAATTCGCTGTAGAACTGCTTAAACTTCTCTTGCTTATCCGCATCTTCACTGTTGGCAAGACTCGCCAGCAGAGTTAACACACGGCGCGCGTTACCATCACGGATAGACTTCACATCACGTGACTCTTGTAGAATTTCACGGCTCACGTTAAGCGGTAGGTCTGCTGAATCGATAACCCCTTTTACGAAACGCAAATACATAGGCAATAACTGCTCAGCATCATCCATAATAAAGACGCGTTTTACGTACAGCTTTAAGCCATGCTGCTGCTCACGAGCATACAAATCAAATGGGGCTTTGGCAGGGATATATAACAGCTGTGTGTATTGCACACGACCTTCTACCCGGTTATGAGTCCAAGCTAAAGGATCTTGGAAGTCATAGCTGATATTTTTATAAAACTCAGTATATTCTTCATCTTCAATTTCAGAGCTTGAACGCGTCCACAGGGCACTGGCTTTGTTGATGGTTTCCCACTCATCAGTAACCACCATCTGACCGCCTACTGGCGTGTCGCTGTCATCGCCCTCTTCTTTGACATCTTCCTGCCACACTTCTTTACGCATCTGAATCGGCAAGCTGATGTGGTCTGAGTACTTATTGACCAAAGATTTGATTTTATTGCGGTCCAGATAATTATCTTCGCCTTCGGTGTACTCTTCTTTTAGGTGTAGTGTAATAGAGGTACCACGGCTGTCTTTGGTGATGGTCTCGGTAGTGAATTTACCAGTACCGTCAGAAATCCAGCGCACCCCTTGATCGGCAGGCTCGCCCGCTTTACGTGATTCAACGCTGATGGTATCGGCAACAATAAAGCCTGAATAGAAACCCACACCAAACTGACCAATTAGTTGGCCATCTTGCTTTTGTGATTCAGATAATTGCTCCAAGAACGCTTTGGTACCTGATTTTGCAATGGTTCCTAAGTTTTCAATGGCATCCGCCTCACTCATACCGATACCATTGTCGATAAAGGTAATGGTCTTAGCGTCTGTATCGACATCGATACGAACTTTTAGCTCGCCATCTTCTTCATAAAGACTGTCGTCACTGGTAGCTTCAAAGCGCAGCTTATCGCAAGCATCTGAAGCGTTTGAGACCAGCTCACGCACAAAAATATCAGAGTTTGAATACAGTGAGTGAGTCACTAAATTTAGCAGTTGTGCTACTTCAGCTTCAAAGACATGCTGTGTGGCGTTTTGACTGTCATTTTGTTGATTATCAGTTTGAGTGTCGCTCATAATATCCTCTTGGTTTATCCATAATTATTTTTATGCTAATAGATACCTTGCTGCTTATTACTTAATATGCTTATTGAACATAAAGTTCAGCAGCCGGATCTATAGACTAGCTTGGGATAACTCTCTAATAGGGGCACATACTAAATTTTTCAAGCAACAAGTGATTAATTTTACTCCCCTGACCTGTAACGACTTGTCTAAATATTTTCACCTAGACTTATACAAAAAACGCCAGTCAAATTAACCGGCGTTTTTTTGCAACTGTGCAATTCTATAAACTGTATTTTGCTACTAGTCTGGTTACAATCCGTAATGATTAATATATTAAAAAGCAACTTAGGCCATGGCACGAATAGTCAAAATCTGTTCACTACGCCCAAAAGGCCCTTGTAAATCGTGCAAAATGGTACTGGTTAAGCCAATACCATCCTCACCATACTGCTGCACTGCTTCAATCCCTAGCCATTTACCTTGCGGCAGTCGGTGCATATGGATTTGCAAGTCAGTGTTGGGGAAAGCCCACTGCATCTCAGACATTCTTAGCCCATTTCGGGGTACCACGCCATTGGCAGTATCGACTAAGCCTATAAGACGCACTAAGTCTGAGGTGTTCTCACCTTGAACCATATCAAGCTCTGTGGTCAACCAAACCAGCCCTTTACCAGGACGTCGAGCAGGGTCTGAAGCCAGTTTGATACTCTCAATAAAGCCGCCAGGCCAGCCCTTCATCTCATCCCACACAGGTAAATTCTCAGGATGCGAGGTGGCTACCAGATCCTCTAGACCCGCAATTTCAGCCGTATCTTGAGTCAATAAGCGCCAAGCTCGGGCGATGATACAATCTCGTCCGCCACTGCTCATTACCGCTTCGATAAGCTCGATGGTTTTGCCGGGGCGAATACAGCGGGTGGTAATAGTAAATTCTTGTAGAGGTATTAGGCCTAGGATATCTAAGCTTATCCGTGCTATGCGCAGGTTTGACTGAGGAGAGAAAAGCTCAAGCTCGCGGGCTAGAATCCCCGTGGCTGGTGCCATGTGTTGCTCATGTTCATTCCAGGCACCCTGAGCATGTAACGTCGGTTTATAATGTGCGACTGTACTATTATCGGACTGAGTTTCTCGTTTAAGAAGTTGGTAATATGAAGTCATAAGTCATCCTTAACTTTTATTGACTATTGATTATCGGAATTAAGGCTACAGCTTTTTGTAAAAAGACAGCGAGCTTACAAAAGGCAATTAGTTTAAAAAATGGCCGTTTTAATACTTAAAAAACTGTGGCTATTTTTCAATAAGCCACAGCTTTTTCTATTATTATTTTAGATTACACCCTAACCTGCTTCACAGGGATACGTAACTCTTTGGGCAAACTAAAGGTAACATTTTCTTCAATGCCCTTCAATTCATCAGGTATGTCCCCGCCCCAATCTTGTAACTGGTTTAGCACCTCTTGAATAAGAATCTCTGGAGCAGAAGCACCGGCGGTTACTCCCACCGCATTGACCCCGTCAAACCATTCTTTTTTCATTTCACCCGCATTATCAATAAGGTAGGCTTTGCAGTTCATGCGCTCAGCCAGCTCACGCAGACGGTTTGAGTTAGAAGAGTTTGGCGAGCCTACTACCAATACCACTTCACAGCGTGCAGCCAAATCTTTGACCGCATCTTGACGGTTTTGGGTAGCATAGCAGATATCATCTTTACGCGGCCCTTGAATGTTAGGGAACTTCTCACGCAAAGCATCGATAACTTTAGCTGTATCATCCATAGACAAGGTGGTTTGGGTCACAAATGCCAAATGATCAGGGTTTTTAACCTCAAGCTTTGCCACATCCTCTTCGTTCTCTACCAGATAAATCTCGCCCCCATATTGAGCGCTAAAACGACCCATGGTGCCTTCTACTTCAGGGTGGCCTTGGTGACCAATTAAAATAGCATCCATATTGTCACGAGCAAATTTTGCCACTTCAATATGAACTTTAGTAACCAGTGGACAAGTGGCATCAAATACGGTCAAATCACGGCGCTTGGCTTCATCTTCCACCGCTTTAGAAACCCCATGCGCTGAAAAAATAACAATAGACCCATCCGGCACTTCGTGCAGCTCTTCGACAAATACCGCTCCCCGATTGGCCAAGTCAGAAACCACAAATTTATTGTGTACTACTTCATGACGCACATAGATAGGGGGCTCAAAACGTGTCAATGCCTCATTTACAATAGCAATAGCACGGTCAACACCAGCACAAAAACCACGTGGATTGGCAAGATAAATTTGCATAACAGACCTTCACAATAGATAATCAGATAAATAAAGTAGGCCAACGCCAGCTAAACCTTTAGGCTTTTAACCAAATTAGTAGGCTTTTAACCAGATTGGGCAAACTATTTTGTGACTACTTTAACATATCCAGTAAAATAGCACGCATAGAAGCTTCTATTTTGGTGTAATAAACATCTATTTTTCATAATCCTTATTCACCATTACTATTCACCGCAATTATTATTTCAAATCCCAACCCTAAGAGATTTTCTTATATGAAAGGTTCACTATTTATTGTCACTGCTGCTTCAGGCACCGGTAAAACATCCCTAGTTAAGCAGCTTATCGCCACCACCAATGACTTAGCTGTCAGCGTCTCTCATACTACCCGAGAGCCTCGCCCAGGTGAGGTTGATGGCCACCACTATCACTTTACCGACACTGAGACCTTTACCAAGGGGATTGAAGCGGGAGATTTTCTTGAGCACGCGCAGGTCTTCGATAACTATTACGGAACCTCACAACAAAGCGTAAATAACCAGTTAAACTCAGGTATTGATGTGATTCTGGAGATTGACTGGCAAGGCGCGTTGCAAGTTAAAGAGCTGTATGACGATGTGACTATGATCTTCATTCTTCCACCCAGTAAAGCCACTTTGCGTCAACGTTTATCTTCACGTGGTCAAGATTCGCAAGAGGTTATCGAAAAACGTCTGGCCGGCGCGGTAACCGAGATGCAGCAGTATGTTCATTTTGATTACGTAGTCATTAACGACCAATTTGAAGCTGCCCTAACTGAGCTGAAATCTATTATTGTCGCCAAACGTCAGACGCTAAGTCGTCAGCAAGCCCGTTATGGGGATACTATTAGCGATCTGATCAGTGAGTAGCCCAAAATCACTGCAATAAAGCAGCCCTTTAATTTTATTAATAAAGTTTCTAGGGGCTTGTTGAAATAAAGCTACCCACTTCATGCAGTAAATTTGCTATAATAACTGATTAACTATCGAATTTTTATATATCACCTAGTGATAACAAGAGGACTTTATGGCACGTGTAACCGTAGAAGACTGCTTACATGCAGTAGACAACCGCTTTGAGCTGGTATTGGTTGCCAGCAAGCGCGCCCATCAATTGGCCAAAGGCATCTCTGAGCCATTAGTTGAAGTCAATAATGATAAGCCAACGGTATTAGCGTTACGTGAAATCGCAGAAGGTTTGGTATCTAGAGATATCCTAGACCAACCTGATCATCATTTTGCTACCAACTCATTAGACTTAGCATTAAGCGGTGGCCAAGGTTTTTAGTAACTGACTGGCTAAATGCTAAAGAAGAGTAAGTTATTTATGAAAAAGCCCCCTCTTCTTTAAGCCCTTGAATATAAAAACCACGATAAGCGTTAAGCAAGTCGTGGTTTTTTATATTCTAATTGATTTTCATGAGCAGTACTTGTTCTCTAAACCTCGTTAAAGCTGTGTTTTATCGAATTAAAAAAAGTCTTATACCGCGCTCTGTGCTGCACCTTAGCTGACTTTTAGGACCCTTTAGGGCGATTATTTTATTTTTTTTAAAGCATTCCTAGCTTATTGGTTGACACGCAGCTATTTTTAAGATTAATTAAGGTATTAAACGCGGTGTAATTTTATTAGCTAAATATTAATTTTATTACTTTATTTTTATAATTTGACCTGGGATGGACTTGATACCCCTTGAATAAGTCTCAACAGGGAATTATTAAATTACTTATAGACTTACACTCTAAACTGATTGCCTATTATTGTCTGTTGCCTGGCTGAAGGATGATTAAATGATGTTAACCTCAAATGTTAAAAATACTTCTAATCCTGATGCAAGTTTATCTGACTCTGAAGCCGATATGATTGATTCTCTAAAAACTGATATTGATAGCAATGTCATCAACAATATTGCCAATTCAAACAACATTGTGGACACCTCACTAAGTCCAGATATCATCTTGCCAAACTCATACGATGATGAGCACTTAAATCAAACCTCTTATATGCAAAACCTACCTAAGCTTAGCCATCATTTGGTAGATGAAGCTCAGCGCAACTTAATGCGTGCTGTCGCCTACTTAAATGATACTGAGAAGCAAGATGTGCTAAAGGCTTGTGCTTACGGGGATAAAGCACATATCAAAGACAAAAGAAAATCTGGTGAACCGTATATCACTCACCCTATTGCCGTTGCGGAGATCCTAGCGGGCTTCCGTCTTGATAGAGACAGCATTATCGCAGCAATATTGCATGATACGGTAGAAGACACAGAAGTAACTTCAGAAGAAATAGCCCAGATATTTGGCGAAACTGTAGCAAGCTTGGTCGATGGGGTGACCAAACTAAAGTCCTCCAGTCATAATAAAAGACAAAACAAAGCGGCCACTTTCCATAAGATCATGTCTGCCACTTTAGATGATCCTAGAGTGTTAATTATTAAGCTTGCTGACCGCCTGCATAATATGTCGACCTTAGACTCAGTACGCCGAGAAAAACAAAAGTCTACCGCCTCTGAAACTCTAGAGTTTTATGTGCCGTTCGCCCGTTTAATGGGGATGAATGACATAGCCGACTATATGGAAATCTTGTGTTACCGTAACCTAGATCCCGTTATGTATACCAAGATGTCAGACAAGCTTTTACAGCATGGTTTGGGCCGAAAATATCAAAAAGAGACGATCCAGCAGTACCTCAATTATGTACTAGATCGACACAATATCTCAGGTCATGTGCGTACCTTAGAAAATACGGTCATTATGTACCGTCAATTTTTCCGCAACCGCGGAGAAATCGATGATTTATTACGTCACTATGCCTTTGAAATCGTCACTAATACCATTGAAGATTGTGATTCATTGGCAGAGTATCTGATCAAGAAGTATCGTATTTCTGATAACTTCGTTGAAGACAATATTCGCCATCCGCTACCCGGTGGTAACCAATCATTAACCCTGACCTATAAGCGTGATAACGATACCATTAAAGTCACTTTGCTTACCCGTAAGATGGAGGCTGTTTCTCGCCTGGGTGTTATTGGGGCAGAGCAAGCCTCTGAATTGAGCCGCTCTGTCATTAAAGCTTCTTTACGAAATATGAAAGAGCTCATCGATTATGACGCAGAGCGCGAAGGCAAAGAAGGCAATCCTGACTATGATGAGATGGTGGAAACCATTGATGAGCTGATCTCTTATCTAAACACCCGAAAAATACTGTGTTACAGTCCTAAAGGTCGGGCCTATGAGCTGCCGCGTGGTGCCACAGCGTTAGACTTCGCTTATGCGGTGGGTCCTAAAGTGGGCAATATCGCGGTTGGGGCCAAAATCAATGGTGAAAACGCCAAACTCGGCTCTACCTTGAAACCTGGTGCCACTGTAGAGATCGAAGTTGATTCCAATGCCAAGCCTAAAGCTGAGTGGCTAGGCATTGTGGTGACCAGTAAAGCACAGCGCTCACTAAAACGCTGGTTCAGTAGCCTACCTATAGAAGAGCAGCAACAACATGGTAAGCAAGCTTTAGACCGTGCCTTACAAACCTATGGCAAATCTCTTGATGATGTCACCGAAGCGGACTGGCAAGACTTATTACTCTGGCAAAATGTCGATAAGAAGGAAGACTTATACGAGCGTATGAGTGCGGGTGCCTTACTGCCCCAGTTGGTGGTCTCAAGGCTGTTTAGTGATGATGTCACCAAGACACACCAACAAGCCAGCCAAAAAGGCTTTGATCGTCCCAATCAGCTTTTGTCTAACGCCAACGGCGTTGAAGTCCACTTCGCTGGTTGTTGTCGACCCATCTTTGGTGACCCTATTATTGGTCACTTAACCATGCATGGCTTGGTATTACACCGTCATCGCTGTTATTCTATCGTCAACAAATATGTTGAGAAGCCGTATGAGTTGGTCCAACTCAACTGGTACAGTGAAGAAGAAATAGAAAAAAGTATTGAGCACCCTAGTGAGCGCCCGCATTTCACGGCTTATCTAAAAATCAATCTGGCCTTAACCGATGAGCAGGTCTCGCATGTGCTATATACTTTAAGACAGCTAAGTATTGGGATCGAAAAAGTAGACGTTCGCTCTGACTCAACGATTATTCATGTGATAGTGCGCAGTCGCAGCCATGTCTTAGAAGGTATTGAGGCTTTACGTCCTCATGTGGGCTTTGGTAGTATTCGCCGTCTATACCGCTTATAAAGGTATATTTCTTCTCAACTTTTAAACAAATGAACTGTTCATTTTAATCAATAAAAAGGAAATAATTATGGCCCGTCAAATTATTCATACCGATAAAGCTCCAGCAGCCGTTGGCGCCTATTCACAAGCAGTAAAAATTCCATCAGCTGGCGGTAGTTTGGTATATATCTCAGGTCAATTGGGTTTTGATCCAGAAACTATGGAACTTCGTGACGGCTTTGATGCCCAAGCCGCTCAAGTTATGGACAATATCGAAGCTATCTGTGAAGCTGCAGGTGGTAAACTAAGTGATGTGGTGAAATTTAACGTATCGCTAACCGATTTAAATGATTTCGCCGCACTAAATGCTATCTTCTCTGAGCGCCTGTCTGAACCATTCCCTGCGCGTGCTGCAGTACAAGTAGCTGCACTACCTAAAGGTGGCATCGTTGAGATTGAATCTATCTTATTTATCGAAGACTAATGGCTCAAGCATTGGCTTGTAGCTATTTCTAGCTGATAAACTAGGTTATAAACTAAACAGGCTTTAGTTTATAACCTTTCCCTTAAGGAGGCTTCCACCTGATGCTGATTCGTATCGCCCTACCGGTTCCTCTTTATCGTGAATTTGACTATCTTCCTTCCTCAGATAAACCTTCAGATAAACTAAGTACTGCGGATGACACCGCTTCTGCCCTTCCCCCTATTGGAGGAAGAGTACAAGTTTCCTTTGGCCGGCAAACCTTAATCGGAATCGTCGTTGATCATATTGACCGCAGACATAGCGAAATCCCAGTCAATAAACTAAAAGCCATAAAACAGGTTATTGATACTGAGCCCTTATTAAGTCAGCAGATGCTGTCTTTAGCGCGCTGGTTGGCAGGGTATTATCATTACCCCTTAGGCGATGTGATTTCCGTCATGTTACCAACCTTGATTCGCCAAGGCAAACCTCTCGATTTATTGATTACTCATTGGCGCATCCTACCCAATGTTAGTGACGATGATTTCCATAGCAACGCACATAAGCAAAGACAGCAATTTGCACTGCTAAAATTACATGGGAAACATGGAGCGAGCGAAGATACCTTACTGTTAGAAGGGATGCAGCGTCCTTTTTTAAAACTGTTAGAAGAAAACGGTCTAATTGAGCACTATGTACAACCGAAAGCAGCGCCCAGTCCGGTTACCTTGGCCAAGATGCCACTGACACTTAATGACCAACAAAAGCACGCCGTTGACAGTATTGTGGCCACCGCTAAAGAGAGCAAATACTGCGGATATTTATTAAACGGGGTGACAGGCAGCGGTAAAACTGAAGTCTATTTGCAGGCCATGCAATCTGTGTTGGAAGCTGGGAAACAAGTCTTGGTACTGGTCCCCGAAATTGGATTAACACCACAAACCAGAGCTCGCTTTGCAGAGCGCTTTGCAGCCAACATTTTACTGCTACACTCTGGGCTTAATAATACTCAGCGTATGCATGGCTGGGAGGATTGCCGTGAAGGACGTGCCCAGATTATTATCGGCACCCGCTCCTCCATCTTGCATCCTTTTGCTGACTTAGGGTTGATAGTGGTCGATGAGTCGCATGATCAGTCTTACAAGCAGCAAGACACTTTGCGCTATCATGCGGCAGATGTGGCGGTATATCGAGGCTATCAACTGGGTATTCCTGTGGTATTAGGTACTGCGACTCCTTCATTGGAGCATTTAAAATTGGTTCAAGACGGCAAATTGACCGAGCTTGTTCTCACACAGCGTGCTGGTAATGCCCAAGCGGCTACCTTGCAGTTGGTCGATGCCCGTGATAAGGCCACGCAATACAGTAACTTGCCTGCCGCTCCTAGTGAGCAAGCTTCCTTATTACCAAATTTAAAGCACTCACAAAATACAGGACTGACAGAAGATACCATAAGTGCTATTCGAGACACTTTAGAATCCGGTGATCAAGTATTGGTTTTTTTGAACCGCCGTGGCTATGCCCCTATCTTGCTGTGTGAAGCCTGTGGTTGGCAAGCCGATTGTGTCCGCTGTGAGGCCCACTTAACGGTGCATCACAGTCAGCTCAATACCAATCAGCCCAGCTATTTAAAATGCCATCATTGTGACTGGCAAGCCTCTATCCCACTAGCCTGCCCAGACTGTGCAAGCGTCAACTTAAATGCTGTGGGTATGGGAACAACTCGATTGACAGAAAGCTTACACGCTCTTTTCTCAAACCCTCAAACCAGCAAAAAAACCTATCCCATCATTCAAATTGACCGAGATACCACAAGAAGAAAGGACAGTTGGGAGGACATCTACCGGCGCATTAATAGTGGTGACCCTGCTATCTTAGTGGGGACCCAAATGGTGGCCAAAGGACACCACTTTCCCAATGTTACTCTGGTGTGCTTGCCAAATGCGGATCGCGGGTTTTTGTCCCCAGACTTTCGCTCACCAGAGCACACCGCACAATTAATTGTCCAAGTAGCTGGCCGCTCAGGCCGAGGTAGCAAGCCTGGTAAAGTCTTAATTCAGACGGTACAGCCTGAAAATCCTTTACTACGCAAACTGGTCCGTGATGGTTATCAGCCTTTTGCTTTAGAGCTATTAAAAGAGCGCAAAATGCTAGGTCTACCTCCCTACACCCATGGGGCACTGATTCGCTGTGAAGCGAAAACTTTACAACGGGCCACTCAGGTCTTAAAAGATGCCATTGCTCTGATGCCTCAGAATGACTTGGCTATTTTGGGCCCCATTGACGCCCCAATGAAAATGAAAAACAGTCGCTATCACAGTCAGCTTTTATTGCTATCCAAGCAGCGCCAACCTTTGCATCAGCTATTAAACTTTTGGTGGCCCCAGGTCTTACAATTGCCTTCAGCCAAGTATCTCAAGCTGACTTTGGATGTGGATCCCGTCGGCTGGTAGCCACCAAAATTTGATTTATAATATAGATATACTACTCATAACTTTTCGGAGATTAATAGCAGCCATGACCTCTAATAGTGATCATAACCATGAGCCTATTCATGCTCATGACCCACCCCACTTTCACGATGAGCCCGGTGCTCGAGATATGAGTAAGCAGCGTCGTACTTTGCTGTTCAGCTTCGTTCTAGTCACAATATTTATGTTGGTAGAAGCTGTCGGTGGTGTACTAACCAACAGTTTGGCCCTATTATCAGACGCCGGGCACATGCTGTCTGATGCGGCTGCCTTGGGAGCCACTTTACTGGCCTTTAAAATAGGTGAAAAAGAAGCCAATAAAGAAAAGACTTATGGCTACAAACGTTTTGAAATATTGGTCGCAGGAGCCAATGGCGCAACCTTAATCATTATTGCTTTAATGATTGTTTGGGAAGCTATAGGCCGTTTTTCATCTCCCCCAGAGATTGCCTCTAAGGGTATGTTAATCATTGCCACTATTGGATTAACCATTAACTTGATAGTAGCCTATATGCTACATCGTGGCGGTGCTTCTCACAGTCATGACCATGAGGATCCCGAGTCAGGATCGCAAAACCTTAATATGCACAGTGCCTACTTGCATGTATTAGGCGACTTATTAGGGTCAGTGGCGGCCATTATTGCGGCTTTAGCAATGATGTGGATGGGCTGGGCGTGGGCTGACCCCGTGGCGTCAGTTGTGGTGGCGATTTTAATCTTGATCAGTGGTTTTAGGGTGGTAAAAGCATCAACACATATCTTGATGGAGGGTACCCCAGAAGAGATTTGTTTAGACGAGGTAAAAGAGACCATTGAGTCTCATGAGCACATTATTACCGTTCATGACCTGCATGTGTGGAGTATTACCAGTGGTATTCATGCCCTATCTTGTCACGTAGTGGTTGATGGTGATATGCGTATCCTACAAGCCAGTGAGTTGATTCATGATATTGAACACAGTTTGGCCGAATTAGGTATTAGCCACACTACCATTCAGGTTGAATCAGTAGAGCACCCTCATAACCGATTAGACGCCATAGTGTGTGCTTTAGATGAGGTAGACAGCCCTAATACGGGACACAGCCATATTGGTCATCATCATTAATACTCTTGACCGCACATACAGACATAGACACCTACCCTTGTAATAGGCTGTCTATGTCTGCTTCTACATCTAAATGAGTTGTCTCAGCTAACTAATGTCTCAGCTAAATAAGCAGCTATATACTGTAACCGACCGCACTCTTATTTTAACGGCTGTAGCGTTTGACGAAGGGACTCAATCTCTTCTCGGTATTGTTCAGGCTTTATTTGCAAAATACGAAACAGCTCAAGTACAAATTCATCAGCCCTATAAAAAGGATCGATATAGCTGCCATCTAATCCTAGATTTTGACTACAAAGCACATAACGCAGGCGATCCGTGGCGGCAAAAGTGTGCTTCCTAGGATAACCCATCGATTTTACGATATCAGCCGATCGAAGTTGAAGTGAGATAATTTGTTGCACAGCCAATACTGCCAGTGGGCATTTTGGTTTGTATCGAGGCGCATACTGGAAAGTATTGGCGGGGACTGCGGTGGCAGTAAGGGACTGAAATTTACACATGATAGACTCCTAGAACTCCGACTTAAACGAATCTTAAAAGGCACAACGGACCGTGTCGGAGTACAGGTTCATGCGCTTTACCAGAGTTGTTTTATATCGTGCTGGAAGTTGCAGGGATAGCAGTTATTAATAACCTAATTAATAAATCAGCTATCCATTAAACCCACGATGTTGATTTATTATCTTATCACAAAGTTTTAGCTGAATAAATAAAAGCTCAGGCTATTTTACCAGCCTGAGCTTTTGCCTACCTTTAATTTGAATACCTTTAAGTTATCTCAGCAATTATTTTAAGGCAAGTCAGTCACTAAAGAGTATTAATCGGTACCCTTAAATAACGAACGCCATTATCTTCTGGTTCTGGCATCTCGCCGGCACGAATATTGACCTGAACCGAAGGGATAATCAGTCTTGGCATCTCAAGGGTGGCATCTCGTTCAGTGCGCATCTTCGCAAATTCAGCTTGACTGATTCCATCTCTGACATGAATGTTGCCAGCCTTTTCTGCAGCCACTGTAGTCACTGGACAATGCTCTCGCCCTTCTGGCGGATAATCATGGCACAGATAAATTTCTGTATCTCCAGGTAGCGATAATATCTTTTGGATAGAGTGATACAGATCATCGACATCTCCCCCTGGGAAGTCTACTCGGGCTGTGCCCACATCCGGAGCAAATAGCGTATCTCCCACAAAAATAGCCAACGCACGCTCACTATCGGTCGTATCTTGTGCTACATAGGCCATATCAGCTGGTGTGTGACCTGGTACATGCATCACGCTAAGCTTGATATCCC
Organism: Psychrobacter piechaudii; assembly: GCF_900162825.1. GTDB lineage: Bacteria > Pseudomonadota > Gammaproteobacteria > Pseudomonadales > Moraxellaceae > Psychrobacter > Psychrobacter piechaudii. The sequence continues at coordinate 15,740 of NZ_FUGE01000110.1, forward strand.
CTAGCATAAACTCAGTGCCTTCTTCGGTTAATTTATCAAACTGACTGGCATCTGTCTTAAAGTAGTTGGCTAGGTTAAACACCTCTTTAAATATTTTTTGAACCTCAGTGATGTGCTTACCTATCACCAACTCACCGCCCAGCTGATGTTTTATATGCGGTGCCGAACTAAGATGGTCTGCATGAGCATGGGTTTCAATAATGTACTTTACGGTTAGACCTTGCTCTTTGACATAGTTGATAACCTCATCCGCCGACTCGGTACTGGTATAGCCTGATTTAAAATCATAATCCAATACAGGGTCAATAATGGCACACAGCTTATTAGCCTCATCAATTAATACGTGAGTATAAGTCTCTGTATCCTCATGTAAGAACGATTTAATTTGCATAGGACTACCCTTCTATTTTAAATTCTATTTAACTTTATAATGCCTGAAAACGGTTATAATTACCATATTATAGTATATATAAATATGTAATATATATAGACATAGTAACAGCGGATTAATTGTTGGTGTAAGTGCCAGCTCGATCTCATAACATTATATTAGTCTTGATAGTATGGATCTTATAACATTAGATCCATAAAATTAGACGCATAAAAAAAGCTGGCAATGGCCAGCTTTTTTCTTACACAAGTAATGTACTTTAAGCCCTTAGACTTAATTAGTTAGAATAAAACACGAACGCGGATGGTCTCTTTGATGTTTCTTAACTGATCCAAGGCTTCTTTTGAGTTACGGTTGTCCACATCCATAACCAAATAACCCACATCGCCTTCAGTCATTAAGCTTTGTGCCAAGATGTTAATACCAGCGGTAGCAAATGAGCTGTTAATTTGAGACAGTACGCCTGGTACGTTTTGGTGAATGTGTAGTAAGCGGTGTGAGCCTTCTTTAACTGGAATACTAACTTCAGGGAAGTTCACAGAAGTTGTGGTATCACCCGCATCAGAGTATTTAACGAACTTCTCTGCCACTTCAAGACCAATATTGGCTTGTGCTTCTTGAGTAGAGCCCCCGATGTGCGGTGTTAAGATAACATTATCAAATTTACGCAGTGGAGATTCAAACTCTTCTTCTGCTGATTTTGGCTCTTTCGGGAAGACGTCTACTGCAGCCCCTAAGATTTTACCTGACTCTATTGCAGCGGCTAAGTCATCAATTTCGACACAAGTACCACGGGCGGCATTAATAAAGTAGCTGCCATCTTTCATAAGATCAAACTGCTCTTTTTTCATCATATAACGCGTACTTGGTAGGTCTGGTACGTGTAAAGTCACAATATCTGCATTTTGTAATAATTCTTCTAGACTGCCAACTTGTACCGCATTACCTAAAGGTAGCTTGGTCACTGCATCATGATAAATGACTTTCATACCTAAGCTTTCAGCAAGTACTGACAATTGTGAGCCAATTGAACCATAACCCACAATACCCATCACTTTACCACGAATTTCATGTGAGTTCTTAGCGGATTTGCCCCAACCGCCGCGGTGTACCACAGCATTTTTCTCAGGGATACCACGGTAAAGCATAATCGCTTCTGCCAGTACCAGCTCAGCCACTGAACGGGTGTTTGAATAAGGGGCATTAAATACAGGAATACCGAACTCACGAGCAGCTTCTAAGTCTACTTGGTTAGTCCCAATACAGAAACAACCGATTGCAATAAGTTTTTCTGCCTGCTCAAGAATGTCACGAGTCAACTGAGTACGTGAGCGAATACCGATAAAATGAGCATCTTTAATTTTTTCTGCTAATTCATCAGGATCTAAAGCATGCGATAGATATTCAATATTGGTGTAACCCGCATCATTTAAAACTTTCAGTGAGTTTTCGTGTAAACCCTCTAGCAGTAAAAAACGTATTTTATCTTTCTCAAGCGATAATGCCATGTCTTTGCCCTTATTTTGATGGGTTATTAATTTTAATGGGTTATTAACAACTAACCTTATCTGGTATCACTTTGCCATAAAAAGCCAAAAAGTGAAAAATATGACGTTGAGTGAGCCACTATTTTTGTGACCGCCCTAAAACTAAAGTCGCTCGTCTCGAACTGCGACTTACATCCTCTATTAGCACTATGTCATAATATAACTATCTTATAACATATTTTATTATTTTGGCAGACTAAATTATGAATAAAGCCCTGTCAAATGCGACTATAATGGTAAACTTTCAGTTATGCGGTTTGTCGCAACTGGCTTTTGTTTGTTTGTAACTTGTTTTGTATCATAAACTTTTGTAGAGACCAATATGACTGCACCCAATGTTTTAAATAATGCTTCCGCTGCTCATGAGCTGGCACACAGTTCAGATCAATCCTTAGTTGATGCTCCAGAGCTTTCAAAACAACAAATAACTGACCCTGCAGCATTAACCGCTCTACTCACCAGCCTAACTACTAGCCACGGCTTTGACAACAGCCAAATTAAAACCGATGCTGAGAGCCTAGAGCATTGGGGTAAAGACTGGACCAAACATTTTGCCCCTGCCCCTTGTGCCATTGTTTTTCCCAAATCCACTGAACAAGTGCAAGCGGTAATAAAGCTTGCGAATGAGCACAACATTGTTGTCACTCCGAGCGGTGGCCGTACCGGTCTGTCTGCTGGTGCTGTGGCCAGTAATGGTGAGATTGTCATTAGCCTAGATAAAATGAATAAGATTGGTGAATTCTACCCAGCCGATAGAATGGTTGAGATTGAAGCCGGTGTCATCACTGAGCAATTACAGCAGTTTGCTGAAGACAAAGGCTTATATTACCCAGTCGACTTTGCTTCAGCCGGCTCTAGTCAAATAGGCGGTAATATCGGTACCAATGCCGGCGGTATTAAAGTGATTCGTTATGGCATGACTCGTAACTGGGTATTAGGTCTGACTGTGGTTACTGGTAAAGGCGATATTTTAGAGCTGAACCGCGGTATGATTAAAAACGCCACCGGTTATGACTTACGTCATTTGTTTATCGGCGCTGAAGGTACTTTAGGTATCGTTACCAAAGCACAGATCAAGCTTGAGCGAGCGCCGCAAGATTTAACAGTGATGGTATTTGGCATGGATGAGTTTGAGCACGTGATGAACGTGTTGTCCGCTTTCCAATCACAACTAGATTTAACCGCCTTTGAATTCTTTGATGAAGTGGCAATTGATAAATTAATGGCCACCGGTCATGTTCAACAGCCATTTGAGGCGCGTACCAAATACTATGCCCTGCTAGAATTTGAAGCCCCCTACGAGCCGATTATGGAAAAAGCGATGGCCATGTTTGAGCAGTGTATGGAGAACGGCTGGATTGTGGATGGGGTGATGAGTCAAAGCCTATCGCAAGCGGCGGAGCTGTGGAAATTGCGTGAGTATATCTCAGAGACCATCTCTGTATTCACTCCCTACAAAAACGATGTGTCAGTTCTAATTAGCTATGTGCCTGAGTTTATTAAAGACATTGAGGCCGTGGTAAACGCCAATTATCCTGACTTTGAGATTTGTTGGTTTGGTCATATTGGCGATGGCAACTTGCATCTAAACATCTTAAAGCCGGAGAACCTATCTAAAGATGAGTTCTTCGAGAAGTGCCAAAGCGTGAATGATTTAGTGTTCCAAACTGTGCAAAAATACGGCGGCTCGGTATCAGCAGAACACGGCGTGGGCATGACCAAAAAGCCTTATCTAAGCTATAGCCGCAGTGAAACTGAGATTGAGTATTTAAAAGAATTGAAGAAGGTATTTGATCCAAAAGGTATTATGAACCGTGGGAAGATTTTTGATGTTTAAGTCAGCTTTATAGCATCAAGCTAATGCTGTTTAAGCTGTCTTTCTTTTTAACTCCTTTTTTAAATCATGATGTTTCTTAAAAAATTGCCCTTTATTTAATTAAAGGGCAATCGAAACAATAGCACTATGGCGACAAGGGTCAAAATAGCCAACACACTTTGAACCAAGATAAAGGCCTGATGCGGTCCTACCACATGCTGAATCATGTTTCCCAAGGCATTGAGGCTAATGCCCGACTCCTGAACATGCGGTGGTGTTTGAATTTTTTGAATGGCGTGTAGGAACTCTTCTGTTTCCTCCTTATTCCATTGACTGGGTTTAAAAGGAAGAAACCTAGACAAAGTATCGGCCTGTTTTTTGGTCTCAGGAGACCATAGCCAACGCTCTAAAAACATCAAGCGCATACCCCAATTGCTGAACTCTCGCTGCTCAATAGGTTGCACTATCAGTATTTTTGCTTCTTTGTGCCGGGTATCATCAAAAATCTCTTGCAGCAAAGGCAGCAACACCTTTTTTTGTCCTTCCAAGCACTGCAAAAACTGACCATTTCCGTAGCAAAGTGTCCCTGTAATCCCATGTTGTTGATTATATCGACGAGCATCTTGCTCTACAGTCTGGAAAATAGCGGGCTTAAAACGGCTTTTGAAAGTCAGGCTACTAGCATAGACCAAACGAACCAAAGCGTTATCTTCTATTTTGCTTAACGCCGTGGCTGTACTGTGTTCGTTGAGAGGCATAATTCAGTCCTTAGTATGCATCACAGTTTGTTATCCAAAGCAGAATTAAATAGGGCATACATAATTTAATGTCAATAATACAATAAATTACGTTTTTTATATACTTATTAACATATAAATTAAATATTTGTTGTTTCAACTGTTTTTAAGCCTAGCTATACCTGCTATAAATTTTAATTTTTATATAGACCAGATAGATTGTCTGTCGGGACTAACTCAATTTGTAGTCTGAAAGCCATCAAGCGGATTAACGCAGGTTCACAACAATAATATATAGGTTACAATTCTTTAGTTTTCATCTACTTCCTGACCCTTATAATATGTTTTTTTATAATAATTTACTGCACAGTACCCTGTTGTTAGTAACCACTGCTCAGTATTGGCTGTTATTAATGAGCACTTAAGCAGCGGCCTCTTTTGTCTTGGCTAGCTGTAAATTATTTAGATTCACTTATTTATTTACTAATCATTTACTTATTGATGACACTAGCTAAGTTGATCACGCTATAGCCTCTTTATATTTATAAAAGCTTTAAATCCAAACTTTTCTATCCTCGCGACGAGTAATCCTATGACCCAAAAAACTGAAGACTTTCACTTAAAAATAGCTGAAATTAAGAAAAAAGATTATCCTCAACTGAAAACTTTGATGGACCGCGTTTACGTTAACTTAGGCGGTGCCTGGTCAAAAAATACCATCCATACCTTGATTGACTCTTTCCCTGAAGGACAAATCGCTTTATTTGACCATGATAAATTAATCGGTATGGTGTTAACCATGCGTGTTAATTATCAAAAATTCTCTAACCCGCATACTTATGATGACCTACTGGGGCAACGTGAGATTATTAAAGATGATCCCGAAGGCGATGCTCTATATGGTATTGATGCTCTAATTGATCCAGACTATCGTGGTTATCGCTTAGGGCGCCGTCTTTATGATGCTCGCAAAGAATTGTGCCGTCAGATGAACTTCAGAGCTATTTTGGCAGGGGGTCGTATTCCCAAATACCACAGTTACCAAGACATGACTCCAGGTGAGTATATTGATGCTGTTGAAAACCGTGAGATATACGACCCCACTCTATCTTTCCAACTGTCTAATGGCTTCATCGTTAAACGCATATTGACTGGCTATCTCCCTGATGATCAGCAGTCTAAAGGTTTTGCGACTTTATTAGAGTGGGCCAACATCTATTATGAGCCTCAGGATTATAAGCCCAATACTCGTAAAACCGATGTGCGCATTGGTGGCATTCAGTGGCAGATGCGTGAGGTGGAGTCTCCTGAAGAGTTATTACAACAAGTTGAGTTCTTCGTAGACATTATGGCCGACTATAATGCTGACTTTGCTTGTCTACCAGAATTCTTCAATGCGCCACTTATGGGGCTGTGTGAGTCAACCGATCAAAACATTGCGATTCGTTTTTTAGCCGACTACACCGAGTGGTTCAAAAATGAGATTTCAAATTTAGCCGTCAGTTATAACGTTAACGTCATCACCGGCTCTATGCCATTGTTTGATGAAAACGAAGAAGTGCTTTATAACGTCAGCTACTTATGTCGCCGTGATGGTACCGTTGAAGAACAACGCAAAATCCATATTACCCCACATGAGCGTAGTGCTTGGGTTATTGAGGGTGGCAACAAGGTACAAGTATTCGATACGGATGCTGGGCGCATTGGCATTTTGATTTGTTATGATGTAGAGTTCCCAGAGCTCGCTCGTTTATTGGCCCTAGAAGACATGGATATCTTGTTCGTTCCTTTCTGGACAGATACCAAAAACGGCTATTTACGCGTTCGCCACTGTGCCCAAGCTCGTGCTATTGAAAACGAATGCTATGTTATGATCTGCGGCTCTGTGGGTAACTTACCTCAAGTTGAAAGCTTAGATATTCAATATGCTCAGTCTTCGGTATTTTCTCCGTCTGACTTTGCTTTCCCACACGACGCAATCATGGCGGAAACCACCCCGAATACGGAGATGGTATTCTTCTCAGATTTAGACTTAGATAAGCTTATCCATGTGCGTAACGAAGGATCGGTCAATAACTTAAAAGACCGCCGTGAAGACTTATTTACCCTTAAATGGAAAAAGAAAGCTAAGAAATCTGTGGAACACAGCTCACCAGAAGAGTTAAAACAAAACTCTCATAGCGTCACAGAAGGGGTGCCTCTGCACGATAGAGCGACCAAACCCTTTTAAGTAAAAGCTTGATATAGAATTTCTCTGGCTTTTGAACCCATTTATTTATTAAAGATATGAATAACTATGATACAGGATCAAAAGTCAGTAGATGGCTTACAACTTGAAAAACCAAAGTCAAAACTGCTCTCTTGGGGCTGGTCTGCTCTTAAGTTCTTGGCGCTCTTTGCGGTTATCTACACTGCGATTAACTGGTGGCGACAACCGGTCATGCCAGCCGATCCTCAGCTGCAATTGACAGACTACCAAGGACAAAGCGTTGATATCGAAGCTCTGAGCCACGAGTCGCCGGTGTTGGTTTATTTTTGGGGAACTTGGTGCCCTATCTGTAGCACCACCTCTCCAAAAATAAATTCATTGGCGCAATCAGGCAACTACCCTGTGGTAAGCATTGCTGTTCAGTCTGGCAGTAATAAGGATATTGAGCAGTATATGACTGAGCACAACTACTCATTCACCACCATTAATGATGAGTCTGGCAAGATATTTAGTGACTGGGAGGGGCAAGTTACTCCCTCTTATGTGGTTCTTAAAGATGGCGAGATGAAGCAAGGCTTAACCGGTATTCAACCTGAGTGGTCACTTAAGTTAAGACTATGGCTATCTTCTTTATTTTAATCTCTTGATTCTAAACACTTACCTATCAATTTCTATTGATATACATTTTGGGTTGGTAACAGCTACTGACTATAATAGCTGTCATTTTTTCGCAGCCACCAGTTCATATTATTTTGTCGTTTCGCTCTAAAATCTTCAAGCTTGATAGCCGCCTTGCTATTATGACGCCTTAAAGTATCTAACCCAAACAATATAGGCACACTGACCAATACCACGTGACGTAGCCGAGACTTAGGCAACCCCAGCCCATCGCTAATATCATCACCGACAAGCGTGCGGGTCACACTGGCATTGACCAGCTCTACAAACCTGCCCTTTCTATTGTCCTCACCCATAATTTGTGACGGTAATCTATGCAGTGCATCTGCCAAGGGTTTACCTACTTCAAAGTCTAAATGCTGCGTCGCCAAATAAGTATAGAGCCACGCCCAGCAATCCGTCTCATTCTGTGGCAGACGCTTCAAATCAATACCCATCCACCAACTGGCTAAGTGCCATAAATGTAGGATACCTTTGGCCTCCTCTGCGCTAATTCTTGCGCCTAATATTCTTAGTCCACGCATGATAAGCAGCGAAAACTGTAGATGCGTGGCCACCATGTCGGTCTGATTGATAGGTGTGCCCCAATAGTCGCTATCCCAGCCTTCCTCAATAAGCTTTTGACGCACTATGGCATGTATTTGACGTACGTTGATGCTCTGACGCCACCCTTCACTACCGATGGCCAACACTGTTGGGGCATCATTAAGTCCAGGGTGTTCTGAAACTGCCAAAATATATGAGTAAGTGCGCATCAGTCTAGGCAATGCCTCATGAACCAAAGCACCGGTCTGTATTAATGGCAATGATAAAGCAGGAATACTGTATCCTGCCATTAAAGCCACATTCCTTAATAGCCAAATCAGCATTAAGGGGTAACGGCGATAGGCTATGGCACCAATTTCAGCCAAGTCCACATCAAACCACTCTGGATGAGTAGAAAATTGGCTAATCAGCTGCTGAAAATCAGGGTTATCGGTTAAGTCTTTTTTTAAGCTTAAGTTTATCTCTAAATCTAAATTAGGGTTTGATTCAATATTTAAAGGATTATTAGACTGAGCATCTAATTGACTCGATGCAGTGCTTGAGGGTTTTTGAAGAATGTAAGCTTGCAATGGTTTGGCAAATTTTCGATTATTCGCCAGTAGTCTATCGACAACCGGATCACCGATGTCATAGCCTTCTGCCATTTCTTCAAGCAATGCTGAAGATACTGTAAAATCCTTTGGTAATAAGAATTTGCGAATTCGCTTTAATACCTGTAACTCAGCATGCTGAGTTATCTGTGTGGTACGACCATGCTTTCGAATCATTGAGTTACTCATGTTAGATTTATCCTACTGAATATAAAGATGATAACAGGGGATAAAAAATATGCATTTAAATATGGTTTTAAATATTAGTATAGCCTGACTTAACTATTATTGAGTTAATATTACTTATTCTATACAAGTTGCTTAAGATTCATCTTTATCAACACTTCCATTATTTCATTGTTTATTTTAAATTGTCATCGCAACACTCTACTTATAACCTATTAAATTCGTCTATAATACATTTCCTTACAATACTACTGTCAACTTCTCCTCTATTAGCGTCATTAATACATCAATATAACCCCACACTAAGGACTACCTATGGACCCTCGCCCTGTGGATACTCCCACATCTCACACTGTAGAACCCACCCCTTTATATGAGTATGACCCTGACTTTAGTAATGGAAAATGGTTTCCGACTTGGAAGCCTTTCCAAGGGGATCTAGATCAGCATCCTGTCGCTATTAATGAGTACTTACCTGCCGGTAAAAGTATCATGCTAGGAGTACAGCATACGTTTGCTATGTTTGGGGCAACCGTGCTAGCGCCTTTATTAATGGGCTTTGATGTTAACCTTGCCATCTTAATGTCAGGTATCTGTACTATCTTATTCTTCTTGATGACGGGCGGACGTATGCCCAGTTATTTAGGCTCTAGCTTTGCTTTTATTGGCCCTGTTATTGCAGCCACGGCTTATGCCGGCAGTGGTCCTAATACCAATTTAAATGTGGCACTGGGCGCCATTATGGTGTGTGGTATTCTTTATGCTCTAGTGGGTCTGCTGGTGATGAAAATCGGTACCAACTGGATTGAAAAATTAATGCCTCCAGTGGTTACCGGTGCAATTGTGATGATTATTGGTCTGAACCTTGCGCCTGTTACGGTACAGGGAGTTTCGGCCAACCAGTTTGATGCTTGGATGGCGACGTTGACCGTAGTATTGATTAGTAGTGTGGCCATATTTACCCGAGGTATGCTGCGCCGTCTACTGCTACTTGTAGGCTTAATTCTGTCTTATGTGATTTATTATCTGGTAACCAACGTTATGGGCTTTGGGACTCCTATTGACTTTAGTGGCGTCCAACAAGCGGCCTGGTTTGGTATACCTACGACACATAAGCCAGAGTTTAGCTTGAATGCCATTATTCTTATTGCCCCAATTGCTTTTATTCTAATCGCTGAAAACCTAGGTCACTTTAAGGCAGTAGAGGGCATGACCAAGTCTCATGTTACCCCTTATATTGGTCGTGGCTTTTTAGCGGATGGTCTGGCCACCACTTTCTCTGCAGGCTTTGGTGGTACTGGGGTAACCACTTATGCGGAGAACATTGGGGTTATGGCGGTGACTAAGGTTTACAGCACCACCATTTTCGTTATGGCTGGTATTGTGGCTATCTTCTTAGGTTTATCACCGAAGTTTGGCGCTATTATTCAAAGCATCCCCCCTGCACTACTGGGCGGCGCTTCCATTGTGGTGTTTGGCTTAATTGCTGTGGCTGGTGTGAAAATCTGGATTGATAATAAGATCGACTTTAGCAAAAACAGTAACCTCATTATTGCTGCTGTGACCGTTATTATGGGGGCCGGTAACTTTAGCCTACATTTGGGTGGCTTTGACTTAGGCGGCATTGGTACAGCCACTTTAGCGGCCATCGTGCTAAACGCTTTATTCAATCGTGAAATTGCCAATAAGCGTCCAGCTTAGGCGGATTGGTTACGCCAATTATTTGTTAACCCTGTTAATAGTCTGAATATAAAAAAGCCCACAGTTAACGCTGTGGGCTTTTTTTATTTGCGGCGATAGAACCTGGAGAAAAACCGATAGCGTCGCATTTTGGTAGTTTGAGTTAATGGCTTGGGTTTTAATGAGCCTAGATAAATAGCAAACATGGTTAATCCAGCACCCGTCCACTGCAAGATATTAATCGACTTGTGTAACCAAAAATAGTCGATGAATAAGGCTGCAACAGGCTCACTTAAGAGTAATAACCCAGTTAATGCTAACGATAGTTTTGGGATTGAATAAGCAATCAAACCCCAAGCCAAGCACTGCATCACCGTGCCATAAACGATAATCCAGCCCAAATCAGAGAGCGAGTTTGGCAGTATTTGGCCTTTATCAAACAAAAACATGGGGATCAGCATAGCCAAGCTGCCCCCAATACTAATTCGCTGCATTAATAAAAATATGGGCGTTGGTGAGGCTTGGTGGGTTAAGCGAATAAAGGTCATCGATGCTGCCAACATACTGGCTGAGACGATACCGGTTATAAAACCATACGCAGCGTGATCGTTACTGGCAAACTCTGGGCTGGCAATAAATACCACACCCATCAGGGCAATAACCAAACTTATTAACTGTAATATGGTCTGACGCTCTTTAAATATTAAAAAGCCTATAGCCGCCAAAAAGAATATTTGTAAGCTATTGAGTAAGGTAGATATCCCTGGGCCGACCGCATAAATACTTTCATGCCATAACGCCAAATCCAAACCTAAAAAGGCACCAGACAGCAGGGCGAAAACAAGTGCTTTTTTATTATTTAGGCGGCTGTTGGTAATGTTAGGGTTGTTGTCATTGACATTGGGCATTTTTTGGCGAAATACTGTAGCCAAGATAGTAAAGACTATGCCAGATACTGCCAATCGCCAAAAGGCCATGGCATAGCCCCCTACCTCAACATGGGCAACGATAAGACTGCCTAACCCAAATATCACGCACCCAATAATCAGCCCAATCGCTGGCAACTGAGAGTTGTCCTTTTGTTGTATCATAAATCGACCTAACACTATCCCTTATAAAATAACGCGAAATCAGCTTGAATAGTGATAAGTATAACCTTACCTTAGAGATAGAAGATACTCTTTGAACAATATTATTTAGGAACCGCTATGAAATATTTACTACAAGTAGATTTTCCCTACTCAGGCCCTTTTGGTAATGAGTTTTTTACAGCCATGAAAGAATTGGCTGAAGACATTGCTACTGAACCTGGCCTTGTCTCAAAAATTTGGACCGAAAACGAAGAGACTCAAGAGGCAGGGGGTATTTATGTCTTTGACAATCTAAAGGATGCCCATCGCTACCTAGATAAGCATACCCAAAGGCTACACTCTTTTGGATTTACCGACATTAAAGCCAAAGTATTTAAAATCAATGAAGAGCTAAGTGCGATTTGTCATGCCAAATTTTAGTAAGTAATTACTATTTAATATTAAATAGATGATACGTCCTTAATTTTCAGGTATTGTTTTAATTAGAAGATTTCTATAAAGTTTTTTATAGGGCAATAACCCGCCCTTAAAGCGAAAAACAGAATAGAATGAATTAAATAAGACACACCATCACATAAAAGATTCAGCATATTAGACATAAGCTGTGAATTTAAGGACAAATAAATGCCATCGAATAATAATATTTTGCGTTCGCGCGTCAGATTACTCGGGTCGTTTTTAGGGGAAGCTATTGCTCGCCAATCAGGGCAAGAGACGGTTGAAACCATTGAAGTATTACGCAAGGGCTTCATTCAAGAGCGTCGCTCCCCTGATCCAAAAAATAAGCAAAAACTAATAGATCTCATTGCCTCTTTAGACAATAAGACGCTACAAAATGTTATTCGTGGCTTTTCAATTTATTTCTTTTTAGCCAACCTCACAGAAGAAAACTTCTTACAACAAGAGCGGCGCACCCTAAAACAGAACTCTTACCATTATTGGGAGGGCTCATTTCGCCACACTTTATTAGAGTGCAAAGAGCGCAATATTGAAGCGGATCAAATCAAAGAGTTGATCGATCACCTGAAGTTTATACCGGTATTTACTGCTCACCCTACCGAAGCTCGTCGCCGCACTACGATGAACATCTTGCAGAACCTTTACGCTCATAGCAATACCCTAAATGAGCTACCTGAAGGCAGCTTAGCTTATGAAGAAGCCAAACAAAAAACAGCTGAAGCCATTGATTTGCTGTGGTCATCGGATGAGGTTCGCACTCGCAAGCCCTTAGTTTTTGATGAGATTAATAACGGGCTGCACTACTTTAATGCCAGCTTATTTACCGCCATTCCTCAGGTATATCGCAATATAACAAATGCCATTGTAGACATTTACCCGGAATTGTCTGACTACCCGTTACCAGCCTTCTTACGCTTTGGCTCTTGGATTGGCGGTGATAGAGATGGCAACCCTTTTGTTACTCACGAAACCACAGAAATGGCAGTGTTGATGCATGCCAATACTGTGCTGCGTCATTACCGCGTTGTCCTCAAAAAGTTACGCCGTGAACTGATTCACAGTGACACCATCGTTGATATTTCTCCTGAAATCTATCAGCGTATTGAGGACTACCGTGACCTGGATCAAAAGGTGTTTTACTACAACCCAGAGGACTACAACCATGAACCTTACCGTAGGCTTCTATCCCTAATACTTGAAAAAATTTCAGCCACCAATCAATATATTCAAAGCCGAGGAGAGGATTTAGAGGCCGCAGCTTATGCTTACGCCAGTCCTGAGGCGCTATTAGATGACTTACGTCTAATTAGACAAAGTGTCAGTATTCATGATGAAGCCCACTCAAAAGGGTTGCTGCTAGATATGATTCGCTTGGTCAAAACTTGTGGCTTCCACCTTGCCTCCTTAGATATTCGTCAAGACTCCGCTTATCATGGTGAAGTTATTGCAGATATCTTTGACAGCGCCTCTAACCTACCCGACTATCGTAATCTTAGTGAAGAAGAGCGTCAGCAGTGGTTAACTCGTCTTCTGCAGCAGCCCGGCACACCGCTCATTTATAGCGACAACTTAAGTGAGCAAACTCATGAACAGCTGGCTTTAATGAACTCTATTGCTAAGCTCAGAAAACTGGTTGGTGAAGACACCTTTGGCAGCTATATCATCTCGATGACCAACAATGCCAGTCAACTGTTGGAAGTTTTATTATTAATGCGCTTTGCTGGCCTATCTGGTGTAGATGAGGAGGGCAATTTATTTGCAGCCTTACCTGTAGCCCCTCTGTTTGAAACCATCGATGACTTAAAGAACATCGATCATATTATGCCTGCAGTATTAGACAACCCACTGTATCGTCAACTATTGCAAGGCTCAGACAATATCCAAGAGATTATGTTGGGCTATTCAGATTCATCGAAAGATGGGGGCATTATTACCTCCGCTTGGCAACTATACAGCGCCCAACAGACCATCACTGAGATTGCGAAAAAGTACGGCATCCAAACCCGCTTATTTCACGGCCGCGGCGGATCTGTTAGCCGTGGGGGTGGCTCAACTCACCAAGCCATTGCTGCTCAGCCAGCAGGCACCCTAAATGGCCAAATTAAATTTACTGAGCAAGGGGAAGTGCTCTACGCCAAATACGCCAATCCAGACACAGCAGTATTCGAGTTGACCATGGGTATCACGGGTGCCTTAAAGGCCAGTTCGTCTCGCTTTGTTGAGCAACCCAAGCAGCTAACGAGCTATGAGTCCTTATTTGCGCGCTTAGCAGAAGCTGGAGAACAGCAGTACCGTGCGCTTACCGATAATACTGAAGGCTTCTATGAGTTTTATTCGCAAGCGACGCCCGTTCAAGAAATTTCATTATTAAATATTGGCTCCCGACCGGCTCACCGCAAAAAAGGCTTACCCAGCAAATCGACCATTCGCGCTATTCCGTGGGTATTTGGTTGGTCTTTGGCCCGCTTCACCTTACCAGCGTGGTACGGTGTAGGCAGTGCTCTTGATAGTGTTAAGCAAGATGAAGCGCTAATGAAAGAGATGAATGATAACTGGCCATTTTTTAAAGCCTTTATCAGTAATATTGAAATGGCATTCACCAAGTCCGAAATGAATATTGCCCGCGCTTATAGCCAGTTATGCGAAGATGAGACCTTACGTGAAACGGTGATGCAAGCCGTCATTAAGGAGCATGAGTTGACTCAGTCAGGGCTAAACTCCTTACTTGAGCAGCAATCCCTACTCTCTGGGCAACAGGAGCTGGCAAACTCCTTGGAGTGGCGTAATGCTTACTTAGACCCCATGAACTACATCCAGATTGAGCTGCTAAAGCGTCTGCGTCGTTCTGATAAAGCGCAACAAGAGGCTCACAACAGCTTAGATGTGGAAGACCCCTTAATTCGCAGTATCAACGCCTTGGCTGCAGGCCTACGTAATACGGGCTAAGAGCTTATAAATAAACTTAGCAACACAAAAAAGCCCATCACAATGTGATGGGCTTTTTACTGCTGCTTTTGACTACTATGATAGGAGGCACGGCGTAGACTATCTTGTGACTCAAAGTTGTGAGCTAAATTAGTACGACAGTCTTAATAGCTTCATAGAGCTAGGGACTGGTAAGGCTAAGCATTTAGTTTGATAACCACTTAACCATTGATTCATTATTTTTCTTTGTCTTGCATAGTGCGCAGCATGCTCTTGGGCTTCCCATGAGGGCCTAAAATCAAAAACATAGTTTTCATTTCTATTCTTTTTATTCTCAAAAACTAATCTATAAATCGTCTCGTGAAATAGTCTTTTTCGCCTAATATGATGATCAATTCTCTTGGTAATCTCAATGTTGTTATAAAGCAGTTGCTTAATACTTTTTTCAAAATCATTGATATAATAATCGACAGACAATTTAAATAAAGTTCTTCTCTTAGCTTGACCCTCTTCACAAATATACAGTGCGTTGACTAAAACCTTATACGTTCTTTTAAAATTCGTTATTTCTTTAAACTTTCGGTCATTCTCTACTTTATCTTTAGCCTGTTGATAATTTAAATTTTGATTAATATTAGACTCACTTTTAACAGTGCTCATCTCTTGTTCAAGCTGGGAAATATAGTCAAAGTAGACTTGACGCGCAGCTTTACATTGCTCATCAGTAACAGGCCAAGCTAGAGTCTTGTGAAAACCTAAGTGAAGTACGGTAATAACTTTACCACTCAACCCATCTTGTATGGCCACATAATAAAAATAATCTTTAGGGCTATAAAATAATAGATGCTTTTTATGATTGCCATACGTTCCATATTCTTGAGTGATATCAATACAAATATTTAGATCTAAAAAATGCATTAGCTCATGAGGTAGCATTGAAGTACGCTGTCGAATCCTTAAAGCGGCATGAGTGGAAGGATGTGAAAAGAAGGGCCTATCCTTGCTGTTTAGATCCTTGAAAATAATATCCGTATTTGGCATGTTCTCATAATGTGGTGAAAATAAAATGTATATTAAGCGACTATATTATATTAAATATCTTACTATTAACTAAAGCAAGTACAAATAAACGATAATAAAAAAGCCCATCACATTGTGATGGGCTTTTCGTATCATTAGTTCAGTCGTGATATCAGATTATATTAGGCTAAGCTGATACTCTCTAATCCAGACAAACTATATGAGACTGACCTTAAACTTACTTAGCAGCAGCGGCTTGAGCAGCAGCAACTTCAGCAGCGAAGTCTTCTTCTTTCTTCTCGATACCTTCACCAACTTCAAAGCGTACGAAGTTTTTAACAGTTACGCCTTCAGCTTTTAGAACATCGCCAACTTTCTTGTCGTTGTCCATTACGTATGCTTGACGAACCAATACCACTTCGTCTAGGTACTTACGTAGGCTACCTTCGATCATTTTTTCGATGATGTTATCAGGCTTGCCAGATTCACGAGCTTTGGCTTCAGCGATGTCTTTTTCACGAGCTAGAACATCAGCTGGTACGTCAGTGTCGTTAGCAGCTACTGGGTTGAATGCGGCGATGTGCATTGCTAGGCTCTTACCAGTTTCTTCGCTACCACCTTCAGTTGATACTACAACACCGATACGTAGACCGTGACGGTAAGAAGCTAAGTTGTCACCTTCAACGATTTGTGCACGACGTACTTGGATGTTTTCACCGATTTTTTGTACTAAAGATACACGAGCTTCTTCAACAGTTTGACCATTACCATAGTCAAGCTCAGAGATAGCGGCTACATCAGTAGTGTTGTTAGCTAGAGCTAGCTCAGCTACTTTGTTAGCAAATTCTGTGAAGTTGTCGTCTTTTGCTACGAAGTCAGTTTGGCAGTTTACTTCTAATAAAAGAGCTTTGTTGCCTTCTTGAGCGATAACGATAGCACCGTCAGCTGCGATGTTACCTGCTTTTTTAGCAGCTTTAGCTTGACCTGATTTACGTAGGTTGTCGATCGCTTGTTCAACATCACCACCAGTTTCTTCTAGTGCTTTTTTACATTCCATCATGCCAAGACCAGTACGGTCGCGAAGTTCTTTTACTAATTTAGCAGAAATATTAGACATATCTTTTCCTCTATTTGAGTAGTTATGGTGTAGAAAATTATTCGATCAATTGCGCAGTGTAAGTTTCTAAAATGACAAGGGCATGACGAGGTTTTCCACATCATGCCGCAATAAGTCATAGAGTACTTATGAGATTAAGTAACGGTTTAGAGTTATACCGTTTTTTATCATTCAGCTATTTAAGCTGAGTTACAGCACCGTCTAAAAAATGTTACTTAATTCAATTCTTCTGCTTGTTACTTCTATTACTCAGCTGAATCAGCTTCAGGGGCTGCAGCTTCTTCAGTTTGAACTTCTTCAGCAGCAGGAGCTTCAGCAGCACCGCCAGCTTGTGTTTTAGCGTATTCTTTACCAGCGATGATAGCGTCAGCCATACGAGTAACATATAAAGTTACAGCACGGATAGCGTCGTCGTTAGCTGGGATAACGTAGTCAACATTGTCTGGGTTTGAGTTAGTATCAACGATACCGATAACTGGGATACCTAAGTTTTTAGCTTCTTTAATAGCGATAGCTTCGTGATCAACGTCTACAACGAAGATAGCGTCAGGTAGACCGCCCATGTCTTTAATACCACCTAAAGAGCGCTCTAGTTTTTCCATTGCACGAGTACGCTCTAACGCTTCACGCTTAGTTAGCTTAGCGAAAGTACCGTCTTCTGCTTGTTTTTCTAGCTCTTTTAAACGGTTGATTGACTGACGTAAAGTTTTCCAGTTAGTCAACATACCACCTAACCAGCGATGGTCAACGTATGGCATGCCAGCACGTAAAGCTTGCTCACGGATTACACCACTTGCTGCACGCTTAGTACCAACAAATAAGATTTTGTTGTTCTTAGCCGCTAAACCGTTAACGTAAGTCAATGCTTCGTTGAACGCTTTAACAGTGTGCTCAAGGTTGATGATATGAATTTTGTTACGAGCACCAAAGATATATTGGTTCATTTTTGGGTTCCAAAAACGAGTTTGGTGACCGAAGTGAGCGCCCGCTTGTAGAAGGTCGCGCATTGGCATATTAGTTGGACTGTTTGACATGTGAATTCCTTAGTAAAATTGGGTTATGCCTCCACACTGCAAAAACTACCGATTTATCGACACGCATTTGTTTTATTAACCAGCTATAAGCCGTATAACCAAACAAATTAATCAAGCCGACAAACACCCAGTAATTCTTAAACGCAATGTGTGTGTCATTGGTTAAATAAATGAATATATATTTACTTTAGATACGTCTTAGAGACTAACCTTTTGGTTGCCCACAAGACAGAAAGAAAATAAGGTCGATATTTTACCACAAATAAAGTAAATATAGAAGTCTTGCCCTAACCCTATTTAATGGCAATTTACACCCACTTTAATAGAGGTCCAACCGGTCCGTAGAATAAGTGGCATAACACTTCTATAAATAAATGATTACGATGGCTATGCTATAATAGGCCCCTTATTAAGGCATTACCAAAAGCGCTTGGCTTGTATATATAAAAGTTTTGCTGCTATCAATTTTTTGCGATTAGTAAAAAGATAAGCCAAGGCAAGTACAAAGTAAGCAGCTTTCGTTATCAGACCTCTGATCCTTCCTGCACGTGGCCAATGCTATGCCTCGATGCTATATCAGCCGTCTTTTATTTCTCCAAACCAACTTGAAAAACAAAAATATTATGAGTAAAACAGACAATTTAATACTTGGCCCAGAAGCCATCGAAAAAATGCGTATTGCTGGTAAACTTGCCAGCGATGTTCTAGTCATGCTTGATGAGCATGTTAAAGAAGGCGTAACTACTGAAGCTTTAAACCAACTGGCTCATGACTATATTGTTAATGAGCAAGGTGCGATTCCTGCGCCGTTGAATTATGGCCAGCCCCCTTTCCCCAAATCTATCTGTACCTCAGTAAACCATGTGGTATGTCACGGTATTCCTAGCGATAATAAAATCTTAAAAGACGGTGATATTATCAATATCGATGTGACTGTAATTAAAGATGGCTATTATGGTGATACGTCAAAGATGTGGATTATTGGCGAAGGCTCAATCATGGCACAGCGTATCTGTGAAGTGGCACAAAAGGCGCTTTATGCGGGTATGAGCGTGGTAAAAAATGGCGCTCACTTAGGCGATATTGGCGCAGCCATTCAAGAAGTGGTAGAGCCTGAACGCTTTAGCATCGTTCGTGAATTCTGTGGTCATGGTATCAGTAATCAATTTCACCATGAGCCACAAGTGATGCACTACGGCCGTAAAGGTACTGGCATGGAGTTAAAAACTGGCATGACCTTTACTATTGAGCCGATGATCAACCAGGGCACTTGGAAGACCAAAATCTTACCTGATCAGTGGACAGCTATTACCAAGGACCGCAAATTAACCGCTCAGTGGGAACACACCTTAATGGTGACGGACAATGGCTGTGAAGTATTCACTACCCGTCCAGAAGAAGACTTAAGCTTCTTAACTGCTTAATTCAATAGAAAAGGCTGCTTAGGCAGTCTTTTTTTATATAACCTAAACTATTGTTTTATAAGTTTTTTTAACTATAGGTTTATGTAGCCGTTTTTGTAGCTATTTATTGGAGTAAGTGGCTCGGTATGGTGGCAATTGTAGGAGCTAAATTTAATTATCAATCGCTTGTCATTGGTGGAATATAGTGATTAAGATTTATTTTATACCGCAATTAATCCAAGTCCCTTGTCGCAAAATATCATTTTTTGATAGAGCAAACGAATTTTGCCGCTGCTTCACCAAAAGTATCTGGATAGCTATATGTAAACTCTGTTGGCTTATCACGTGCAAACACTCTTTTATCACCTAAATAGGAGCGCACTGATAGAGTCCTAAGTTTTATCGGTTTCTCATTACAATGAAATTCTCTTAAGGTAACAGTTTTATCGTAAGCAGATCCACCAATACCTTGGCTTTGTTCATATTCGTTTTTAATAAATGCCTTAGCGATATTATTTGATTGAGAAATGGAATCTAAATCAACATAGAGTTTTACTGCTACTGAATCACCCTCACCTATAAAAATCCAATTTGCTGCACTTACTGTTACTGACATTAAACCTGCCACTGCTAAAACCACTAACTTTTTCATACCACTCCCATTGCAAATTTTCTGATTATACCTCAAGCAATACACTTCACCTGCCAGCAAATAGCATCAAAAAGTGTGTATGACTCCCACACTAGGAAATAAACTCACCTATAAATGCTTTATAACTATCGGGTCTGTCTTGTCTCAAAATTATCAATTTCAATAATAATACTAACATTAGAATTAATTACCACTCTTTCATGCTGTTTAGCTGTGGTTAAGTATTGTCATTTTTATAGGCATCATAATCTGAAGCGACTATCTAGAATATCTGATATATTAATTCGATATAAAAGGAGTTAGATTTGAATAAATTATTAAGTATTGGTTTTTTAAGTTTAGCTTTAATTGGGTGCGGTGGAGAACCAACGGAAGATACTTCTACAGTGGAGTCAACTAAGACTTCAATTGAAGATACGTCTACAGCAAAATCGAATAAGACATCACTCGAAGATAGTTTAGGTCTTGGCATAACACTTGGTATAACACCAGTACAGTTTGGAGAGAGAGTTGATCCAATTTTGAGTCAGCTTGGCATAAATAGCGGTGACTGGAGCAAGTTTAATGATGAAGGTGAGTATTTTGACTCAATAATCAAAGACTATCCTAGAGACATAACTTTAAATGCCACCGTATATAAAAATGGTGAGCTTAGAAGTTTGCAATATATGTTGCCTACCATTGACGCTAGCGGTGCAGCACTTACATTAAGCAGCCTTGCATTCACTGCAGTTAGAAGATGAAAAAGCACAAGACGTCTCAATGGGTTCATTAGAGAGAGTAACTGGTAAATTTGTAGAGACCCAAGAGAGTCAAAGAGAGGTTAATGTGGTAGGTAGTAATGCTTATGTTGCTGAGGTATCAAAACTAGCTATTACATTTAGAGTTGATCCTACTGAAGTAAGCGAATATGTAGAGTAGAATATTTTAATCTAGATGAGAGAGTCCTGCCTTAATGAGTGGGACTTTTTTATGGCTACAATTAATAATCAATGTTTCAGTTCAGCTTGACTAGACCTGAGCATAATTTATTAAAAAGAAATACGATAGACAGTCTTTTTTTTTGACAAAAATGATGTAAACCTTATTAACATGGCTCTATACTGTATAAATTAAGCAGACCTTCATTACGCCCTGCTTTTTACAAGAATAATGCTATAAACGGTGGATATGAATTAAACCGTTTTATAAATTAAATATCCTCAACTCACAAACCTTGCTTGGATTCCAACATGTTTATTGCCGACTCAATCGACACTTTAATTACTGAGTTACCTGATTTATCGAATGTCTCCTCTGCCCAGTCTAGGAACTTAGGCATACCTGACTGGCTAAAACAGATTGAAGAAGACATCTCAGCTGCATTGGCGAAGGGCGTAGACATAAGGAGTTTGGTTGAGGCACGTGCTGAGGCGATAGACAGCCTGCTCATTGAACTGTTCAAGTTGCATGAGTTACAACAGACTGAGTTGGCATTATTTGCAGTCGGCGGTTATGGGCGTGGTGAGCTCTCCCCCTACTCTGATGTCGATATTTTATTATTGTCTCCTGATACCTTAAACGATGAGGACAATAAAAAAGTAGATGCTTTTGTGGCCAGACTATGGGACATAGGTATTGAACCAGGATTGTCAGTGCGTAGCGTTCAAGACTGTGCAGAAGTGGCCACCGACATAACTGTTGCCACCAACTTACTCGAAGCCCGCCTCTTGGTGGGTAATGAAAGTCTGAGCCAGGCTCCTAATGATATTGTGCAGCAGCTGTGGTCTCAAAAAGATTTCTATGAAGCAAAAATGGCCGAAGCTCGTGCCCGTCACCTCCGTCATAACGGCACTGAGTACAACCTTGAACCTGATATCAAAAAATCGCCCGGTGGCTTACGTGATATCCATACCATTGGCTGGATAACCAAGCGCTATTTTAGAATCGGTAAGCTTTATGACTTAGTGCCACAAGAGTTCCTAACTGAAAGAGAGTTTGATGAGCTGATGTTTGCTGAGGATTTCTTATGGCTTATCCGTCATCATTTGCATCACTTAACCGGCCGCAATGAAAACAAACTGCTATTTGATTACCAACGTGATATTGCCGAGCGTATGGGCTATGAACAAACTGCAGAGGACGAGCCTAATACCGCTGTTGAAAACTTTATGCGTGACTATTATAGATGCGCCATGCAGATATCAACGCTCTCGGAAATGCTTACCTCTCATTATTATGAAACTATAATTGAAGCCCGTCTTCCTGAGTCAGAGCGCCCCACCAAAACTGTATTAAACGCTCGCTTCAATCAAGTAGGCGATCAAATCGGTATCGCCCATCACCATGTCTTTGCTCAGCATCCTGAAGCCATCTTAGAGATGTTCTTATTGATGGGACAGCAAGGTATTAAAAAGATTCGTACTCGCACCTTACGAGCACTAAAAATTGCTGCTCGAGGTATTGATCAAAGTTACCGCGATACTGAGCTGCATAAACAGCTATTTTTGGCCAACCTCAAAGAGCAAAATTACTTATATCAGCGCCTGCGTATTATGAAACGCTACGGGGTATTGACCAACTATATGCCTCAGTTCGCTAATTTGGTAGGGCTAATGCAGTATGATTTATTCCATCGTTACACCGTAGATGCTCATATTTTATTACTGGTTCGTATGCTGCATCGTTTTACCGATCCTAAGTATAAAGATGATTTTGGCCTGGTAGGCTCAATTTATAAACGTATCGAGCGCAAAGAAATCATTATATTAGCCGCTATTTTTCATGATATTGCTAAAGGGCGTGGCGGCGATCACAGTGAACTCGGAGAAATTGACGCCATTGAGTTTTGTTTAAATCATGGCATGAGTGAAGCCGATGCCAAGCTGATTGGCTGGTTAACTCGATATCACTTATTGATGTCGATGACCGCCCAAAAACAAGACATCTCTGACCCTGAAGTGGTCACTAAATTCGCTAATCTTGTGGGTAACGTCACTCACTTGAACCACTTATATGTGTTGACGGTCGCTGATATGAATGCGACCAACCCTCAGTTATGGAACAGCTGGCGCGCCAGCCTAATGAAGCAGCTTTATACCCAGACACGCCGAATCTTACGAGCAGATTTAGACGCCCCCACCAACCGTCAAGAGATGATTGCCACTACCCGTCAGCAAGCGTTGGCCATGCTAGATAAAGTAGACAATCAGCATATGAATAGAGAAGAAGTGTTGGCCTTATGGGATGAGCTGGGTGATGAGTATTTCTTACGAGAGATTCCTGAAGCCATCATGTGGCATACTGAAGCCATCTTAAACCACCCTCCTATTGGTCGAGCCTCGGACAGCAATAGTGAGCCTCTTATTGTGCTGCGTGAGCACCGAGAGCTGGCACTAGATGCGGTACAAATCTTTATTTATACTCAAAATCAGGCCAATCTATTTGCAGTGACCATGGCCGTATTTGATCAAATGAACTTGGATGTATTAGACGCTAGGATTATCACTGCCACCCGTGATTTTGCTTTGGACTCTTATGTGTTATTAGACCGTCATGGCACTTTATTAACCGACCCTGAGTCTCGAGCAGAATTAAGTCGCCGCTTAATTGAGGCCTTTAAAAACCCTCAATCTCCCAAGTTGGTACAGAAGCGTTTGCCGCGCCGACTAAAGAACTTCCAAGTACCAACCACTATTGATTTTCACTATAATGAAGCGAGTCGTCAGCACGTAATGAGTTTAACCACGCTCGATCAGCCAGGGTTGTTGGCCCGTATTGGTCAGGTGTTTTTGAATGAGCAAATTGAGGTGCATGCAGCTCGAATTACCACTTTAGGGGAGCGCGCTGAAGATATGTTTTATATTAGTGATAGAGGTGATGCGATGCTTAGTGAAGCGAAGCTTGAGCGCTTAAAGAGTATTTTGATACAACAGCTTACGCCTTGCGGCTAGCCCAATAGAGCCAATGGTTAGAGGGTTAGCCTCCTGCTTTTACTAACCTAACCATTCAGGCAAGATATAATACAGAAGCTCAGAGAAGAGCATAAATAATCAAAGATGACCATAAGTAGGCAATCCATGAACCCAAAATTAGACTTGCTGCACCCTTATCCTTTTGCCAAGATGGCCACCCTGCTTCAGGACTCAGTAGCTGCTACTGAGTATCCAACCATTAAATTAGGGATTGGTGAGCCTAAGCATACGCCTCCAGATTTTGTTATTAAGGCCTTAGCCGATAACTTAAACAAGGTACAAAACTATCCTAGCACCAATGGACTACTGGAGTTACGCCAAGCGATTGCCCAATGGTTAAGCCGCCGCTTTAAGTTATCAAACATTGATGTCGACTCACAGATTATTCCGGTTATGGGCACTCGTGAAGCTTTATTTAGCTTCGTACAAGCGGCCATTGATAATTCTAAAGTGACAAACAGCAATGACAAACCTTTGGTAGTCATGCCCAACCCTTTTTATCAAATCTATGAGGGAGCCACGTTACTGGCTGGAGCAGAGCCCTATTTTGTCTCCTGTAATGCTGATAATGATTTTAAAGGCGATTACCGCTCTGTGCCGAGTGAAATATGGCAGCGCACTCAGCTGGTCTTCGTTTGTAGTCCTAACAACCCTACTGGCGCCGTATTTAGTGAAGCTGACTGGCAGGTATTAATCGAGTTATCTGATCAGTACGACTTTATTATTGCCAGTGATGAGTGTTATAGCGAGCTTTATTTTGATAAACCACCAGTAGGTCTGCTAGAGGCCTGTGCCCATATGGGTCGCCATGACTATAAAAACTGTGTCGTTTTTCACTCCTTATCAAAGCGCTCAAACTTACCAGGTTTACGCTCAGGCTTTGTGGCCGGTGATGCTGAACTGCTCATGCCCTATCTTCAATACCGTACTTATCAAGGCTGTGCCCTTCCTATTCACCATCAGTTGGCGTCTATTGCCGCTTGGCAAGATGAGAGTCATGTAGAGGAAAACCGACGGCTTTATGCCCAAAAGTTCGACTTATGGATGAGTGAGCTTGCAGACTTGCTAAAGCTTAATAAACCGGATGCTGGCTTTTACTTTTGGGTACAAGTTCCCGAGCAATTTAAAGATGAACAAGGTAATCTAGATGATGAGGCTTTTGTGAAGGCTTTATTTGAAAAGGTAAATATCCACGCCTTAGCCGGTCGTTATTTATCACGAGAAGTTGATGGTACTAATCCAGGTAAAGGCTTTGTCAGGTTGGCTTTGGTAGCCAGTGTTGAGGAAAGCCAGGATGCCATCACTCGCATTAAGACCCTACTTAGCTAAGCCTGTACTATCATTAAAATTGCCGCTGAATAGTTAAAGATAAAACCAAAACGATTACAATTACGCAAAAACATAACCAGGGAGTGGTTCATGACAAGGCTAGACTTTACCCAGCCTCCTTTTGACGTTTTAAGCTCAAGCGAACGTGAAAGTATCAAAAAGCAAACCCAAATTCGCTATTTGGCCAAAAACGAAGCCTTAACGGCTGAGGACCATAACTACTTTTATGTGGTTTTAAAAGGGCGTATCCAGCAAACGCTTAATGGCGAGGAGCTGCATGATTTTGCAGCTACTAACTTTAGCAATGACTGGTTTGATGCTCGAAAGCAGCCCACAAATGAGTTCAACTCAATTTCATCTATCGATCAGATAAACTCTGAAGCCGCCGCAACTTTGTCCCTACATCAACCGCATAACGCCTATCAGTATCAGTACCATGCCGTAGAAGACAGCTTATTACTTCAGGTAAACTCTGAGGCCATTGATAAGCTTTCGGTACAAAACCGTCATATCCGCAAGCTTCTTAGTGGCGAGTTGGCTGAAAGGATGCAGGCTTATAGCGAGCGAAGCCAGAGCAGTACAGCTGCTCAACATCTTAATTATTCTTTGAATCAGTCTATAGTAGGTAATCAAGCTGAGTCGCAGCAGCTGATGCTACAGCCCGTCACCGCCATTCGTATGCTAGAGGTGCATACCATTTCAGAGACCGCTACCTTATTTGAAGCGGCGATGACCATGACCAAAGCTGGCTTAAAGCATGTGTTGGTCAAACGCACCCCTACGATAGAGCGTCACCCTACCCGCTCCCATCAAAGTAATCTGGGGATACTGACCGATGCAGACATTTGCCGTGCGGTAAGTGAGCAAGTAGACATGAGCACAGCCCTGTGCCGAGATTATGCCAAGTTCAAACTGCACACTATTTCTCATCAACAAGATATTAGTGAAGCATTATTGACCATGATTCGCTATCGAGTGCACCGTCTTCCCGTTTTGGATGAAAATGAGGAGGTTATCGGAGTGCTGGGGCAAAGTGATTTATTGGCATTTTTGAGTCATCACTCACAGCTGTTGTCGTTACAAATTGAGCAGGCCAACAGTATCGAAGGTCTAAAACAGCCGGTTGAATCTATCGGTCAATATATCCGTACCCAGCACAATAATGGCATTAAAATCGGCGTCATCAGTCGTATCGTCCAAGCCTTAAATGCGCACGTATTTGCTAAGTTGTGGCGGTTAATTGTTCCAGATATGGTTTATGAAAACACTTGTATAATCGTCATGGGCTCTGAAGGCCGCGGTGAACAAATCATGCGCACAGACCAAGATAACGCGCTTATTATTCGCAATGGTTTTAGCGATCCCAATCTTGCTGACTATGCAGAAACCTTTAATCAGACATTAGCCGACATGGGCTATCCTCTGTGCGAAGGCAATATTATGATGACCAACCCGTTATGGCGACAGCCTCTAAACCGTTTCAAATCTGAAGTATCTACTTGGTTTAGTCAAAAAGAGCCGGAACACGCCATATGGCTGTCATCCTTATTAGATGCCTCATATGTTTGCGGTGATGAGCGTCTGCTTGAGGGGCTACGTAAACACCTACAGATCGCTCATCGCAGTGCCGACCCTATGTTCGTGCGCAGCTTTGCCCAAGCCGCTTTACAGTTTGGTGAAATCAATCAGTGGTGGAAAAAGTTCGTGCCTTTAATCGGCAAACCCATGCCACAAGACATTGACTTAAAAAAGGCCGGTATTTTTCCTTTGGTACATGGTATTCGTGCCTTGGCCTTAGAAAACGATATCTTTGAGGCTACCAGTACCAAAGATCGGCTACAACAATTAGCCCAGTTGGGCGTTATTACTCCTAAACGGGCAGAAACTTTAAATGAAGCGTTAGAGTTTTTTATGGCAAGACGGTTAGATATTGCCCTTGCTACCGATAATAAACTGGCTCGAGAAGTAGACCCTGCCATGTTATCCGCGTTAGAAAGAGACTTATTAAAAGAGTGCCTCAATGTGGTAAAAAGTTTCAAAAATGAACTGCGTCAACGCTATCAATTAGATATCGCTTGACCTAAAGGCGGCAATCATGAACTTAGTACAGAACCTAAAGTCCGCTTGGTATCTAAAGAAGTTGACTCGTCCTGAGTATAAGGGGATGTTTCAGCCACCACAGCCGAATCAATGGGTGGCTATTGATTGTGAAATGACTGGATTAAATCCAAAAAAAGATCATCTGCTGTCCATTGCCGCCATTCATATCAATGGCTCACAAATACAAAGTGGTGAGGGTCTACATCTCATTTGCCGTCCGCCTGTTATGCCAAAAAAAGACACCATTGTCATTCATGGCTTACGTCCGCTGGACGTGGAAAACGGCTTAAGTTATGAACAAATGCTCGAGAGGTTACTACCCTTTATTGGCAATAGACCCATTGTGGGTTACTGCCCGCAATTGGATTTAGGGTTTTTGAATCAGATAACCAAATCCTATATGGGGACTGCTCTGCCTAACCCCGTTATCGATATACGGGACTTATATAGCCGATATAGTGGCAATCGTACTCAAGGTATCTCGCATCAAGCTCAGCAGCTAAGTGCCATTTGTCAGCAATTAAAACTGCCTGAGCTAGCAGCCCATGATGCTTACAATGACGCCTTAATGACGGCTATGGCCTTTTTACATCTTAAATAAACTCCTCATATAATATCGCTTTAAGTCCTTTGAGTACTGCTAGCCCACCGCTGCTTTAACAATGCCTTTGACTGACTATTTGTCCCTGCCCCTGTGTTTATTAACTGTCTGAACCGTTATAATGTAAGCATCCGACCAACCCCTATTGCGGTGGCACCCAGCGATGAGGTAACAACTCATCCAGATCCTCTTGAGTAGGCAGGCGTCTTAGCACGTCTGTCAAATAAGCAGACACATCCAAGCCATTTAAGCGAGCTGACTGAATGATGGACATAATATTTGCAGCCCGCTGCCCACTTCGCAGCGAACCGGCAAACAACCAGTTTTTACGCCCAAGTGCCCACGGACGCATCTGATTCTCCGCCCAATTATTATCAATCGGCAGCCTGCCATCATCTAGATACTGAGTCAGCGCCTGCCAACGTTTCAGGCAATAATCCATCGCCTTACTAATACTGGCATTTTTAGTGGTTAACTGCCTTTTTTCTTGTAGCCATTGGTGCAGCTTATCGGCAATTGGTTTGGCTTTATCTTGCCTGATTTGCCGAACTATTTGGGGATCTCTTGGTATTGGGGGTGTATTTTTTTCAAAGCGCTCATCAATCTCACGTTCAATGG
Organism: Psychrobacter piechaudii; assembly: GCF_900162825.1. GTDB lineage: Bacteria > Pseudomonadota > Gammaproteobacteria > Pseudomonadales > Moraxellaceae > Psychrobacter > Psychrobacter piechaudii. The sequence continues at coordinate 44,422 of NZ_FUGE01000110.1, forward strand.
CATACAACTGCCTAAATAACGTTAATGCCTCAATACTCACGATACTTTGCCCAGTGATATGCAGTTCATGAAATTTACGCCGTGCATGGGCCAGACAACCGATTTCTGTCACACCTTGATGAAATAAGAACTTATAGCCGCTGTAATCATCGCAAACCAGCTTACCGCGCCACTTATCTAAAAAGGCTTTAGGGTGCTCATTACGACGACTTTCGGCAAAGTCATAGACCACCGCCTTTAAGGAGCTTTGCTGTGGCGTAAGATACGCGCAGACATAGCCTTTTTTTAATGATTTACCACCTACCTTTACATGGTTCTTCATGATAGATACCGGGGTTTCATCGGCATGTAAGATAGGCTCAGACAGTAATAGTTCATGCAAGCGACTGACTAAAGGCTCAAGGGCAACGCCGCAGCGTCCTACCCAGTCTGCCATAGTAGCATCGGGGATATTTACCCCACTTCGCTGATAGATAATATTCTGCCGATATAGCGGCTGATGGTCTGCATATTTGCTAATAAGGATGTGTGCAAGCAGCTCTGGGGTGGCGATGCTTTTGTTAATAATCTGCTTGGGGGCAACCGCTTGATGAATGATGTCACACTCACGGCATACCCATTTAGGATAGATGTGACGCTCAATATAAAACTGCTTAGGGATAATGCCAAGTTTGTCTTGTTTATCCTCCCCAATTCGCTTCATTTGACAGCCGCAGTCACAGACGGTGGTGAGTGGTTCATGAACCCAGGTTTTGACCTCAAGGTTGTCAGGAATCACTGTGTATTTGGCACGCTTTGTTTTTTTAGGCTGACCAGTGGTTGAAGCTGGCAGCTCATCTGTGTTCTCTTTGGCGGCTTTAAGCTCACCCTCATTAATGAGGGTTTCTGCCTCAGTACGATCAATCGCAGGCAGCTTGGCAAGCTCATCTTTGCTTAAGCCACTCCGGTAGTCATCTCGGATTTGTTCAAGCTGCGCTAAGTCCTCTTGCGCCGCCTCATAGTTTAAGTGGGTTTGTCTGGCAGTGATGCCTTCGCTTTTTTGTC
>NZ_FUGE01000188.1 GCF_900162825.1 Psychrobacter piechaudii
CTTGATATTCAAAAAATCATTGAAGATTCAGGACACACTATTCTATGGTTACCGCCTTATAGTCCTGACTTAAACCCTATTGAGCAAACTTGGGCTTGGGTTAAGAAAAAGCGTCAAGATTGGGGAATAGATTGTATCGATACGTTATTCTTCTATTTTCTTTGGCTGTGTGACTGTTTTTAAGGGCTATGACTATATTGTTTCAATATCCCGCAGTAGCTTAGCAAGCTCTTTGGGCTTGGTAATGGCAGGACGATGACCGTAGCTCGATTTAGCCAATTGGCTTTTGATTAATGCCGCAGGATTACTACTACAAAAGCCGCGAGCACCAGCATAGACAAATACATCGCTGGCAATGCCAGCACAACGCTCAGCCTTATCCGTAGGCTTGCCAGCTTTATTCAATGAGTTGGCCTGAATATCTAATAGCACTTCGAGCATTCTAGGTGAGCTGATCTCACTGATCGGTTCATCACCTATGTATGAGCATATAAGCTCCAAGCGACCTTTCTTACGAATAAGGGTGTTATTCTTCTGAGTCTTATCTAGACTGTCAAAATACTTCCAAGCAAAGTGATCAAAAGAATTTTTAGTTTTACTAATAACACTTTTCTTTATTTCTTCACGATGAACTTTAGGGTCAATACCTTTGCTTAATAGGTCTTCATATTCACGCCAAACTTCACAGGCACGAGCATACGAGATACTTGGATATATACCGATGGAAATAATACTTTGCTTAGGATTTGAAGGCGGGTAGTAGCGATACATCCATGACTTAGTCTCAGTAGGACGTACCATTAAGAATAGTTTGGGGTGGTTTTTGACAGGAACGAAGTACTTCTTATCTTCAGGCTTATGGCTGCTGATACTTCGGTCTGAACTGATCGCTTTTCTTTCCATACCCTAGATCTCCATGAGTAGACTCAAAACTCGGTATACTTGACAGTATACTCAAAGTGCATGGATTAGGATAGATTCATAGGACAGTATAATACGCCAGATACAGCAAAGCCCCTGATATCAGGGGCTTTGGCTACTCTATAAGATAGTATAGAACTATGTAATGGTACCCGGAGCCGGACTTGAACCGGCACGCTATTGCTAGCGAGGGATTTTAAATCCCTTGTGTCTACCAATTTCACCACCCGGGCAAAACTTTTTTAACTAAGTCGCTTAGTGTTGCTAGCAACTCATTTAGTGCGCGTATATTACCATAAAATTAATATTCGTCAACACTTTTTTTCTTTAACTTATTAAAAAGATTAATAAGAAATTTGGAGGCTGAGGTCGGAATCGAACCGGCGTCCACGGATTTGCAATCCGCTGCATAACCACTCTGCCACCCAGCCATTTGAGGTGACCTATAATACCAAAAAAAAATAAAAATACAAGGGTCGCTTGAGAGTATTTTGAAAATATTCGCATTTTCCGATATTTTTTGGTGGTTGATAAGGAAATCATTCCTAAAAAAAGCATATTTAGTACGTTTCGAGACGTTACCAAATATGCTTCCATATCGATTTAAAAATAGGTCATTATCGCTAATGAATTGTTATACGATACTTTTATTCTCAGCTTTCGCTTTTTTGATATCGCGATAAGTTGCCGTACAGATGAGTATCAATACGGCTAAGGTGATTGCCGGCCAAATTAAAATATATAAGCCATAAGCAAATGCACTCATAATATACTCCTTATTGTTTGATCCATTTATTTATTATTAATGATGATAAGGCTTAACCACTATCTAAGCACAACAGTGGACGTATTTAAAGCTGCGCTTAGTTAGCGTTAAGCACCTTATTAGGCTTTTGGTTGTGCTTGAGCACTGTTTTGAGCTTTGCCTTGCGGTTTATCATAACTACCGACCCGCTCTTTGATTAGCTCAAAATCGAAGCGTTCATTGCTCATTAAGCTTAACGCCACACAAACGATAGTACTGACACCGTAAGCAGTTAATGACGATAGTAGTACTTCATAATCACGTAAGAAGCCAGTTGCGTAGATTAGCATTAGTACTAAGGTGATCAAGGCTGCGATAAAGCCTAGCTTACGGCCGAAGAATCCAAATACCATCAAGCCAATCACCACGGCAGCACCGACACTAGCAAAGATTTCAAACATTAGAGCGATACCCCCTTCGATCGGTAACAGCTCAAAACGGGCAATACAGAAGAAAAGTAGCGCAACAATTACCGCAGCGGTGAAAGCTAGGTTAGTGACACGGTCCCAGAACACACTGGCGATAACTGGGAATACCACAGCACCCCATAGAGCGCCAACAAAGACCAGCATCACTAAAATATCAAGCTTTAAGCTTGCGAAGATTAGACCAAGTGCCGTAGCAATAATCATGGTGGCACGGCCAACGATCAACATTTTTTTTGGGTTTGGGTTGTCTTTGGCGATATTTTTACCATATACATCCGCCATCATAATGGTGGATAGGGCGGATAAGTCTGAGTCTGCCGTTGAGGACAGGGAGCCAATTACTAAGATAAAGAATAAGGCAATAAACACTGGGTGTAGGTAGGTGCTTACCATCTGCGGGATAATATTATTCATATCTCCGTCAAGGGGTTGGATACCTACAGTTAATGCCATTAAACCAATCATACCAAGGCCAATCACGATACCAGCATAACCTACGGTAGCGGTAATGAAGGTAGCTTTGATTTTGGTCTTATCAATGGCGAATAGACGCTGGGTAATGGTTTGGTTACCAATAGCATAGGCGAGGACCGCTACGAAGTAGGGTGCCCCTTGTTGTAAAAAGGCTTCTGATGAGAAGAAGTTTTGCTGTTGTGCGGTCAAGTTTGGCAAACCATCAACCATAGCTTGGGGCCCACCCATAGCGAATAATACGGCAGGAATAATGACCACACCGATGGCCATTAGCGCCACCAATTGCGCAAAGTCAGTAAATACTGAAGCGCGGAAACCTGAAGTTAAGGTGTAACTTAAGACGCCAACGGCTGCAATAATCACCCCCGTTTGGAAAGATAGGGGTGAAAGGACTGAAACCAGAGCACCAGCGGCGGTGAAGTTGACCATCAAGCTAATTAAACTACCCATGAGGTTTGAGACCGCTAAGATTAATTGGCTTGAGGATCCATGTCGTGCGTTAATTAACTCACCCAAAGTGTGACCGTTTGGCGCCAGTTGGCGAAAGCGCATGCCAAAAGGATAAATAAATAAAATCATCAATGCGCCCCAGAATCCATAGTGGATAGGGCCTGATAGGCCATATTTATAGCCGGATGTCGCTGCTGCATAAAACGAGGCAGCCCAAATCCAGGTGGCGGTCATACTAGCAGCACCCATACCAAAGCCAACTCCGTGTCCGGCGACCATAAAACCTGAGGTGCTTTCTTTGTCCTTCTTAATAAGTAATGAGAGTAAGTAGGTACCCCCATAAAAAACGAGCATCATAATAATGATTGCCCAAGCGGAAAACTGAAATAGTTCTTGAGTTTGCAAACCATTCTCCTTAAAAAAATTAGGGGAAAGGATGACAGTCTTATTATTCCACACTAACTATCTGAACCATCCTTAGTGGTTTTGTTCTCATATAAACTTGTAGAGCATATGAATCACTCACAACCAATTTCAAATCTTGCTTATTTCTTGTTCTAAAGGGCGAGCAAATCCGCTTGTCAAAGGAGGCTTTGACAAAATTTAAACGGCAAAAAGCATCGTACAAAAATACGCCGCTAGGCCGATTAACATGCTTTCTCTAAAACATTTGATGAGCTGACGTTAAAGCTTGTCGTTTTAATAACTTATCGTCTTAACCGTCAGCAAATGCTAATTTAACTTTTGTTTTGATTGTGGTTGGTCGTGACATTGCTCAGTGAGCGAGTGAACAAAACCAAATGTCAAAAGATAAAAATATTGGATACGTATCGAACCTGTTGTAGGTCTCATAGTTTATTCATCTATCTAAAATAAACTGACACCGAGCAACGCACTGAGCCAAAAGGGGCCAGTGTGTTCGTACCTTTTTGACAACATCGTCGTTGATCTGACCTAGCATTTGATTTCTGAATCAAGCTTGTCATCTTAACGAGATGTATAACTGTTAGAGTTAATACTGAGGTGTTGCGTTAAGCCCTCTATAACTCTAACAAATTGCTGTAAAGCTACTTTTTAAAGCCTTATTAAAAACCTTTGTTCAAAAAATAGACAGCAATAATTGCGAAACACAGGGTAACGTAAATACTGACAAATTTCAAATATTCCCAAAAGAAGGCATAGCAACTACAACGGTTAATAAAGTTTTATGGGTAAACCATAAGCTAAGTTATAAATTGGGGAGATGCCCATAAAATAGGGAATAAGTGTTAGAAAAGTCATGGCATACAACAAAGTGGGTCGGAATATTTAGTCGCCATAGGTTACAATATCGCTAATAAACACATCCCTAAGCGAAATCGCTTGAAAACTAGCAATCCCTCACAATGAGAAAAGATGGAGCCAGATATGACTGAAGCCACTGCAACACGCCTTGATGGCAGAGCACTAGCAAAAGAAATTGAAACCGATTTAAGCCAGCGCGTTGCCGCCCTTATTGAAAAAACAGGCCGTACGCCCATTTTAGCGACTATCTTAGTCGGTGATGATCCTGCTTCTGCTACTTATGTGCGCATGAAAGGCAATGCTTGTAAGCGCGTGGGTATGGAATCTATCAAAGTTGAGATGCCTGCCAGCACCACAACAGAAGAGCTGTTGGCAAAAATTGATGAGCTCAATAACAATCCAGATGTTCACGGTATTTTGTTACAGCATCCGGTACCAGAGCAAATTGATGAGCGTGCTTGCTTTGATACTATTGACTTGGCCAAAGATGTAGACGGTGTAACCTCTTTAGGCTTCGGTCGTATGAGCATGGGTGAGCCTGCTTATGGCTCATGTACGCCGCAAGGTATCATGTACTTGCTTGAGAAAAACGGTATTGAATTTGAAGGTAAGCATGCCGTAGTTGTGGGCCGTAGTGCCATTCTAGGTAAGCCAATGGCACAAATGCTATTAAACGCTAACTGCACAGTGACCACCTGTCACTCACGCACTCAAAACCTAGCTGAGCATGTTGGTCGCGCTGATATCATTGTGGGAGCAGTGGGTGTTCCTGAGCTGATCAAAAAAGACTGGATAAAGCCAGGGGCTGTCGTAGTCGATGCCGGTTTCCATCCTACTGATGATGGCGGAGTAGGCGATATCGAACTTAAAGGTATTGAGTCGATTGCAGCGGCTTATACCCCAGTACCAGGCGGGGTAGGTCCTATGACGATTAACACTTTGATTCGCCAGACGGTAGAAGCAGCTGAGAAAGCCGCTAAATAGTGGGCTAGAGAATAACCCCATTTAAGAATTGTCGTAAATTAATTTAAGGAGGCAGGTATGCAAATATCTGCCTCCAAAACCCAGACTATCTAAGTTAACGGAGCATTGCTAATGAGTTCACATCACCCCAATAATAGCTGGCAAGCAAAGGCACAGTCATTTGGGATGCTTATGATTGATATCAGTCATTATTTAGCATTGTTAGTGATAGGACTTGTGGTAGTTTGGGCAGGGGGTGCTGAGTTCATTAGCATTGTCCAAGCTGGCAAAGCGGAGCTTAAAGACATCCTTATGCTGTTTATTTATCTTGAGCTGTTGGCCATGATAGGGATTTATTTTAAAACCCATAGATTGCCAGTACAGTTTTTGATTTATATTGCCATTACTGCCTTGTCACGACACTTGGTAGTAGATGTACAGGCGGTTTCCGAAGATTTTCACTTATGGTTATTAATAACCACCACTTTTTCTATCTTTATACTCAGTATCGCTATTTTTATATTAACGTGGACAGCCAGTAAGTTTGGTCGTCCTGAAGATAATTTATTGCACAAGAACAGCTCTGAAAAAGATAGCCTTCAGGAACACAGTGCTCAGGAAAACTATATTAAAACTGACCCTAGCGAAAAGTAGTCGCAATTAATATCAAGCCATAATAGTAGGAAAGCAAGCACAAGAAATTAGAATGGTCTATAGCCAGCCTGACTTACGGAATTGACGATATAACACCACACAAGTGGTGAGAATCACCGCTAGCACCACAAAGTAAGCATACTCATAATGTAGCTCTGGCATAATATCAAAGTTCATGCCATATATCCCCGCTACGGCTGTCGGAACGGCTAAGATACCGGCCCAAGCAGCCAATTTGCGTACCACTTCGTTCTGCCCCATATTGACCATTGCCATATAAGTATCCATTGCCACACTGAGCATCTCGTTTAGGCCATTGACCGCGTCGATAGCGCGTAATAGATGGTCATTTACATCGCGAAAGTAAGGCTTAGCAATGCTGGGAAAGGTGGAAACCAGCTCATTTTTTTTGTGATTAATAAAGAAGTTACAAATGTCTTGTACCGGCATCATTACCGCGCGCATGTGTACCAGCTGTGACTTTAAAATATATAGGCTTTGCAGAATCTCTTTACTGAATTTATAAGAAAAAATATTACGCTCTTGCTCTTTTAAGTACTCACCTAGGCTGTCGATGATAGGCAAGTAGCTGTCGACCACGTAGTCTAATACCGCATGTAGTACGAAGACTGGGCCCATAGACATTTTTTCTGGGCGTCGGTGGCAGTAAGCTCGAACTGGGGCGTAAGAGTTGGAGGCGCCAGTGCGAATGGTAATAATATAATTATTGCCCATAAACATTGAAGTAGTGCCATAGTGAATATTGTTATGGGCCAAATAAGCAGTACGCACCACTACGAATAAAGAGTCGTTGCCATAGGACTCAATTTTAGCGCGTTGATTTTCGTTAAAAGCATCTTCTAAAGCCAGCTCGTGAATATCAAAAGCTTTTTGCACCGCCTCGATGGTCTCAATACTAGGGTCATATAGCCCAAGCCAGATAAACTCCCCTTTATTAGTTAGTGTTCTGCTCACCTCGTCTAAGTCTATTTTCTCAACAAACTCACCGGTTTTACGAGAGTAAACGCAGCAGTTAACAATCTCGTTAATCCCCGAGCGTTCAAAATCCTCTACACGCTCTGCGTCAGGATCATAGACCGGCATAGTAGGCGACATAAAGGATAGAGCTTGCTGCTCTTCTTTTATTCTTATATCGGACATAGGTAACCCTCATGACTTTGGTGAACGAAGAGATGGTAATGTGTTGAGGTAAACGGCTAGAGCATCGGCTGGTAGTATCCCAGTCTAAAAATGTCTGTATTATAAAGCGTATTTATTTAGAGTTTCCATATCAACTAGCTCCAGTAGACTTTCGTGACAGGCTTCGAGCTTAATCTTTGGAGCCATATCATGGTCTAGAGCATCCAGCCAACGTAGGGCGCAGATGCACCAGTAGTCGCCTGGCTTTAATCCTGGGAAGCCAAATTCGGGAACCGGCGTAATCAAGTCATTACCAGTCTTGGCAGAGAAGCTTAAAAATTCGCTGGTCATTTTGGCACAGACAGTATGTTGTCCAATGTCTTGCGGGCCGGTATGACAAAAGCCATTACGATAATAGCCAGTGATAGGATCAAAACAACAGCTCGCCAAAGCAGTGCCTAGTACATTTCTTTGGTTTAACTTAGGGTCAGGATGATGGCTAGACATAGTTAGGTATCTCTTTAAAATAAAATTTTATGATAAATATGCTCTATAACTCAGCTTGGCTTACAAAGTATTAGGTCGAACAACGCCTCAGCACATTGTGACAGTCTATATTTAATCTTTGAGTAAGCCTGAATGAGGAGGGGTAGGATAATATCTAAACCGTGGTTAATCGATAAATTTAAACCAAATAGTAACACATTCATGGTTAAGATAGGCGGCTTGCCCACTCAAATCAGCGGGCTGAAAATCTTTGTTTATCAATTAATTGTTGCTGTAGGGAACTAACTTAAGTCGGAAGCTAACTAACGGGTCCAGCTGATATTAATGAAACGAGTTTTGAGTTTTATCATGGGTTTCTCTAGGCGAAAGCGGTTGGCTATGCTAGACTTAAAGTCATAAATTAATTGGCTTATTGAATGTCGAATTTAGCCATGGCAGGGTAAAGTCGTGTTAAAATGATTTTAAAGACTTAAATCTTACTGTCAACGTACCGGCAATTAAGATGTCCTTAGCTTTATCAGGCAAGTTTTATAGCTTTTGTACGAAATCTAATTGATAGCATACAAAAGTGGGCTTAAATAATGAATTTAATGATTCACAGCAAAACGGTGTACGCCGTTTAGTGGTGTGCTCAGACAAAATGTACAGAGTGCCAGGGCCTCTATTATTCATAGTTTTGTTTGTACAAGCTTAATTGTTCAAAATTATATACTCTTAAAATATCGATTACTTACTAATACACTTTAACTAACGATTTGGTGATGGCGAACCGGCTTGAGTAATGAGTATCGCCTCCAAACAAGGATTACTTGTGTCTGATAGTTCTATAACCTCCAGTAAAAATAAAAGCCAGCCTTCAGATAAACTAGCCCCAGTAGCAGATGTAGATAACATCTGGTTATTACCGGATGGGGTGAGTGACTTACTTTCTGAAGAGGCCCAAAAACAAGAGTGGCTACGTTATAGGTTAACCCGGCTACTAGTAAGCCGGGGTTATGAGCTTATTTGTCCGCCAATGATTGAGTTTACGGAATCATTATTAGGCAATGCTTCAGAAGACCTAAAACGTCAAACTTTCAAAATCATTGATCAGTTGTCTGGTCGTCTTATGGGGGTACGTGCTGATATTACCCCACAAATCCTACGTATCGATGCTCACCTAAATAAAATGGGCAAAGCCGATAAAATTGCCCGTTATTGTTATGCCGGTCACGTTATCCGTACCTTACCTGATGGTCTGTTTGGTTCACGGACCCCTCTGCAATTGGGTGCTGAGATATTTGGCAGTGATAGTTTAGATGCCGATATTGAATTGATTGATGTGCTTTATTGCCTAATCGACAACCTAGATCTAAAAAAACATTTACACATAGATATTGGTCATGTGGCTATTTTTGCCCGCCTAAAAGAGCTGGCAGGATTATCGGACAATGATGCTTCGGTATTGATGAATTTATATGCCAATAAGGCTTTACCCGAGTTAAAGAACGTCTGTGAATACTTGCCTATGGGCAGTGACTTTTATCATTTGGCCGTTTATGGTCATGATATGACTGCCTTAAAAGAAGCCTTATCAGATACGGCAACTCAAGACGCTGCTATTATTAAAGCGGTAGGTGAGGTTCAGACCATGGCCCGTCATATCAAAGAGACTTATCAAAGCAATGTTAGTGTTGATATTACTGAATTAGGATATCACTACCACACAGGTATTGTCTTTAATGCCTACTTTGAAAATGAGTCACAAGCTGTGGTGCGTGGCGGCCGCTTTAATGGGGAGAGCTTTGACTCAGCAAGTAATGCTCCAACTACTATTGCCCAAGAATTGCCTTCACGTAGTGCGACCGGATTTAGTTTAGAGGTTACCCGACTTCAGCGTTTTATCACTCTAAATGAGTCGAAGCTGGTATTGGTAAGCTTTGCCGATATGCAGGGCGTGCGTAATGATGACAATGCCAAGCTTGAAGAAGATTTAGGGAATAAGATTTCAGAGTTACGTGATTTGGGTCATCGAGTTGTGCGTCCTTTAAGTGCTGATGATATCCCCAATAACGTGACACACAAATTAATTTTAGAAGATGGTGAGTGGGTCTTAAGAGCAGTTTAAACTTCGTTTTATACGAGGGTATACGCTGATTTTAAGACTCAAAATAACTGCGCCACAATGACGCAATTTAATTTTTACAGTTCAATAAGAGTGGTTAAGGATTTGTTATGGGAAAAAATGTTGTAGTACTAGGTAGCCAATGGGGCGATGAAGGTAAAGGCAAGATTGTTGACTTGCTAACCGAAAAAGCTTCTGCTGTAGCCCGCTTCCAAGGCGGTCATAATGCGGGTCACACGTTGGTAGTAGACGGCAAAAAAACAGTTCTACACTTAATTCCATCAGGTATCTTACGTGATGACGTGACTTGTTTCATCGGTAACGGTGTGGTGTTATCACCAGAAGCGCTGTTAAAAGAGATGAAAGAGCTTGAGAGCAATAATGTGCCAGTTCGTGAGCGTTTAAGAATCTCACCAAACTGTCCCTTAATTCTTCCTTACCACATCGCTTTAGACCAAGCCCGTGAAGCAAAACGTGGCACAGGTAAAATTGGTACCACCGGTCGTGGTATCGGTCCAGCTTATGAAGATAAAGTGGCACGTCGTGCTATCAAACTTGCTGACCTATTCCGCGATGACTTAGAAGAAAAGCTACGCAACTTAATTGAATACCATAACTTCCAGTTAACTCAGTACTACAAAGTTGAAGCCATTGATTTTGACGAAACTTATGCTTTATGCCAACAGTGGCGTGATGAGCTAAAAGACTTAGTATGTGATGTAACTGAAGAGCTAAACCAATTGCGCCTTGCGGGCAAAAACTTAATGTTTGAAGGCGCTCAAGGTACTTTACTAGATATCGACCATGGTACTTATCCTTTCGTTACCAGCTCAAGCGTAACGGCTGGTGGTGTCTCAACAGGTACTGGTATTGGCCCATTATACCTAGACTATGTATTAGGTATCACTAAAGCGTACACAACACGTGTGGGTAGCGGTCCATTCCCAACTGAATTATTTGACGATGTGGGTGCTCACCTAGCGAAAGTAGGTCATGAATTTGGGGCAACTACCGGTCGTGCGCGTCGCTGTGGTTGGTTTGATGCTGAAGCACTTCGCCGTGCGGTGGTATTAAACTCACTGTCAGGTATCTGCTTAACCAAGCTTGACGTACTAGATGGTCTAGACGAAATCCGTATTGGTGTTGGTTATGACATTCCTGAATCTGAGGTTGCGGCGGCCCATGACGGTGAGTTCTACGAAACCGTAACGCCTAAGTATGAAACCTTACCAGGTTGGAAAGGTTCAACGGTTGGTATCACCAAATACGAAGATTTACCAGAAGAAGCCAAAGCTTATATCAAGCGTATCGAGCAATTAATCGACTGCCCAGTAGATATTATTTCTACAGGCCCTGATCGTGACGAGACTATCGTATTACGTGATCCGTATGATGCGTAATTAGTCGAATTTTATTCGCTAAACAAAATAGATAGACTGTAAAGAGCCCTATGTTATGAAAATAACGTAACCTGAGTTCGGGATAAGAGCTTGCCTAAATCATTGAAACAGCTTAGTTTTTTGCAGCTTGCCCATAAGCCGACACGTTTTTGAGTGTCGGCTTAAAGGGAAACCAACAGTAAGCAATGAGTCCTGCTAAAAGATTAGCAGCGAAACCTGTGAAGCTTCGATGCCTTGAGTGTTCAATCTGACACAAGTTTTTAAGCTCATCAAAAACAGTTTCAATTAAAGAGCGTCCGTTAAGTAACGCCTCA
>NZ_FUGE01000011.1 GCF_900162825.1 Psychrobacter piechaudii
ATAGCGAAACGTAAACCTTTGTCCATAGCGATTGGGTGGATTAGCTCTACGCTCATCTCAACGTTATCGCCTGGCATTACCATTTCAGTACCTTCTTGTAATTGGATTGCACCAGTTACGTCAGTTGTACGGAAGTAGAACTGTGGACGGTAACCATTTAAGAATGGAGTATGACGACCACCTTCTTCTTTTGACAGTACGTATACTTCTGCGTCAAAATTAGTGTGTGGAGTGATTGAACCTGGCTTAGCTAGTACTTGACCACGTTGTACGTCTTCACGCTTAGTACCACGTAATAGTACACCACAGTTCTCACCAGCACGACCTTCGTCTAGTAACTTACGGAACATCTCGATACCAGTACAAGTTGTTTTAACTGTGTCTTTGATACCAACGATTTCGATCTCGTCACCAACGCGTACGATACCAGACTCAACACGGCCAGTTACTACTGTACCACGACCTGAGATTGAGAATACGTCTTCGATTGGCATTAGGAATGGCTTATCGATGTCACGCTCTGGCTCTGGGATGTAAGTGTCTAGAGTGTTTAGTAGTTCAACTACTGCTTGCTCACCGTACTTGCCATCTTTACCGTTTAACGCTTCTAAAGCTGAACCTTTGATGATTGGAGTGTCATCACCTGGGAAGTCGTAGTCTGAAAGTAATTCACGTACTTCCATTTCTACTAGCTCTAGTAATTCTTCATCATCTACCATGTCACATTTGTTCATGAATACGATGATGTATGGAACACCAACCTGACGTGATAACAAGATGTGCTCACGAGTTTGTGGCATTGGGCCGTCAGTAGCTGATACTACTA
>NZ_FUGE01000196.1 GCF_900162825.1 Psychrobacter piechaudii
AAAAACCAATCTAGCTAAATCAACATACGATGCAGGATGGTTTGAGCTTAAACGACAACTGGAATACAAATGCAAGCATGCAGGTTGTCAGCTTGAGATGGTAAATGAGAGTTACACTACCCAGACCTGCTCGTGCTGCCACAAGATAAGTGACAGTAGTCCGAGAGGTAGAGCAGGTTTGCGAATAAGAGGATGGAGGTGTGCTGAGTGTGGCACATGGCATGATAGAGATATCAATGCTGCTAAGAACATCCTTGCGGTCGGGCTTGACCGTCTAGCTGTAGGAATCCCCTCGGTTTAGCGAGGGGAGGAGGTCAACCTGCATTAACTGACTTGCTACTACACTTTGTAGCAGCTGACCAACAAGCTTTGGTAGAGCTAGACTAAATATCCTGAGTTTGGTATAAGCCGGTCAAAAAAAGAAGCTCTTGTGCCTTTGTGTGCTTATCTCAAAAGCTTGATGGGAAGTTGCACAGGTATTAGCTTTGTGGATGCTACCAAACTATCTGTATGCCATAACCGGCGGATTAAGCGTCATAAGGGGTTTGAGGGGATTGCTCAAAGAGGCAAGACAAGTATGGGTTGGTTCTACGGATTTAAACTGCACGCCATTATTAATCATCACGGTGAGTTATTATCGATTAGAGTCACTCCGGGAAATATAGATGATAGAGAGCCGCTAAGACAGAGGCTAGCAAATGATATATTCGGTAAACTGTTTGGTGATCGAGGGTATGTCAGTCAAGATTTAAAAGATAAACTGTTTAATGACTTCAATATCGATTTTCTCTGTACACGACAAAAATGCTCGAGCCCATTCCGGATTCTGTGTAACTGCAATTTGCTAACAGAGTATAAGCAGTTACACAAAATTTGGGAAAGTCTCTAAATCAAATAAACTTCTCAAACAATCCTAAAAGCTCATTTTCACTTAGCTTGACTTCCCCTTCATGATCAGTGCTTAAGATAGATTTAGCAAGCTCGGCTTTATTTTTTTGCATATCAATAATTTTTTCTTCAATGCTTTGATTAGTAATCAGTTTGTAAACGAATACAGGCTTGTCTTGTCCAATCCGCCATGCCCTATCAGAGGCTTGGTCTTCGGCAGCAGGGTTCCACCAAGGGTCATAGTGAATTACAGTATCGGCTGTGGTTAAATTCAGACCTACACCGCCCGCTTTTAGGCTGATTAGAAACACAGGTACTTGCCCAGTCTGGAAAGCATCGATTGCTTCATTACGTTTTTTGGTTTGCCCCGTGAGTGTAGTAAAATCAATTTTTTGAACAATAAGTTGCTCTTCTATTAACGCAAGCATACTGGTAAATTGTGAGAAAATTAGAATTTTGCGGCCCTCGCTGACCATATCTACCACCATTTCTATCAGATAATCAAGTTTGGCGGACTTCATAGTTTTATATTTGGTAGGTTTTTTGTCTTTTGGCAAACTATCCAAATTTAGCAAGCTAGGGTGACAGCAGACCTGTCGCAGTTTGAGTAACGCATCCAAGATTTGGATTTGACTGCGTTTAAAGCCTTTTTGAGCGATGATTTTTTTGATGCTATGCTGCATGGTCGCTCGCACTGCTTCATACAGTTTGGACTGCTCGTTATTCATGTCAATATTGACTTCGATGGTAGTTTTGGGAGGTAACTCTTTGACAACGTCAGTTTTCAGACGACGGAGCATAAAAGGTTTGACTCGATTGATTAGTTTTTTGCGTTTGTGTTGATCACCTTTTTTCTCAATAGGATGGCGGTAGTTTTTATTAAAAACATCTTGACTGCCCAAGAACCCTGGCATCAGAAAGTAAAATAACGACCACAATTCACCGAGATGGTTTTCCATGGGAGTTCCTGTCAGACATAGACGGTGTCTGGCGGTCAGTGAGCGTAACACTTGGGCGGATTTACTGCGGGGGTTTTTGATATTCTGAGCTTCATCAAGAATAATTTGGTGGAATTGATGGTCTTTTAGAACCTCTTCATCACGCACTACCAGCGGATAAGTAGTAAGCACGATATCATGCTGTTTGATCTTGTCAAAATCATCATGGCGATTTGGGCCATGCAGTAGCAATACGGACAGCTCTGGAGTAAATTTCTCGGCTTCTTTTTGCCAGTTATGCATTAGTGAGGTGGGAGCAACGATTAACACAGGCCGGTCGGTCAAATGCCCTGCCTGTTTTTCCATTAAAATATGAGCAAGCGTTTGGGCGGTTTTACCAAGTCCCATATCATCAGCAAGGACACCACCATGTTCAGTTTGGGCTAAAAACTGCAGCCAAGCTAAGCCCTGTTGTTGGTAGGGCCGCAATTCCCCATGGAAACCTTTTGGTGTAGGCAGGTTGGACTGATAGCCTGCTTTTAGCTTTTCACTAAACCTTTTGAGTTTTTCAGGCATTTGCCATGCCATACCTAGGGTGTGCTCAAGGTCAAATAATTGGTGGGCATCGTATCTATCGATTTTTCGATCATCTTGTGATAACAGATGACTTAAATTTTGTAAAATCGGCAAAATTTCTTTAAAAGCCACTGCTAACTTAGGGCGACCGCTACCTACATTCACCGCAAATAGATGATTTTTATCAATGAGATTTTCAATATCTTTCTGCATCAGGTAAGGATACTGCTCCAGCAAATACGCCACGATACTCAGCAAATCATATTTATGCCCTTCGCTATCGCTGACCGTTGCCCCCACTTCAAACCAGTGACTGCCCTCATCGCCATTATCAATTTTATCATCAGTCAAAGTTTCGACAACCAACTCTGGATTGTGCGACATTTCAGCATCAATCGGACTGTCCGTTAAATGCTCAACTTGCCAACCGATTTCGGCAAGTTTATTTATAGGCAATAAGGCGTTGAGTGCTTCGTCCAATTCAATAGTGGCTTGATTTTTACTGACATTTTCCGCTGTTTTGAGCCATTTAAAAGAGTTCAGCTGTTTTTTTAACGCTCTTAAGGCTTTGTTCTCGGCTTTAATATCTCGGTATTGATGGTAGCGCTTGCCTTGATATCGCGTGGTAAAAAACTCAGTTTCAGTGCCTGTTCTGGCAGGGATTTCCCCTGTTTTATAGGAAAAAACCAATTCCGCCTTGACAAACTTTTTGTCAATCCATTGCTCTTGCCATAGTACTTTTTTCATTTGCCAAGGTAAGTAGCGTTCGTCGATACTGCTAAAACGGATTATCGGCTGTGATATGCCATGGACATCTTCAATGGGTTGGACGGATTTGGGTTTAGGTAATTTTTGAGTTATTTTATGACTTGATAAAACATCGTCTACTTCATTTACTAATTGTTTGGGAATAACAGGCATGCTCATCAGTCTAAATAGCATGTCGCTTGGCATATCACCGATAACATCGGTATTGACTAACCCAATCTGACGTTTAGCGCGATTAAAAAAGGTTAAAGGCTGAGTAAATAGCACATCAAAATTTTCGATTTGACCAAACCTATAGCGATTTTGGTCTTTGTCGAGTAAATTAAATTGGAGTTTTTCGCCATGCTGGTGGTTGTTTTCAAGCCACTCAACTTCCATATTTAAAATCTCATCTGACCAAGTGATAGGATGAAATTGCTCTTCTTCCCAATCTTTATCCCACTGGGTTTTATAGTACAAAATCTTATCTTCTATAAGTTGCTTTATTAAGTTGAGCGGTAATTCGTTAACTATCATGTAAGCCTTAGAAAAAGCGGCTAGTTGCTGTGCTTTGACATGGTCATAAATTTGATTAAATAACGCTTTAGTAGCTACGGGGAACTGTGAATAGCTGTAATAAATATTGCTGTATTGATTATAGGTTTTGGGAGCTCTAATTTCGCCTGATTTGATGCGCCGAACTTTGATTAATTCTAGCTGTAATTCCCCAAACTCTTGTTCAATTAGATATACAAAAGGGGAGGACTGATGATTGACTGGGTAACTTTTTGTGTTTTTATCTAATTTAGTTAAGTTTTGGCGTAAATTCTTGAGCCAACGCAAAGCCTTATCATGTTGGGTGCTGTTATTTAAAGTTGTGTTAAGGCCAGATTGGTCAAATCTGCTAGTTGGTGGTATAGGTAAGGGTTTAGCTAATACCGAGGTTAATTCTTGGTACTCTGATAGATCGTTAAGCTCAGATTTTTTTTGCATTAAAGCTTGCAGGAATTCTTCACCTTCAAACGAAAACTCACGCATGTAATTGTTTTTCTCGGCTTCTTCGTTTCGAAAAAGACGTGCTAATGCCGCTCCGTGCTTACAAAAACTTCCCACAGGGCAAGAGCAGTCACTTTGTGTGATACGCTGACTCGCTTTGTGGTAAGCAATTTTGGTGTGGTATTCTTTCGTTCCTTTAACATTAGCTTGTAGTAGAGTGGCTTGAGCGCTTTCAGTTCTTTCAAGACTGGCGAGATCAATTTTGCTGACATACTCAAGGCTTCGGTTAATGGTTTGGCTGTTAAATTTATAGAGTAAGTTGGCAAGAGGAGTGATAGGTTTTGACATGGAAATTCAAGCTCTTATTTAAGGTTACGCAAAAAAATTATATTATCTATCATTTAGGGCTTACACAATATCTGGTGGTGGTTCAAAAAGTAGGCTGACATTAGACATACCCATGATTGATGTAAAAGAAAGCTAAATCAAAGGCTTTAAAGTGATTTTCCAGCTTTTTAG
>NZ_FUGE01000104.1 GCF_900162825.1 Psychrobacter piechaudii
CCTTAGCCCGTCAGCTAAATATTCAAGACAATAGCATTACGCTCTTTGATAGAGCCTATTTCTCAGCAGACCTACTGATTAGTTGGCAACAAGCCCATCCAAACAGTCACTGGCTCATGCGGGCTAAAGATAATCTGCGTTACACTGTGATTAAAACCTTTAGTGAAGGGGACTACTTGATACAAATGCCCGTCTCTCCCCAGGCACAAAAGAAGAATCCAAACCTACCTGCTACTTGGCAAGCTCGATTAATTGAGTGTCGTTATGAGGGCAAGACAAGACGATACATCACCTCTTTAGTAGATGATAAACGCTTTACTAAGGATAAAATGGCACAGCTTTACTTGCAGCGCTGGGAGATCGAGATGGCTTTTAGGGAAATTAAGTCTGATTTACAGCAGGGGCTGTTGTTAAGAAGTAAGCTGCCACAGCTTGTATTACAAGAATTCTGGGGGCTTATGATTGCTTATAATCTAATAAGACGTTTGATGCGCTATATGGCCCTTAGAGCTAACGTTAGCCCTCTACGAATTAGCTTTCATATGGCGTCTATTACGATTGTTGATCTGTTACGGTTTGCGCCTTTACAGGCTGCAGGACTCTTTCCTAAGTTGTTAGATGCAGTTTTAGAGGAAGGAAAGTTGTTTGTTATTCCTGAACGTAGAAAGCGATCTTGCCCGAGGGTGGTTAAGGGGAAACCACAAAAATATCCCAAAAAAAATACCAGTCAGCCTTAACTGACTGGCATTAGCTTAGTAAGCGGTGTTTTAAAAACAATAGTATTAAAACTTTATAGCTGAGCTACTAGGTAGTCTGTTTAGCAAGGAGCCTCAGCATTGCTGCGACTGTAATACCACCAAGTCAGTACAATACAAACTAAGTAATAAGCAATCAAAGCTATGAAAGTTCCATAGACGCCAAGCCCTGAGCCAAACATTTTAGGAATAAAGAAAGCACCGTAAGCAGCAATAGCAGAAGTGAAGCCAACTACCGCAGCTGATTCTTTGCGGATCTCTACGAATAAAGGTTCTGTGCCCACTCTATCAGGATGTTCACGCTCTAAAACATTTTTAAAGATAACTGGAATCATACGGAAAGTTGAGCCATTACCAATACCTGTGGTAACAAACAACACCATAAAGGAAATCAAATAACCAATAAAGCTTCCTTCACGGGTCTCACTGGGTAAAAAGTACATCACTGCCCCTACCGCCAGTACCATAATGATATAGTTCCATAAAGTTACGCGAGCACCGCCTAGCTTATCAGCAATCCAGCCACCCGCCGGACGGAATAAAGCGCCTACTAAAGGACCTAAAAAAGCAAATTGTAAGGCATTAACATCAGGGAAGGCTTGCTTAATTAACATAGGGAATGCCGCAGAGAAGCCAATAAATGAACCAAAGGTAGCCATATAAAGCACACACATAATCCAGTTATGTTTGCGTTTAAAGATTACCGATTGATCTTTAAAGGAAGCTTTAGCCGAGGCGATGTCATTCATCAAGAACCAAGCGGCTAGTGAGACCAAGATAATAAAGGGCACCCATACAAAGCCGGCATTTTGAAGGTATAATTCTTTTCCACTAGCTGTTAGCTGCGGAGCACCGCCTAAAGCACCAAAAAATCCAAAGCCAATCACTAAAGGCACCACAAACTGTACGACTGATACCCCTAGATTACCTAACCCTGCATTTAGACCCAGTGCTGTTCCTTGTTTTTTTGCGGGATAAAAGAACGAAATATTTGACATAGATGAGGCAAAGTTACCGCCACCAAAACCACAAAGTAGAGCAATGATTACAAACACACTAAAGGGTGTGTCTGGATTTTGCACCGCAAAGCCCATCCAGACAGCCGGTATTAATAACGATGCTGTAGAAATAGCGGTCCAACGTCTGCCTCCAAATATAGGCACCATGAAGGAGTAAAAGATACGTAAAGTTGCCCCAGATAATCCTGGTAGTGCTGCCAACCAAAACAGTTGACCATCATCAAAGTCGAAGCCAATCTCTGGAAGGTTGACAATAACCGCACTCCAGACCATCCATACCGCAAAAGCAAGCAGTAGCGCTGGAATAGAGATCCATAGATTTCGGCTGGCAACTTGTTTACCGCCATTTTCCCAAAAATCTTCCATCTCTGGGCGCCAGTCGGTAATGACTCTGCCCCCTTTTAATTCTTCTTTTCGATTACTCATACTTACCTCGCTAAGTGATGTTAATTGGTAACACTCACGTATATTTGTCCGATAAGTAAAGGTACTGCACTATCCTATTATTTAGTATGGTTATAAGGGTTTAATCCCATGGCTTAAATAGGTAATTTGCAATAAATCCAATTAACTACTACTTTAGTAGTATGTCAAAGCTTCAATGGTCAATGCTAACTTATATTGCCTACTCATCTCTGCCATACTCCCTTCAACCCCTAAAGCCTTTAACTATGTCATCCAAACTGATTCCCAACACATTTATGGTGCGCACACCTCTAGTGATTGTGCTAGTTATCCTTTTATTTTTAGGATCAGCAATAACCAGTGGTTTTTTGGCATGGGCTGCGCAAAATGATGCCAAAGCCATCAACACTGCTGGCTCAATCAGAATGGCCACCTACCGTCTTAGCTTTTTATTGGCTTCAGATTTTAATAGCCCACAACAGATAGATGAGCTGATTAAGGATATGGATTATCGCAATAATCAATTACAAATTTATCAACAGCAGTGGGTGAATCAAAACCAACGTATAGACGATCAGTTAAATCGAATCGAGAGTCAATGGCAGCAACAGTTACAACCTTTGTTGTTAAATAAGGACGCACAAGGGTTTTATACTGCCTCCCTACCCTATATTCAGCAAGTAGATGCTGTAGTATCTCAGCTACAGTATCGCAACGAGCAACGGCAAAACCAACAACAGTTATTACAGCTTTTGCTACTAATACTCATGATGGGTATTATGTTCTGGGCAATAAAAGAACTTCGCAAAAAGGTATTAAAACCTATTAAACAACTGATGCAAGCTAAGGAGCAGTTCACAGCAGGTAAACTTGACACCCGAGTTTCGATAACGGGTTATAGTGAGTTTGAGGCCTTAGGGAACTCTTTTAATGATATGGTCAGTGCCATTGAACAAAGCCATCTGTATTTACAAAGTGAGATACAGTCTAAAACAGCTCATTTAACTAAGGCCAATCAAGTTCTGTCTTTACTCTATGATTTTGCTAAATACCTTACAACCACTCAGGTAAGTATTGTCGAACTGAATCGATTAATTGCAGATTTTGGCAAAATTATTCCCGAGCTAGAGTTTACTTTATGTCTTAAAAGTGAGCTATTTGATCACAAAGATGCCATTGCTATCCACAGTAGTACTTTAAGAGATTTATGTTCTACGCTTGACTGTGATAGTTGCTTAATCAGAACCAATGTTTATACTGAGTCTTTTGATATTCGTCATCAAAAATCTCAATATGGTGAATTGAGGGTGCGCCCAAAGTCGCTTGGTATAAGTTACCCTACATCAAGAGCGACTACAGCAGCTGAGATTTCAAATAGTCAGCTTGATCCCAATCGTATCCCCATAATAGAAGACAACTTTGCAAGCAGTGACCAAGATATTGCCGTCACTAAAGCGCTTATTTCTAGTAATAAAGACGCGATTATCGCTTTGACTAATTTAATAAGCACAGCCATGTTTTTATTGCAACAGCGTCAACAGGAACATCAAATTATTTTGCTTGAAGAGAGAGCAACCATTGCTCGAGAGCTGCATGACTCCCTGGCCCAATCTCTGTCTTACTTGAAGATTCAAGTGGCCATATTAGAAAAAAGACTACAGCACACACATTGCGATAGTCCTGATCTCATGCTGGTTACGGACTCTATATCTAATATCAAAGAAGGACTCAACTCTGCCTACCAGCATCTACGAGACCTATTGGTAACTTTCCGCCTAAGCTTAAACGATGACAGTTTTGATGAAGCTTTACACAATTCTGCAGATGAATTTGCTGAAAAAGGCGGGCTGAATGTTAGCGTTAATAATCAAGTTATGTCTTTAAACTTAAGTGCTTCCGAACAAGTGAATGTGATTCAGATTACCCGAGAAGCGTTATCCAATATCTGTCATCATGCCAAAGCGAAAAATGTGCAGATTAATTTTGTTTATGTTAACCAAAGTGATGATGTGCTGTTAACCATTAGCGATGATGGCCAAGGTATCTCTTACGACTTTGATCAGACTCATCATCATGGTCTGATGATTATGCAAGAGCGGGCAAAAAGCTTAGGGGGTAAGTTAGAAATCACCCAAAATGAACCTAAAGGCACGCTCGTCAAAGCTCAGTTTACTCCAGAGTTTTTTACCAAATAATCGAGCTTTATATTTTTAGGAGTTTAGTTTTCAGCCCCTATAGTTAGCTATCAATCCATTACTTTGAAATATTCTTACCCTTTGACTTTTATTACCTGCGAGTTTTTATGTCTTCTAAAGTTTATACTTCAGCCTCTCCTGCCAAGATTCTATTGGTAGATGACCATCCTATGTTGCGCCGCGGCATGAAAGATCTATTAAGTTTGGAATCAGACTTCAACGTCGTTGCTGATATTAGCAGTGGTGAGGAAGCTCTGGCTTATCTTAAAGATAACGAAGTTGATTTAGTAATCTTAGATCAAAATATGCCTGGTCTTAGCGGTTTAGAGACCGTAGAGCAGATTCGTAACCAGGGCAATCAAGCGAAAATCTTGATGTTTACGGTTTCTGACAGTGGAGATGATATCCACAATGCCTTAAAGCTTGGGGTCAATGGTTATCTTCTAAAAGATATGCAGCCGGAACAAGTGGCTTTAGATATTCGTAAAGCCTTACGGGGTGAGCTGGTGGTTAGCTCAAGACTGGCTGCAGTGCTGGCTCAAGCCTTACGCACCCCCAACTTAGATGATATCGTCAGTAATTTGACCAGTCGTGAGCTTCAAGTGGTCAAAATGATCGCTAAAGGACATAGTAATAAGATGATCGGTAATGAGCTGGGCATTTCTGAGTCCACCGTTAAGGTGCATGTAAAGCATATTTTAAATAAAACCAATCTACGTACTCGTGTTGATGTTGCCGTCTGGGCAGTCAATAGTTTAGAGTTATAGCTACAGCGCTATTCATTTTCTCTCAGCTAAAAAAAAGACACCTTATTAAGGTGTCTTTTTTAATTCACGCATCATTATATTAAGCTTACTTACCAAGCTCAGCCAAGCGATCTTGTTCTGCCAACTTGATATCAACAGAAGACATTTTGTACTCATCACCGAAGGCATCATCAGGCTCTTCTAGCCACAAGAAACAAACCAACCAAGCTACGAAGGCACCACCAGCAATGATGTAGAAGAACATATTAGGATCTACTAAAGTATAAACAAATAAGTAGAACACAGCCCCGACGTTGCCGTAAGCCCCTGCCATACCGGAGATTTGACCTGTCAAACGACGCTTAATCGAAGGAATAATACCGAAGGTTGCCCCTTCTGCACCCTGTACGAAAACAGAACAACCGATAGTAAACACCACAGCAATAAATAAGGGCCAACTGGCATTAAGCAAGCCCATTAAAGCAAAGCCGATGCCAATACCAAACATATAGACCAGCATTACTAAACGGCGATTACCGATTTTATCTGAAATATAGCCACCTAAAGGACGCGCCCACAAGTTCACAAAAGCGAAAGTAGAAGCAATTAATCCAGCTGCAGTAGGGTCTAGCTTCCAGGTAGTAGCAAAGAACATTGGCAGCATGGATACCACCGCAAGCTCTGCTCCAAAGTTGGCGAAATAAGAGACGTTTAACGCTGCTACCGACTTAAATGGATATTTGTCATCCTCAGGAATACCTGCTTTGAGCATAGGAATGTTGACACTCAAAGCTTTATAAATTTGATAAACCACCACTATGGCTATCACTGCATAACAGATTATGGCACCTGTCTGGGTTAAAAACCCCATGTCTTGGGTGCGATAAACCAAGACTCCAAGCACGCCATATAGCGGAATGGTAAATAGACAGTATAACCACAGATCTCGCCAGCTTGATACCTCTAAAGCCCCTGCTTTTCTAGATCTTTTGTGAGTGTCAGCTGTTGGTCCATCGGTAATCAAGAACCAGTACGCTACCCCATATAGTGCCATTAACAGGCCCGATAAGGCTATCGCCCAGCGCCATCCATCGGGACCCCCAAAGAATTGTAACGCTACTGTAGGAATAGTAATAGCGGCAGCAGCCGAACCAAAGTTACCCCAACCAGCATAAAACCCTTCAGCGAAACCAATGTCTTTAGGTTTGAACCAAAGTGCAGTCATGTGAATACCGACTACGAAACCTGCCCCTACTATTGACATGAATAGCCGCGATACAAACAATTGCATCGCACTGGTCCCAAAAGCAAAGAACCAGGTAGGTATTGCCATCACTACCATCAACACTGAAAACACGCGACGTGGCCCAAATCTATCTAACGCCATCCCAACCACAACTCGGCCAGGGATGGTCAATGCCACGTTGGCAATTAAAAACAGCTTAATATGGTCTGGCGTCAAATAACTTTCAGCCTCAAGCATAGAGGTTGCCAGTGGCGCCATGTTAAACCAAACGTAGAAGGTTAGAAAAAAAGCAATCCAGGTATAATGCAGCGCTCTAATATCACGGCGCTCAATTTCAAGCAGCTCCTTGGCATGCATGATAAATCTCCTGTGCAATAAAAAAGTAGGCGAAGCTTAAAGTGAATAATCCCTAAGTCACACCTACCTATAATTGCCTTCAATATACCAAGTCCCACAGTCTGTCACTATTAAGCAAAAGCAGTATACAAGGTTAATTCCCTACTCCCTTTGGGTGATAGAAAATAAGCCATTAGCCTCTAATTTGTTAATAGTAATGATTATCATTTACTTTTTTAGTATATGCGCGTATCATAGCCAACAATTGATTGACACACTCGAGGCTTGCCTCGTTTTTTGGTTTATAAAAACTAAGTTAACTACTCAACAAATATTTATTTTTAAATTATGGAACGCGAGTATTTTTATGATTAACTCTTTTTCTACTAGCCGTTTAGCAAACCCTTTGTCCTCGAAAGCCCGTTTAGTCCTACTTACCTTTATGGTCAGTGGTGCCCTTCTAGGCTGTTCACCTCAAGAGGCTGATTCTCACAGTAATTCAGCCGACACTCAGGCAAGCTCCAGCTTTACTGAGAACAATAATCAGGCTCAAGATAACAGCTCTCAACAAGTAGCCATCAACACTGCTCGCGGTGAAGTAAGCTTGCCGGTCAACCCAGCTCCCCTAGCAGTGTATGACATGACCTTGATGCAAGATTTAGCCGCCCTAGAAGTACCTGTTGCCGGCCTGCCTGACAACTTACATTTAGACAATTTAAAAGCGGCAGGCGCTCCAGAAAGTAAAAATATCGGTACTTTATTTGAGCCTGATATGGAAGCCCTTAATCAAATGCAGCCGAAAGCCATTTTAGTCGGCTCACGTATGGCAGAAAAATATGATGCGCTTAGCAAAATGGCACCAACTTTAGACCTTACCTTAGATACCGAAAATATCTACGAGTCTAGCAAACAGCGTTTAGCCGATTTAGGCAAGCTATTTAATAAAGCTGATAAAGCGGCCCAGCTACAACAAGATATTGATCAAGCCATCGAGCAAGCCAAAGCCGCCAGTGCTGGTAAAGGTAATGGTCTGGTTGTTTTAGTCAATGGCAATAAAATCTCAGCCTATGGCGAAAAATCTCGCTTTGGCTTTTTGCACACTGTCTTTGGCATCCCTGCGGCTGATACTCAGATTGAAGAAGGTCAACATGGCCAGCCCGTATCCTTTGAATACTTACAAAAAGTCGATCCCGACTGGTTATTTGTATTAGATAGAAGCTCAGCTATCGGCGAGGAAGGCGTGGGTGCAGATGCGGTATTAGATAACCCATTAATGCATCAAACCAAAGCTTGGAAAAACAAACACATTGTCTACCTAAGTCCAGACTCATACCTAGCTTTCGGTGGTTATTATCAATGGTTAAAAGATGCCGAAATTATCACTGACGCTTTTAATAAAGCCGAAAAAGTTGAGAGCGCTCAATAAACGAACGCTTATCCCCTACTTATTACAGTAAAAATAAAGACGGTTATGTTTGATTCTTCTGCCAAACCCAAAGCTCGACCTATACTGCTATCGCCTATGCTGCTAAACACTTTAAGTGTGCTGCTATTGGTGGCCTTAATCTTGCTAAGCTTATCGCTAGGTGTGGCAGATTTTTCATGGCAAGGGCTGTGGCAAGCGTTGACTCAGCAATCCGTTAGTAACGACCTGCAGCTATTGCTGGTGAGTCGCCTACCGCGCACGCTGGCCATTATCTTGACCGGTGCCTCTCTAGCAGTGGCAGGGATGATTCTACAAGTGGTGTTAAAAAACCGCTTCGTCGATCCCTCTATGGTGGGTGCCACTCAAAGTGCAGGCCTGGGCTTACTTTTGGTGAGCTTGTATTTGCCCACAAGTAGCCTATTTAGCAAGATGTTAATTGCCACCTTGTGCGCTATTGCTGGCATGGTACTGTTTATGCGTCTGATTAAGCACCTGCCTGCCACAGATATCTTAATGGTGCCTTTAGTGGGCATTGTTTTTGGCGGTATTATTGAAGCGGTCACCACCTTTATTGCCTATGAGACAGAATCTTTACAGATGCTGTCAGTATGGCGTTTTGGGGATTTTTCCACCATTTTGGCAGGTCGTTATGAGCTGTTGTATGCGACCGGTGCTTTGGCACTGGTGGCTTACTTTTTGGCCGACAAACTAACCATTGTGGGATTAGGCGATGCCATTGCTATTAACTTAGGAGTGAACCAGCGCTTGATGACCTGGTTTGTGATATTGACCGTAGCGATGATTAGCGCCGTGGTAGTGGTCACCGTAGGCGCCATACCCTTTGTCGGACTGGTAGTGCCGAATATTATCAGCCGCTTAATGGGCGACAGTCTACGCCGATGCTTGCCTGCAGTGGCATTATTTGGCTCAAGCTTGGTGTTACTGTGCGACGTTATTGGCCGCAGCATTCGTTATCCTTTTGAAGTACCGGTAGCGACCGTATTTGGGGTTATTGGGGCAGCAATATTTTTATGGCTGTTATTACGTAAACCTCGCAAACCCAAACCTCGTAAACTTGAAGTTAACCCGTCTGCCCCAGCGTAAGCTCACTATAGCAGCCTTTAAGTCTTATCTTTTATTTACCCTTTTTGCCAGCTAAGCTTATTATGAATTCACCCAAGCAAGCATCAGTCACATCAATATCCAAGTCCTCGAGCACTATTAAGGACTATACAGGCTCGCCGTTAGCGCCTTCAAATAAGCAAACTTCGGAAAACCCACTGACCACTCGCTCTGCCCAGTCGCGTATCGATCCAGGCTTGGTGTTTAGTAAACCGGTATGGATTGCTTTGCTGACTTTACTGATTAGCTGCGTGCTGTTTATGACCTTACAGGTCAATGGTAACTGGGACTTTGTGTTGCCGTTTCGGGGGCAAAAGCTGGCAGCACTTATGATTGTGGGTTATTGCATTGGAGTTTCTACGCTGCTGTTTCAGAGCCTCACCCACAACCCTATTTTAACCCCCGCCTTACTAGGCTTTGACTCGTTATATATTCTCATCCAAAGCCTCCTGGTGTTCTTTTTGGGTGCGGTTAATATGTTTACCAATCAGCCGTTACTAAAGTTTGGCATTGAAGTGGCGCTGATGGTAGCCGCCTCTTTATTACTGTTTCGGCTATTATTTAATCGTACTGAGCACTCTTTATCTCGGCTAATTTTAGTAGGCATTATCTTTGGGGTATTGTTTAGAAGCTTATCAAATTTAGTGGCACGCCTAATTAACCCCGAAGACTTCGTAGTGATACAAGCAGCCAGCTTTGCTCAATTTAATATCACCAACCTACATATGATGTGGCTGAGCCTAGCCATCTGTATTGTCAGTGCTTGGCTTGTTTGGCATTGGCGCTTTCAAATCGATGTGCTGATGCTGGGCCGTGCTGACGCCATTGGTCTTGGCATTGATTACCAAGGCCTAACCCTGCGTTTATTAGTAGTCATCTCAGTATTGGTCGCTACCGCAACCGCTTTTGTCGGTCCCATTGTATTTTTGGGATTATTGGTATGCGCTTTGACCAACCGCATCAGCCACAGTATGTATCACAGCGAGCGCATCGTCTTGGTCAGCTTAGTATCCATGATTACTTTGGTGTTGGGCCAGACTTTGTTTGAGAGGGTGCTGGGTATGGCGGGTGTGCTTTCAGTGGTGATTGAACTTCTCGGCGGTATGGTATTTATCGGCCTGATATTAAAACAATATCGTAAGCAACTGGTTTAGGTAACAAATAAGGCAGTTAAGCTGCTTATTTAAAACTTACTATTATAACCCCCTAATTTTCACCCTATTTTATCTCTAGTAGCTGACTACCTTTATGATTACCATTAATAATGTAAGCCATCACATCGATCACTCCCCTATCTTAAACAATATCAGTTTAAGCTTAGAAGATGCCCAAGTGATTGCATTAATTGGGCCCAATGGAGCGGGTAAATCCACTTTATTCAGTGTCATGTCGCGACTGCAACCCTTGCAAAGTGGTTCGGTTCAGTTTGGTGAGTATGACATTGCACATACCGACAGCAAGGTTATGGCTAAGACAGTGGCCATATTGGCTCAAAACAATCAGTTACAAGGCCGTCTGCGCGTGGAAGAGCTATTGATGTTCGGCCGTTACCCCTATCATCAAGGCCGGCCCACCCCAGCGGATCACCAGAAAGTGGCTGAGGTTATCCAAAAGTTCGAATTACAGGATATGGCGGATCGCTATTTATCTACCTTATCCGGTGGGCAACAGCAGCGGGTACTTATTGCTATGATTGTCTGCCAGGATACCCCTTACTTACTACTTGATGAGCCACTTAATAACTTAGATATGTACCACTCAGGTCAGCTGATGCGTGCCCTACGCAGCTTAGCGCATGAACAAAAAAAGACCGTGGTCATTGTGCTGCACGACATTAACCAAGCAGCACAATTTGCTGATACAGTGGTGATGATGAAAGCCGGTCAAGTTATCCAAACCGGCCATCCTATTGAAGTGCTTACCCAAGAGACCATCCAAGATTTGTATGGAGTGAAAGCCACTGTGATTGAGCATAAGGGCTATCCGGTTATTATTGATAGCCGGGTTTAGCATATTCGCTTAAACCTCCTTACCTCTCACCCCACAGAACTTGAAAACAAGTTAAGCACCACAACGCCGGTCACAATCAGGCCAATGCCTATTACTGCCGGCATATCAATACTCTGTTTAAATACCAGCAGGCCAATCAAAGCCGTTAGTACAATTCCCACCCCGCCCCACATCGCATAAGCAATACCAAGCGGAATGCCTCTTAATGACTTAGTCAAAAAATAAAAAGAAAAGGCATACAGCACTACCGTCGCTAGCGTTGGACCTACCTTAGTAAACTCTTCGGACTTAACTAAAAAAGTTGTGCCTATAACTTCAAAAAGGATGGCGCCTGCTAAAAAGCTATAAGCAATAAGGGTTGGAGACATAGATATTCTGACCTAATAAAAAAAGACACACCCTAGGGGTAATGCCAGTCAGTTAAGAGATTTTATAGCGAAATTCTGAAATTCGTTTTTTCTAGAAACCCCTGTTTATGGAGTTCTCTGGTTTTAAAAAACCATATCTCCGCTAAGTCTCTTGTTTAACTGACTGGCATTACACCTTAGGGGGAAGAATCCTTGTATGTTAAAAACAGATAATAATACGATTGATTAAAAATAAATAGAATTAACTTCAATATATTTAATAAATCATCAGGTTAAAATTAATCTATTTTACCAAACATGAATTATAGACTTTAATAGAACTAAGCAGGAAAGCGAAAGTTATAAAATAGCTAATATATTAAGCTCTAACGGCTTAATAATAATTATCCCACACCTCATTTCAAGGAGACCGCAATGAGTGATAAAAAATGCCCATACGCCCCCACAAAGCTGACTATGAACAATGGCGCACCCGTCGCTAATAACCAAAACAGCTTAACAGTTGGTCCTCGTGGCCCCTTACTGGCTCAAGATCTTTGGTTGAACGAGAAACTGGGTAACTTTGTACGTGAAGTCATTCCAGAGCGCCGCATGCACGCCAAAGGTTCTGGTGCCTTCGGTACCTTTACAGTCACCAATGACATTACCAAATATACCCGTGCTAAGATTTTTAGCGAAGTGGGTAAAAAGACTGAAATGTTTGCCCGCTTCAGTACTGTAGCTGGTGAGCGCGGTGCAGCAGATGCTGAGCGTGACATCCGCGGCTTTGCCTTGAAGTTTTATACTGAGGAAGGTAACTGGGACTTAGTGGGTAACAACACGCCCGTTTTCTTCTTACGTGATCCTCGTAAATTCCCTGACTTAAACAAAGCTGTAAAGCGTGATCCTCGCACTAACATGCGCTCAGCCACTAATAATTGGGATTTCTGGACACTTTTACCTGAGGCATTTCACCAAGTAACCATTGTCATGAGTGATCGTGGTATCCCCGCGTCATACCGTCATATGCATGGCTTTGGCTCACACACTTATAGTTTCTGGAACGAAGAAGGTGAGCGCTTCTGGGTGAAATTCCACATGCGCACGCAACAAGGTATCAAAAACCTAACAGATGCTGAAGCTGCTGAAATAGTAGGTATGGACCGGGAAAGCAACCAAAGAGACTTATTCGAGTCTATCGAAAAAGGCGACTTCCCAAAATGGAAGATGTACGTTCAAATTATGCCTGAAGAAGAAGCTGAAAAAGTCCCTTACCATCCGTTTGATTTAACCAAAGTTTGGCCAAAAGGTGATTATCCTTTAATTGAAGTGGGTGAATTCGAGCTTAATAAGAACTCAGACAACTACTTCTTAGATGTAGAGCAAGCAGCTTTTGCACCAAGTAACCTTGTCCCAGGTATTGGTGTATCTCCAGATAGAATGCTGCAAAACCGCCTAATTAACTATGCTGATGCACAGCGCTACCGTGTGGGCGTTAACAGTCATCAAATCCCAGTTAATCAGCCACGTTGTCCGTATTCAAGCAACCAACGTGATGGTTTAGGCCGTGCTGATGACAACTATGGAGGTCGTCCACATTATGAGCCCAATAGCTTCCATCAGTGGCAAGAGCAGCCTGAGTACGCAGAGCCGCCTTTAAAAATCAACGGTGACGCAGCTCATTGGGATTTCCGTAAAGACGATGATGACTACTTCAGCCAGCCTCGCGCTTTATTTAACTTAATGAGTGATGAGCAAAAGCAGACTTTATTTGATAATACCGCCCGTGATATTGAGCCAACTCCAGACTTTATCAAGTATCGTCATATTCGTAACTGCTACTGGTGTGACCCTGCCTACGGTGAAGGCGTAGCCAAAGCCATTGGCTTAACTGTAGGGGACGCATTAGCCGCTCGCGAAACAGATCCTGCGCGTCATTTAGACAGCTTACTGTAAGACTGTCAACAATATAGCTATAGGATAAATAGATTTTTATTAATTTTAGAAGCTAACTCTAAAAGGCACCTTAGGTTCAACCTAGGATGCCTTGCTTATTTAAAGCAAGCGTTTTGATAGCGACTTAAGAGTAAAGGTCACTTACTTTCCATAGTAACAGCAGCTGACGTTAGAAATTGAGTGACGTATAATAGTTATTTTAAACAATAAAACTTTCGATCCTAAGCGTTAACAGCTAAGTCCAACAACATTGATTTTACTAAAAAAGGCTCATATGGCATCGCTTGAACTATATTTTGAACCCATGCTTACTTCTAGACAGCGCCTACTGTGTCGCATGTTTTGGAAAAAATGCAAAATTGAACAATTTGACGATATCGTAAAGCAAATAAACTATTTACAAGAGTGTTTTGAGCTACCAGACCCATCCGAAGTGTTTGCCATACTAGATTACTGTTATGTCTATGATAACCGCTATCAGTGTCAAGTCTGTCGACAGCTAAGAAGAATTAACTCTCCCCTTGAGCTAAAGCAAACCATTGAAACCCCCTGGCGCTGTAAATCCTGTTTATTATTGACCGCCTAGCGGATGACAGACCTCGCCTACTTCTATTTTACTAGATTTGTGTTATTGCTCACCATTGCCCTTTATCTCTATCTATTAACATTTCATATCTTTTGATAACAGACCCAGAGCCCTTTAGTCGGCATAATATTGTTACCTTTCTAATTTTGTTTCATCCCCATAAATTGTGTTAAACACTTTTTATCGTCTTATAGTTTTACACATACTTATAACTAGGAACTAAAAAATGTCTCATAAAATTATAGATTTAGGTTCAGGATTCTGGAATATACGTGGCTCTTTTAAAATTGGTGGTCTTATAGACATTGGCACTCAGTGCTCTTTGGTCAAACTTGAGTCTGGGAAATTTATATTTTTAGACAGCTATACTTTGACCGATGATGTACGCGACCAAGTAATGAGCTTGACCAATAATGCTGAGGACGTAGAAGCTATTTTAAACTTACATCCTTTCCATACCATTCACTGCGCTCAAATGGCTAAGGACTTTCCAAATGCCATTAATTATGGCAGTAAACGTCATAAACAGCAGGTTCCAGAAGTGACTTGGGCTGAAGATTTGGTAGAGAGTAAAGCCGTAGCAGAACGCTATCCTGAGTTAGAGTTTTCACTGCCTAAAGGTATTCACTATATCTCACCCAACGAAATGATACATGCCAGCTCACTACTTGCGTATCATCCTGCCAGCCGCAGCCTACATGTCGATGACACCTTTGTTACCCCGCCTGCTAAGATTCTAAAAGCAGTTTTACCAGAGTTAGGGCTACATCCCACCACCAAGAAAGCCTTAACCGACCATCCTACTGCAGGTCAAGACTACTGTGATTGGGCAGAATCTATTGCCGAGAAATGGCAAGATACCCGCAACTTCTGTGCAGCTCACTCAGATTTAGTACAATTTGAAGCCGGTGAGTTTAAAGCAGCTTTATTAAAAGCAGTAGAAAAAGCAAGACCTAAACTTGAAAATGCTTAAGGTAATTAGCCCTGCCAGACTTTAATCCTCTGGGTTTGATAGTAGTGTCTGGCGCTATGCTATAACATCTGTGCTTTATGACAGGTTTATAACCTCTAGTTATCTATAAATTAGAGGAATACCCATATATAGTCATAGCCCTTAAAAACAGTCACACAGCCAAAGAAAATAGAAGAATAACGTATCGATACAATCTATTCCCCAATCTTGACGCTTTTTCTTAAC
>NZ_FUGE01000113.1 GCF_900162825.1 Psychrobacter piechaudii
GAGTGTGGCACATGGCATGATAGAGATATCAATGCTGCTAAGAACATCCTTGCGGTCGGGCTTGACCGTCTAGCTGTAGGAATCCCCTCGGTTTAGCGAGGGGAGGAGGTCAAAAGTTCAGTGACGTACTATTGTTTAAACTTGTACTTAAATCAGTACTAAAAATCAATCACTTCCGCTATTGTAATTAAGCAATAGCTGCCATATATAACTGTAGACGCTTGCTTCATATCAGCTACTTAATATAGGACGCTCCTATGCAAAAAGAACCTATGCTAAAAACCCCTTATTATCAAATCGATGTTGCTGCGCTTAAGCAAAACGTAGAAATTGTTAAACGCCTATGTGACTTATCAGGGGCGAAAGCTTTGTTGGCACTTAAGTGTTTTGCCACTTGGGGGGTGTTTGATGAAATGAAGCCTTATTTACATGGCACCACCTCATCTTCATTGAATGAAGTGCGGCTCGGTAAAGAAGAATTTGGCGATGACAAAGAGACGCATGCTTATAGCGTCGCTTACAGCCAAGATGAGATTGATGAGGTTTTAACTTATGCCGACAAAATCATCTTTAACTCATTTAATCAGCTACATGCGTTCAAAGACAGGGCCAAAGCGCAAGGCATTCCTGTGGGCCTTCGTATTAACCCAAAAACCAGTAATTCCTCGTTTATCATTGCCGATCCAGCGCGTCCTTTTAGCCGCTTAGGGGAGCACGATATCGAAAAAATCAAGCCAGTGCTGAGTGAGATCACTGGGGTCATGATTCACAACAACTGTGAAAACGACAGTTTTGAGGCTTTCAGTGCCAGTTTGGCGGATATTGAAGCCAAGTTTGGTGATATTTTTTATCAGCTTGAGTGGGTAAGTTTGGGCGGTGGCATTCACTTTATCGCCCCTGATTATCCGCTTGAAGCATTGGCCGAGCGACTAAAAGCCTTTAGTGAGAAATACGGGGTGCAAGTATATTTAGAGCCCGGCGAAGCTTGCATTCATAATGCGGCTAAGTTGGTAACGACCGTATTAGATACGCTGCATAACGGTAAACCTTTGGCTGTGGTAGATGCTTCGATTGAAGCGCACATGTTGGATCTCTTGATTTATCGTGAAACCGCGCCTTTGGTACAAATCAATGAGCAACAGTATCATATGATCTCCCAGCAGACTGATGACAGTACCATTATCTATGGTAAATCTTGTTTGGCGGGTGACATTTTTGGTGAATATGCTCTAGATAAGCCACTAGCTATCGGCGATAAAGTAGCATTTGGTAATGCTGCCGGTTATACCATGGTCAAAAAGAACTGGTTTAATGGCGTGGCCATGCCTGCTATCGTGATTTGCAATGAGCAAGGTGAGCTAAAGGTTCAAAAAACCTTTGGTTATGAAGACTTCAAAGCCAGCTTGTCTTAATACTGAAAACCGGACAGTTAAACTGGGATAACTAGGTTAACTGTCTGTGATTTGTTTGCTAATTGGCTTTAATTCCCCCAATCTAGTCTATCCATGGCATTATAGAAGGCAGTGGATAGGCTTTTTGTAAAAAAGGTAAGTGGTAACAGTAAGTAGCTAAAATCATCGAAAAGAGCACAAATTACAGTCGCATAAATAACAGTTTAACATTATAATGCTGCGTTTTTAATGGCTCGGCTTTTGTACGTTTTTTTGGTCATTAGCCACTAAAGAAAGTTGTTTTATTTTAAGACAGTTCTACAATTCATTTCGGGTGCGTGGGTTTTCCCAATTCTTCCTTTTTAATTCACGCACAACACTCACGGTGTCAATTCTATTTTGATTAAATTGACCCACTAAGGAGGATTTTCAGATTGACTACTAATGCTCAAACCCCTAAACGCAACGTCTTAATCATAGGCGCTGGCGGCGTAGCCCAAGTTGTGGCTCATAAATGTGCAATGAATAATGATGTGTTGGGTGAGTTACATATCGCCTCACGCACCAAAGAGAAGTGTGATGCCATTGCAGCGAGCGTTGAAGAAAAAGGCAGCTTCAAGCAGCCAGCAGTGTTACATACGCATGCAGTTGATGCCATGGACTCTGAAGCTGTTGCTGAGCTAATCAAAGAGACAGGCACTCAGATCGTTATTAACGTGGGTTCTGCTTTCGTTAATATGACGGTACTTGAAGCTTGTATTAATACTGGTGCTGCTTATATCGATACGGCCATTCACGAAGATCCTCGTAAGATTTGTGAGACGCCGCCATGGTATGCAAACTATGAGTGGAAGCGTAAAGAGCGCTGTGCTGAAAACAACATCACTGCCATCTTAGGCGCAGGCTTCGATCCAGGCGTAGTGAATGCTTACGCTCGTGCCGGCTATGACATGATGGATAAAGGTTCGGTTACCGATATTGATATTATTGATATCAACGCTGGTAGCCATGGTAAGTACTTCGCTACTAACTTTGACCCAGAGATTAACTTCCGTGAATTTACCGGTACCGTCTACTCTTGGCAAAACAGCCAGTGGCAATCAAACAAAATGTTTGAGGTAAAGCGTACTGATGACTTGCCTGTTGTGGGTGAGCAAAATAGCTACTTAAGTGGTCATGATGAAATTCACTCTTTATCAGCCAACTTAGATGTGCCAAATATCCGCTTCTGGATGGGCTTTGGTGATCACTACATCAATGTATTTACAGTATTACAAAACCTAGGTCTATTGTCTGAGCAACCTGTGGTTACTGCTGAAGGTCAAGAGGTTGTGCCTCTTAAAGTGGTAAAAGCAGTACTACCAGACCCAAGCTCATTGGCACCTAACTACACCGGTAAGACCTGTATTGGCGACAAAATCCAAGGTAAAATCAACGGCGTCGATACTGAAATCTTCATCTATAACGTGTCTGATCATAAAGAAGCTTATAACGAAGTGGGTAGCCAAGGTATTTCTTATACTGCGGGTGTACCGCCAGTCGCAGCGGCGATGTTAGTCGCTACGGGTGAGTGGGATGTGGGCCACATGGCGAACGTTGAAGAGTTAGACGTTAAGCCATTTATTAACCTGCTTAATGAAATCGGTCTACCAACCCGTATCCAAGACAGTGAAGGTGATCGTCCTTTACAGTTTGAGATTTAATTATTGACGATTCAATTTGTAAGTTTGTAGATTGAATAAGGACTTAGCTTCGGCTAGGTCCTTTTTTTATCAAAAGTTTGAACTCCGGCTAGGATTGTGTGAAGCTATAGCAACAACTAAATCACACAATCTATAAAACCGAGGGAATTATGAATAGGACTTATACAAAACCAGAGATATATTGCCAATCTAAAGCATAGCGTAGTACCATAATAGTCATGAAGAAGCCCAAAGTAACCCGACTAGATTATTGCCAGTATCTCATGGTTAGCCAAATAAACTACACCATCACCAACTATGCTGATCATCATCCTGAGAACATCAGTCATGACCGTATCAACCGTTATATTAAAGGTGACAAACTCAAACCTCGTCTAGTATGGGAACAAGTTAAACAAGACATTGTCGCCGATGCTGAGGGTTACTTGCTCTTTGATGATACCGTATTAGACAAAGATCACAGTCATAAGATAGAACTGGTCAACCGCCAATATAGTGGCAATGCTAAACGATTAATTAAAGGCATTGGTCTTGTAAACTGCATCTACGTTAACCCGCATACCCAGCAGTATTGGGTTATTGACTACCGTATTTACGACAAAGCCATCGATGATAAAACCAAGCTTGATCATTTAGAAGATATGTTACGACACACGATCGAGTACAAGCAATTGGTATTTAAAACGGTGCTTATGGACAGCTGGTATGCTACTAAAGATATCATGCTGACCATTGATGGTTTAGGTAAAATCTTTTACTGTCCGCTTAAGAGCAACCGTTTGGTTGATGATTCCAAGGGGCAACGCGTTTATACCTCAGTCAGTGCTTTACAATGGACTGAGGCCGAACAAGATAGTGGCAAGTTAATTAAGATCAATAAATTTCCTAAAGACTATAAAGTGCAACTGTTTCGGGTTGTGGTGAGTACTCACCGCACGGATTGGGTCGTAACCAACGACACCACTCAAACAAATCGTGATGACGTACAACAGGTGTGCGCCATACGCTGGAAAATTGAGCAGTTTCATCGTGAGATTAAGCAATTAACAGGTATAGAGTCTAATCAGTGTCGAAAAGCACGTATTCAGCGCAATCATATTTGCTGTTCTATATTAGTTTGGATAAGTTTGACCCGTATTGCTAGGCAGACAAAGAAAACGGTATATCAGTTAAAACATGGCTTGCTGGATGACTATCTCTGCGAGCAGTTACGCTCGCCTAGACTGATTGTTGCGTAAGTCCTAATGAAAAATAAAATGAGTTTGGCAGTTTGAGCATTAGTGGCCACAGTGTTATTAACTGGCTGTCAGAACCTGGGACTATTTGAGAAAAACACTTCAAATACTGAAAACAGCTCTCGAAAAACAATAACAGCATCTGCTACGAATGTAGAAAAAACCAAGACCGTTAACAGTAAATACAGCTATGAGGAGACGCTACAACGTCTGGAAAAGGCTATTGTTAGTAAAAACATGACAGTGTTTGCCAAAGTTGATCACACCAAGGCCGCGCAAAAGGTCGAGCTAAGTACCAGCCACTGTGCTGATTTTTGGTAATCCCAAAGCAGGCACGCCTTTAATGAAAAAAGACCCAAGCTTCGCTTTACAGCTGCCCCTTAAGGTTTTGGTGACTGAAGTCGATGGCAAGGTACAGGTCGTATTCAATACAACAGAGTCATTGATTGAAAATACTGGTATTGATTATAGCGATGTTGAAAACACGCTGGCTGGCGCTCAAAAGCTAATTACTAAGACGGTTACTGAATAGAAGTTGTGACATTAATAGGATTGAGTAGAAATTAAAAAAGCCTGGCTAGATTTAATAGAACCAGTTAAATAAGAAGCTTTAAATACACGATACTAAGTACAGCTTAATAAACATAAACCATTAGCTAAAATTAGCAGGGTAGAGTAGCGTTACAGATTAAAAAAGCCTCTCACTAAGTGAGTAATGCCAGTCAGTTAAGCAAGAGACTTAGCGGAAATATGGTTTTTTAAAACCAGAGGCCTCCATAAATATCGGGCTCTAGAAAAACAAATTTCACGATTCCGCTATAAAATCTCTTAACTGACAGGCATTACTCACTAAGTGAAAGGCTTTTTTATTGTTAACTATTATAGGGCGAGAAGTAATTATTGGATCTACTTTTTAACTTATCTGCTTTTAGCAGATTAAAATTAACTTAGAATCAGACTGTCATCTTCTACTTTTTCACCACGTGTTTTTTCAAACATATCCAGTAAGTCATGTACGGTCATGTCTTTGCGCGTATCACCTGAAACGTCTAAAACCACTTGGCCTTGGTGTAACATCACCGTACGGTCACCGTGGGTCAGAGCTTGCTGCATAGAGTGCGTAACCATCATTGTCGTTAGATTATTCTCCGTGACAATTTTGTCGGTCAGCTCTAATACGAAAGCCGCTGTCTTTGGATCTAGTGCAGCGGTATGTTCATCTAGTAGCAGGATTTTAGAAGGCTGTAATGAGGCCATAAGCAAACTAACCGCTTGACGTTGACCCCCTGAAAGCAGTCCCATTCTATCAGTCAGACGGTTTTCTAAACCCAATTTTAAAATAGACAGTTTTTCTTTAAACAGCTCACGGTTTTTATTATTTAGAGCAAAACTTAGGCCTCGTTTACCGCCTCTTTTATAAGCTAGGGCTAGGTTTTCTTCAATGGTCAGGGCTTCACAAGTACCGGCCATAGGGTCTTGGAAAACACGGGCTACCCAGTGTGCTCTTTGGTGAGCTGTCTTTTTAGTAACATCAATACCGTTTAATAAGATTGAGCCACTGTCAACTCGAGTGGTGCCGCTCACTGCGTTTAAAAAGGTAGATTTGCCCGCACCATTGGTACCGATAACAGTCACAAATTCGCCTTCAGCAATATTTAAACTAATACCACGTAGAGCGGGGTTTTCGATAGGGGTGCCTCGGTTAAAGGTTAACCTAAGGTCGTTGGCTTGCATCATAGGGCGATATCCTTATGGGTTCAATGGGGCTAAAAGTAACAATTCAACGGCGGTTAAGCTCGAAGACCTGATAATAGTTTTGACTTAATGGTTGGTAATTGAAGGGCAATTACGACCAATAAGGCTGTAATTAGGTTTAAGTCTTGTGAGCCAAAGCCAATGCTACGTAGAGTGTTACTTGATAAAGCCACTTGAATAAAGAGCTTATAAATAATGGCACCTATAACCACAGCGAAGGTAATTAACCAAATACGCTTGGCAGGGATAATGGTCTCCCCAATAATAACAGCTGCCAAACCAATAACGATGGTTCCGATACCGATTGAAATATCAGCACCACCTTGGGTTTGAACAAATAGTGCGCCTCCCAAAGCCACCAAGGCATTAGAGATTGCCATACCAATAATGGTCATCCAAGAGGTGTTAATGCCCTGTGCTTGAGCCATACGCAAGTTCGAGCCCGTTGCACGCATCGACAGTCCTGCTTCGGTACTAAAGAACAAGTCTAGTACTAATTTGGCAATCAATACCACGCCACCGATGATAACGCAGCGCATCCAGTAGCCATTCTCATTGGTCACTAAGTTACTAAATACAGTCTCTTCACCCAATAAAGGTAAGTTTGGCGCGCCCATAATGCGTAAGTTGACTGAATACAAAGCTACCATCACCAAAATACTGGCCAATAGCTGCAAAATACCTAACTTCACATGTAAAAACGCAGTAACCATACCCGCTGCCGCACCTGCCAACATGCCCAGGCCACAAGCAATCCAAGGGTCAATACCAGATACAATAGAGATACCAGCAATAGCACCGCCCAACGGGAAACTTCCGTCAGCAGTTAAGTCTGGAAAATCAAGAATTCGAAATGAGATAAGTACGCCTAAAGCCACTAAGGCATAAATTAGACCACTTTCGAGGGCACCAAAAAAAGCAATGAGAGACATAAGAGATTTAGACACCGCTTTGAGTTTGACGGGCTGCTACATAGCACAGTCCGGCAAAGTTTATTTAACAGATTAAGCAATCTGCACTTAGGGTAAACCAATGAGTATTATGATTGCGAAAACGAACAACCGATAGCATAGCACCCACCAATATCAATTGACCATAACTTAATACGCAAGATGTGGTCATAGAAAAATATTTATTCTAGCAAATATATTAAAATCTAAACAATATAAAAAGCACATGAGATTAATCATGTGCCTTTTACAGGGCAAATTAAACGACTGCCTTAGTCTTGTACTTCTTTAGCTTTTGATAGAAGATCTTGTGGCAGCTCAATACCTTGCTCAGCCGCATGGCTTCTGCTGAGGTATAAATCTAAAGACTCTGCTTTATAAACAGGAATAGTCCCTGGATTTTCCCCTTTTAGGATCTTAACCACAATTTTACCGGTTTCGCGGCCTAAGTCATGATAGTTCACGCCCAGTGCTGCTACCGCACCACGTTCTACAGAGCCTGTATCAGAAGCAATTAAAGGCACTTTGCTTTCTTTAGCCACTTGATACAACGACTCATAAGCAGAGACTACGTTATTGTCTGTAGAAGTATAGATAACATCCACTTTGTCAGCGATACTGCGTGCCGCCATAGCAATGTCATTACTTTTTTGTGCAGGTGCTGAATTAACCGTAATGCCCATTGGCTTTAACTTCTCTTCTAGATTTTTTAGAACGATAGTTGAGTTAACTTCACCTGGACTGTAAACATAACCCACATTTTTTAGACTTGGAATAATCTGTCTCATTAACTCAATTTGTGGCTCATAAGGTAGGACATCAGACGCGCCAGTTACGTTGGTACCTGAACCTTCCCAGCTTTTTAGTAGTTTCGCTTCAACAGGGTCGGTAACCGCAGAGAATACGATTGGGATTGAGTTGGTAGCCGCAGCTACAGACTGTGCTGAAGGGGTAGCAATAGCTACGATAACATCTGGATTGTCTCCTACAAACTGCTTGGCAATCTGACCTGCGGTGGCCGTGTTACCTTGAGCGCTCTGGAAGTTGATTTTTAGGTTTTTACCTTCCTCATAACCTTCGGCAGCAAGCTCTTCAATGACGCCTTGGCGAACCGCATCTAATGCAGGATGCTCAACAATAGCAGTAATAGCTACTTGCTTTACTTCTGTGGCAGCAGGGGTATCTGCATTATTATCTGCTGCTACAGTGTTATCATTAGCAGGTTGGTTACAGCCGGTTAAGACAGCTGCTGCAACGCCGCCCCACATTAGGGTTTTTATAAAGCGATTTTTATTATACATGGGTCAATCTCCTGGGGTGTTTTATTCTCTTATAAATTTCCGTCTATAAGAGGCATGAGTTTACTGCTTTTATTTAGCCTCATTGCTTGGCTTGGTTTCATCCACATTAATGCCATCGGCTATAACAGAAGAATCCAGAGTAACGCCTTGCTGCTTGGCATGTTTTGGACTGACATATAAAGTCAGTTTGTTCATAACGTCAGGTTTAATATCAGTAATGGCTTCTCCGTTTAATACGCGGTATACCATTTTGCCAGTGACACGGCCAAAGTCATAGTCGTTAACCCCTAATGCAGCGGTCGCTCCACGGCGCACACTGAATTCATCTGAAGTAATCACTGGGATTTTCATCTCATTAGCCGCGCTTGCCATCGCTTCAAAGGCGCTAATTACATTATTGTCTAAAGAGGTATAAATAACATCAGCGCGGCCTTGTAAGCTGCGTGTTGCCATCGCCACATCGGTAGGGCGGTTGGCCGTTACTTCTAAGATTTTTAGGCCTCGTGCCGGAGCGGCTTCTTGTAGCTGCTTTAAGACGGTTACTGAGTTGGCTTCCCCTGGGCTATAAACATAGCCAATGGTCTTAGCCTCAGGAACAATCTTTTGAATTAAATCTAAAGGCGGCTCAATAGGCAACTGGCTTGACAAACCAGTAATGTTGGGCTGAGTTGGAACGTTATTTTCATTGATTAACTTGGCCGCCAATGGATCTGAGATGGCAGTATAAATAATAGGAATAGTGGTAGTCGATGCCGCAATAGTCTGTGCAGAAGGAGTAGAGATGGCGACGATAGCATCTGGCATATCTCCGGCAAACTGCTTAGCGATTTGTCCTGCAGTTGCGGTATTACCTTGGGCACTTTGGAAGTTAACCGTTAAGTTTTGGCCTTCGACATAATCATTAGCTGCTAGCTCTTTGATAATACCGCGGCGTATCTCATCTAATGACGGATGCTCAACGATTTGAGTAATGGCCACTGTCTTAGCTTCTTTAGTTACTGCAGCGGCCTCATCAGCTTCTGCTGCTGGCTTATCAGTACAGCCATTTAATGTCGCTAAGCCAACCCCGAGCGTCATGGCCATCATACTGCGCCAAACAGTCTTACTTTTTAGATTTGAATTAACAATAGAAGTTGGATTGGTAGAAGGAAGCAATGAGAGGGTATTTGACTGTTTTTGCATTTGATAATCCATTTAATTTTAACAGTGTAAGTCTATATTACAATAATGTAACACAACTGGGAAATAAAAAAAGTAGCCAGTGACTATAAAGGCCAATAAAAAAGCCGAAGTTAATAACATCGGCTTTTTGAAGACTAATCACAAGCTATCAATTAGTCTGAATAGTTTTCTATGACGGATAGCTTTTAAGCCAGCTTGTCCCCAACTTTACACTCATCTGGTAAAGTAATTACCACTAGCCCGGTTTTTGGGTCCCCAGAAGATAAAATCATACCTTCTGAAACGCCAAACTTCATCTTACGCGGAGCAAGATTAGTCACACAGATGACCTTCTTATTGGCCAATTGCTCAGGCTCATAAAACTTGCGAATGCCACTAAAGACATTGATGGGCTGATCCTTACCCACATCAAGAGTGAACTGAAGCAACTTATCAGCGCCTTCCACATAATTACACTCGAGTACTTGAGCCACTGTCATCTCGACCTTCATGAAGTCATCAAATTCAATATAGTCGCTGGCCGCAGTATCCGCTTTTTTATTTGACGAAGATTTTTCATCTTCAGCTGCAGGAGTTGGTGCGGCTGCAGCTTGTAAATCTTGCTTAGAATCTTCAATCATGGCATCAATCTGTGCTTGTTCGATACGCTGCATTAATGGCTTAAACTTATTAATTTGATGGCCTAATAACAGCTCATGACGGCTAGCGAAACTTAAGTCATCAATGTTTAAGAATTCTTTGGCATTGTCAGTAAGCTCTGGCAATACTGGAGCCAAATACACCATCAATTGACGGAAAATATTAATGGCCACGGTACATACGTCTTGAACTTCTTGCTCACGGCCTTCTTCTTTGGCCATGGCCCAAGGTTTTTTGCTGTCGATGTATTCGTTTGCTTTGTCTGCACACTGCATAATTAAACGCATAGCACGGCTGAATTCACGATTTTCATAAGCCGTTGCAATTTCCTCACCGGCACGAACAAGCTCATTCAATAGCTCAGGCTCAGCACAGTTTTCAGAAAGCATACCGTCGTATTTTTTAACGATGAAGCCGGCACTGCGACTGGCGATATTGACTACTTTTCCGACCATATCAGAGTTTACTTTT
Organism: Psychrobacter piechaudii; assembly: GCF_900162825.1. GTDB lineage: Bacteria > Pseudomonadota > Gammaproteobacteria > Pseudomonadales > Moraxellaceae > Psychrobacter > Psychrobacter piechaudii. The sequence goes on from NZ_FUGE01000113.1 coordinate 10,628, forward strand.
TGCATGAAGTCAGCGAAGTCTAAGTTAATATCCTCTACTTTTTCAGACAGCTTACTAGCAAAGTAGTAACGTAGATATTCTGGATGCAAGTGTTTGGCGAACGTTTGGGCTTGAATAAAGGTACCACGCGACTTACTCATCTTATCGCCGTTAACCATTAAGAAGCCATGAGCGAATACACCGGTTGGAGTGCGGTATTGAGCACCGGCTAACATGGCAGGCCAGAACAATGCATGGAAATAAACAATGTCTTTACCAATGAAGTGATAGAGCTCAGTTTTATGCTGATTTTCTTCTAGCCAGTAGTCATCAAAATTTAAAGCAGGCTTAGCAGGATCAGTGGAGTCCTTACGCTGTTCACATAAGTTTTTGAAGCTGGCCATATAGCCCACAGGAGCATCTAGCCAAACATAGAAGTATTTGTCAGGTTCATTCTCTGGGGTATCTGGGATTTTAAAACCAAAGTAGGGGGCGTCACGAGAAATATCCCAGCTGGCTAGTCCGGCTTCAAACCACTCTTGTAACTTATTGGCCACTGAAGGCTGTAGTCGACCTTCATCAGTAGTCCACTGCTGTAAAAACTGCTCGAACTCTGGCAAGTTAAAGAAGTAGTGCTTAGAGGTTTTTAGGACTGGCGTTGCCTCTGATAGAGTTGAGTATGGATTTTTTAGTTCGGTGGCGTCATAGGTGGTACCACAAACCTCACAGTTATCTCCATACTGATCTTGTGCTCCACACTCAGGGCACTCACCTTTAACGAAGCGGTCGGCTAAAAACAATCCTTTTTCAGGGTCAAATAACTGTTTAACGTCTTTGGTTGAGATATGACCTTCATTATTTAAACGGCGATAAATTCGTTCAGATAACTCACGGTTTTCCTCTGAGTGGGTTGAATAATAGTTATCAAAATTAATTAAGAACTTACTAAAATCTGCTTCGTGGGAAGCTTTTACGTTTGCGATTTGCTCTTCTGGACTGATGCCATTGGCTTCAGCTTTTAGCATAATGGCGGTGCCGTGAGCGTCGTCAGCACAAACATAAGTTACTTGATGACCCTGAGCCTTCATAGCTCTTACCCAGATGTCAGTTTGAATGTATTCAACCAAGTGGCCTAGATGGATAGGGCCGTTGGCATAGGGAAGGGCACTGGTAACAAGAATTTGACGCACAAAATCACCTATAAAGTTTATTAGTTTTTAAGAATATTATCTGAATATAAGATGTGTGCCTATGATACCGCAAATGGCATAAAAATGGGAATTAACCTCTATTTAAATAGGCTGATTTAGAAAAAAGTTAACTTAGGGATAAGGGGGTCATGATGCTAGGTTAGCTTCGCTTCGCATAGTGAAAAAATGTCAGAAGTTTTAAAAGACAGGGTTTATGCTTTGTAAAAAGGAATCATAAAAAAGTCTTCTTACTTAATAAGAAGACTTTTTTGACGTTATTTTTTTATTAGAAAGAACCTAGCAAAGTTCCTAATATAATTATGGTAGTGGTAGCTACTAAAGGGATCAGCATAGTGACCATAGCTATGTTTAGATAAGACTGCTTGTGAGTGAGCCCACAGATAGCCAGTAATGTGATCACGGCGCCACTATGAGGTAACGTATCCAGCCCACCTGCAGCCATAACTGCTACTCGGTGCATAAGCTCAGGATCAATACCTGTAGCTAGTGCCATCTGATAGTAGTTTTCTCCTAAGGTTGATAGTGCAATACTTAAACCGCCTGAGGAGGAGCCAGTGATACCCGCTAAGGTAGTCATGGCTACTGCTTCAGAGATAAGAGGGTTATCCGGAGTAAGATTTAAAATACTATCACGAATGATAATGAAACCGGCTAAAGAGGCAATAACTGCACCATACCCTACTTCAGAGGCAGTATTAAAGATAGGGAGCATGGATTCATAGGTACCACGGTTAATAGAGGATTTTAGATTATGCCAGTGACCAATACGTAGTATGACCAAGACGGTACAAGCCACAAGTAAAGCAATAATAATTGACCAAAGCCCTAAAGATCCTTGGATATTTAAGTCAGGATATTGAGCTTGTAAGCTACTGAAATCTAGACCTGGGAACACAACATAAGTTAATAGGGCGTTTAAGCTGATAACTAGTACAAGAGGAATCATTGCTGTAACAAAGGAAATTTGATGGTCAGAGGTGGTTTGACTATGATCAATGTCTTCTTTTTGTTCTAGATCATCATCATGTTCACCATAACCTTCACCGGCTAACCGTGCTTTATTAGCACGAGACTGCAACCAATACCAACCTGCAAAGAACATGATCAATGCCCCTATGGTGCCAAGGATAGGTGCGGCAAATACGTTGGTGTTGTAATAAGGAATTGGAATGGCGTTTTGAATGGCAGGCGTGCCGGGCAAAGCCGTCATGGTAAAGGTAAACGATCCCAAAGCAATGGCTGCTGGAATTAAACGCTTGGGAACATCTGCGGCTTTAAATAGGTTCTTGGCAATAGGGTAGATTGCGAAAGCTACCACAAATAATGAAACGCCACCATAAGTTAAAATGGCACAGACTAAAATCACTGCTAAGATGGCTTTATTACTACCTAATTTATCAACTACAGTATTAGCAATAGCAGTAGCAGCGCCTGAGTCAGCAATCAAACGACCAAATAAGGCACCCAATAAAAATATAGGGAAGAATTTTAATAAAAACCCACTAAGTGCTGACATAAATACATCAGTATAGGCGGGAATACTGCTTAAGAAGTCACCTGACAGTAAGACTGCCAAGACAGCCATGATAGGGGCTAGAATTAAAACTGAGTACCCTCGGTAGGCAAAAAACATCAGTAATAATAAAGTTATGATAATCGCAAGTGTGCTAAACATAGGCGCCTTCTCCTTGGCTTGAGTATGAATAAAAAATTTGCTAATTAAACTGCCTGTTTAGCAAGTTTAACTAGCTTTGCTACTGATAAGTCCGTTTATCGAGTAGGTTATTATATGTGAGGGGAAAAACAACAGGATAAGTAAACAGTTGTACCCTAAGTAAGAAATACAGTAAACTAAATTAGCTTATAAGCATTTTACTGTCTAATAATATAATATTAGATGTTACGAATATACACCATAATTGCCGAAAAAGAGTGTGAAACTAGCTAAAACTTTAATGGCTCTAATAAAACTTACATTATCAGCATAGTAGATAGTGTCAAAGCAACAAATTCAATTGATTCAACAAGGAGAGAGTAATGAGTCAATCAAAAATATACGATAGTGCCGAAGCTGCGCTACAGGACATCATCCAGGACGGACAAACCTTAGCCATTGGCGGTTTTGGGCTATGCGGTATTCCTGAAGCACTTATCTTAGCCTTAAGGGACAGCGGGGCAAAAGAGCTGACCTGTATTAGTAACAATGCTGGGGTTGATGATTTTGGCTTAGGGCTGCTATTACAAACTCGCCAGATCAAAAAAATGATATCTTCTTATGTGGGTGAGAACAAAGAGTTTGAGCGTCAGTTCTTAGGGGGTGAGTTAGAAGTAGAGTTAACACCTCAAGGCACTTTAGCAGAAAAGCTACGTGCAGGGGGTGCGGGTATCCCGGCCTTTTATACGGCGACAGGTGTGGGCACACAGGTGGCCGAAGGTAAAGAAACTCGGGAGTTTAACGGCCGCACCTATATTCTAGAGCATTCACTGACTGCTGACGTAGCGTTAGTAAAAGCCCAAAAAGCGGATAAAGCGGGCAACCTTATTTTTAATAAAACCGCACGTAACTTTAATCCAGACTGTGCCATGGCGGGCAAAATCACAGTAGCTGAAGTAGAAGAAATCGTTGAAATTGGTGAGCTGGATGCTGATGAAATTCATCTACCAGGTATTTTTGTACAACGTTTAATATTAAATAGCACCCCAGAAAAACGCATCGAAAAAATTACTGTGAAAAAATAAAGGCATAAAATCAATGCTAATAGCTGATTGGTAAAAGATATTTTTTAAAAATAAAAAGCACACAAGGAGTATTAACATGGCATGGACTAGAGAGCAAATGGCTCAACGCGCCGCTAAAGAGTTACAAGATGGTTTTTATGTGAATTTAGGGATTGGTTTACCTACGATGGTGGCAAACTATATTCCTGAAGGTGTGAATGTTTGGCTGCAGTCAGAAAACGGCCTATTGGGTATTGGCGAGTTTCCAACAGAAGATAATGTTGATCCAGATTTGATTAATGCCGGCAAGCAAACAGTAACTGCCAAGCCTAGCGCTAGCTTCTTTGGTAGCTCAGAATCCTTCGCTATGATTCGTGGTGGCCATGTTAACCTGGCTATTTTGGGGGCAATGGAAGTCTCTGAGCAAGGTGACTTAGCCAACTGGATGATCCCAGGAAAAATGGTAAAGGGCATGGGTGGTGCAATGGACTTAGTGGCTGGCGTGCAGCGAGTTATTGTACTTATGGAACAAATTAACAAGCACGGTGAACCCAAAATATTGGCCGAATGTCAGTTGCCATTAACCGGTAAAAAAGTAGTTGACCGTATCATCACCGAGTTTGCAGTAATGGATGTGACTGATAATGGTCTCAAGTTAGTAGAGTTAGCAGATGGCGTAAGCTTTGAGGAGTTACAAAAGCATACTCCTGTCACCATTACTCAATAAGAAAAAGTCGGCAGTTTAAACCTAGAAGTCGTTCTTTTAACAATCAGACCCTTGTTAAAAAAACGACAATCGCTTAGCATCTCCTTGAGTTAGGTTTAAACCGTATTTACGGCATAAAATAGCAAAACAATGAGTGCTATGGCTAAGTCCAGATACCACAAAATTTAAATTTATCACCATTCGCCGTAAAACCACCCACTTCAGGGGGTGGATATAAGGCGACACACACTGTCGTAAGAAGCCGTTAAAGGGTTGTAAGCTAAAATTAATCTTGCCATACTGAATATATGAAAACACTCAAGCTACGCATTAAAGACAACCACATAAAAGAGCTGAATCAGCTAAGCGGTTCGGTAAACTTCGTGTGGAACTATGTCAATGCGCTGTGCTTTGAGCACCTAAAACGAACTGGTAAGTTTTTTAGTGCTTATGATCTAAGTGAGTACACCAAAGGAAGCGGTGAGTATTTAGGATTACACAGTCAGACCTTACAGGCTATCAATGAGACACACGCTAAATCACGTAAACAATTTAAAAAAGCCAAACTTAACTGGCGTACCAATCGTCCTGGTGCCAAGCGTAAATCACTTGTCTGGATACCTTTTAAGAAATCTGCCATCAAGTATTTGCAAACAAGGCAGACAGGTAAGAAGGCACTGAAATCAACCATACAGCTATCGCTATCTAAAGGTCAAAAGCTCATCATCGATGTATTCGATAGCTACAACCTAAGCCTATATCAAATTAACACGCTTGAGATAGTACAAG
>NZ_FUGE01000292.1 GCF_900162825.1 Psychrobacter piechaudii
TCGCTAAACCGAGGGGATTCCTACAGCTAGACGGTCAAGCCCGACCGCGAGGATGTTCTTAGCAGCATTGATATCTCTATCATGCCATGTGCCACACTCAGCACAAGTCCATCCTCTTATTCGCAAACCTGCTCTACCTTTTGGACTACTGTCACTTATTTTATGGCAGCACGAGCAGGTCTGGGTAGTGTAACTCTCATTTAC
>NZ_FUGE01000271.1 GCF_900162825.1 Psychrobacter piechaudii
AGTAATTGCGACTTTGGGTCACTGTGATTAAAACGCCACTCACATTCCTTTAAATAGAGGTGAAAATGTTCTTTTGGAACTCCGTTAAACTTACGTAGAAAAGTTAGTCAATTAATACTGCTAAATAATAAATATAACAAAATCTAAAGGCGATAGGTAAGGCTTTAAATACTGTACGACACTGTTTGTCGCAACATTTCAAAGGCATCTTAGAAAATGCTTAAAACCTTATCTTAAATTAACCCCCGATATCCTATAAGCACCCTTAGAATTTATGATACATTAACAGTCATATCATGGGTTGTTAGTCATCCCAGCCAACCGAATTTGATTATCCCTACTTATCAACTAAAGAGTAAAAATGCCTAATACTAATTATTCATCAGATGTCCCTGTTCATAATCAAGAAAGTGACTTGTTTGGAAGATGGCATTTTTCCGAAAGAGTTGCCCAAGTCATTGCTCGCAGAAGCGATCCAAGTAGCATTGTCATTGGTCTATATGGTAAATGGGGTGATGGTAAAACCTCTGTTTTAAACTTTATTGAGTCTTCTCTAGAATCAAATGACGATGTCATCTGTATTAAGTTTAATCCTTGGCGATTTGGGACAGAAGAACAGTTATTAATGGAGTTTTTTAATAGTATTGCAGAGGCATTAGATTCAAAGTTAGAAACCCGTGAAGATAAACTAAAAGACACCTTTATGAAAGTAATGAAACCAATAGCCTCAGTTACCAAAGGTACAAGTGTGGTATCCGAAGTTGTCGAGTCCTTTATCTCGCTACCTGATATTAATGAATTTAAAAAAAGAACAGAGCAGTTATTAGAAGATAACAAGAAACGAGTTCTCATTTTGATTGATGACGTTGATAGGTTAGATAAATCTGAAATTCATGCATTATTTAGATTAGTTAAGCTCACCGCAGATTTTAAATATACGTCCTATGTTTTAGCCTTTGACAAGCACATTATTGCATCATCATTACAGGATAGGTACTCAACTGCCGATACAAGTTCAGGTGAGGCTTTCCTTGAGAAAATCATTCAAATACCTTTAAACTTACCATTAGTTGAACAAGAAACTTTACGACAATTTTGCTTTGATGGAATTAATGAAGCTTTAAAAATCGCAGAGACTAATTTAGATCAAGAAGAGGTACGAAGGTTCGTACAGGCTTATAATTCTGCGTTTGATAATTATTTAGATACACCTAGAAAAGCCAAGTTATATGGCAATATATTGATGTTTTCTTTGCCTATTCTGAAAGGGGAAGTGAACACCGTTGACCTAATGTTGATAGAAGGTATAAGAGTATTTTACCCTGAGCTATATAAAGTTATAAGGAATAATAAGTCTTCATTTACTGGCTCTTTTTCTAGTAGTTATCCTAAAAGCAATGAACTAGAAAAAGAACAAACAAAAAATTTGATTGCGGGTGCATTAGGAGAAGTTGAGTCTTCTAAGAAAAATGGATTAATAGACCTGTTAAATGATTTATTTCCTAAACTTCAATCTGTTTATGGCAATATGGGCTTCGGTGCAGATTACTATCAAATTTGGAATAAAGAACAAAGAATTTGTTCTAGTAATTATTTTTCACGATATTTTACTTATTCTGTATCAAAGAATGATATACCAGATCTTGAAATAAAAGAAATTTTAGAAAAGTTAACTCATTGGGACTGCTCATACGACTCAAATTCTTTAACAGGAATATTAAAAAATAGGAAACCAGACACTTTAATCACTAAGCTACGCAGCAAATATGATGACATTCAAGTACAAACAGCTAAGAATCTAGCTATTGCACTATGTCAGGTAAGCGCACAGTTCACAAAACTAGAAGGTGCAATGTGGAATGATGCTTTTACACAATCAGCAATGTTATTGTCTGACTTATTCCAAGTTGTTAAAAAAGATGGTCGAGTTGCAGTTATAAAGCAAAGCTTGGATGCCATTACTGATTTAGAATATAAGATCGAGGTGTTTAGATGGCTAAGACATGAGAAAGCAGATAATCCTGTTGACAACAGTCTTACTTCCGAACAAATGGATGAAATTGGCAAGTTTTTAGCAGAGCAAATAGTCGCAGTTATAGAAAGTTTAGATACAAATTGCATAGAAGTTTCATTTGCTAATTTCTTATGGATTATTGAAAAATATTATAACTCTAGTTACATAGAAAGTTTTTTAAGCAACAGAATAAATGATAGATATTTTATATTAAGGTTATTAAAGGATTTCACACCTACTTGGACAGCAATGGAGTCAGGTAAATCTGGTAAAGGAGACTTCGCACAAGAGCAGTATTCATCTTTAACTAAGTATATTGATGCTTCTGTTATAAACGATGCTATTAATCACGTTTTCGCAGATGAACTAGTTATACCTGATAATTATCCAACAAAAGATGATAACAGTAATGACGACCCGCTAGTCTATGTAAAACAGTTTAAATGGCTGTATCGCAATGAACTATCGAGTAAAGGTAAACAATTAGACTCTGATTCGGATGGCGGTTAAAAATACAGGAACATTAACGATTTAACGTCATAATCTAAGTGTTTAAGCCACATTATCGCCCTTTGAAAATGGGATTAAAGTTACTTCACACCTCACTGCCCAAACTTGGTTTAATAGTTCAAGGAAAACTAGAATCAGCTGAAAAAGAGGTCTTTTTAGATGCTCATGGTTGGCAGCTATTAGATTACTCTGCGAAGCTATCTTATAAGCCTACTGAACTTACGAAAAGCTTTGTGGTGGATATAGAGGACAGAAAAGTCAGCTCTAGTTTTACCGACAATGAAGATACCCTAAATCTCAACTTAGCAAATACTGAGATTACTCAAGGTGAGTTTATAGGCTGGCTAGACCAAGAATACCATCAGAGTGATGTCACTCAAAGCGATATGATTGGCTTCTTGGCTAAAATTATTAATAATTTATTGCAAAATCCTAAACTAACCTTGACTACACTCATAAGCAATAAATACCCTCTAGCTAGTGCAACTCAAGCTTTAATACAAACCTATCGTAAGCAAGCTTCGACACAAGGCTATCAAGAAACTCTATTTGATAATGATTCAGAAGTATTGACGACTTATGACTACAGTTATGAGTTAAAGCCAGTTAACTACCCGGCACGCTCGCCTTATTATTCTGGACGACATGAGTTTAAAAAGCACTATTACCCTTTGATAGAGGACTTAAAAGCATCTGGTTAAGAGTTTGATTGCGCTGTAGTGATAGCAAGCTTAGATGAAGTTAGACATTGGGTAAGAAACCTAGCTAGACGATAATTTAATTTTATAGCTTATGAATAGAATTTTGAAAAACGTGAGGTATGTGCATTGGTAATATCTCGCTTTATTTTATTCATTTAACTAATTTATTAGGTAAGATATCCAGTGTTTGTATAGGTATCGAAATATCAAGTTCGCTTAAGGAGAGTTACAATAAGTTTTGTTGTAAATAGTTTAAATTCATTATATATGTAGGCTTAAAACCATTTAAGATTTTAAGTTGTCCTAGGTAATATGATTAATGTTTGGGTTTGTTGTAGATTCAACAGGCCATATTGTCTCAAAATACAACGATGTTAGATGGGACTTTACTTCTTGGCATGGAAGCACTCAAAAGATTTACTTTGGAGATGGACCCGGTAACGGCTATAAAGTAAGTAAGGATAACGCCGATCTACTAAGATTAATCATGGCTTGGTGGATTTGGGGCCCAGGAGAATCCATCACCACTAGAACATTAGTGAGCAAGTTTAATACCATAAAGCCAATTTTTGTGATTTGTTCACAGCACAATATACTTGTATCAGAACTATCAAGAGATCCCGAAGTCATCAAGAAAATAGCTATAGAAGGTAAATTTAGTCATAATCATTTAATTACGTACCTTCATGACATAAGTTTTAATTCAGATAAGCTTGGCTTCGATATTCTTGATAGTAATGCAATGAAGATTTTTGTTGCACACCTGAAAGTAAAAGAGTCAACTCAAACAGCTTTCATTCCTCCCCGCATATGGAGCTATCAGCTAATTCGACTAAAAGAGTGTTTAGATGATTATTTAGTTAATAAAGATAACTTTGAAAACTTTTTTAAGTACTGTTTATTAGCATATAGACCTATTCACTCAGAGTACACTGCACTACCCTATGAGTTATATGGTGAAGAATTTAAGGGCATCCAAAAACCAAAGGAAGATATAGTAAGCAGTAAGCGTTGTATAAAAAAACTTGCCTCTAAATTTGGTGTTTTACACACCCTAGAAAAGTGGAAGATAACTGACAATAAGTGTAACTTACACACTTTATCAGGATACATGAACCTTATAAGTTTCTGTGGCATGGCTTATATACTGAATTTCTCACTTATGAGAGTTCAAGAATGCTCCCGGTTAAAGAGCGATTGCTTAGAAGTTGAAGTAGATGAAACAGGAAGCGAAATATATCTGATTAAAGGTGCTACAACTAAGACAATTCAAGATAAAGAAGCTAGATGGATTGTTCCGCCTATAGTTAAGTCTGCAGTTGATGCTATGAAGCATATAACAGAGCTTAGAGCTCTTGCAGCAAAATATAACTCAAAGTTAAAGCCGCAAAAAAAGTGGTTTGAAAACCCTACATTGCAATGTCATGCTTATGAGCCATGGAGAATAAGCTTTGTAGACGCTAGCACTGAATACGTGACTCCTCGAACCTATAGAGAAGTATTTAGTAATTATCCAAAATTATTTGATAGTAATGAGATGAAAATTACTAAACATGATTTAAAAATAGCCCACCGAATGACTGCTAACCTCGATCCAAGTATTTATGATGTTGGTAAGGTTTGGCCTCTCGCATGGCATCAATTAAGACGTACAGGTGCAGTCAATATGCTTGCTAGTGGTCTTGTTTCAGAGCTCTCACTACAGTACCAGCTTAAACATGCTAGCCTTGCTATGAGCAGGTATTACGGACAAAACTATTATAAACTTAAAGCACCACTAAATAGTGAAGCGCGTGGCTTATACTTAAAAGAAATGTATGAGACCATCATAAGAGAGTTTACAGATTTGCAATCTGATAATTATATTTCACCGCACGGGGATAAACGAAAAGAACAGATACTATCTGAAATAACTGAAAAAGATCATAAACAACTTATTGATGCAGCTAAGAAAGGAAAGATCAGCTATCGTGAGACATTTTTAGGGGGCTGTGCTAATCAAGGCCCACCGTGCCCATATGGAGGTATTAGCAATATTACATCTTGTATGGGGTTTGACGACAAGTCGGCTTGTAATGCAGTTATTTTAGATAAAAACAAGCTTCCTGTAATTAATGAGCTTAAACAGAACTTACAAATACAGCTGACCAATACAGATGATCAGTCGCCATTATATAGCTCATTAAAAGCACAGATAGAATCCGCAGAGAGGGCAATAAATGTCATCAAAACAATCCAAGTCTAATACTAAACAAAAGAAGCAGCCGGGAAGAGCTGAGATTCGCTTCTTAGAGGCTTTTGAAAGGTTAAAGGTAGGTAAGCCCTGAGTTACTGCCCAAAGGGACCCCAGTAACTCAAAATAACGTCGCTAAAGAGGCTGGAGTTAACCCCTCTGCCCTACGTCGAACTCGATACCCTGATTTATGCGATAAAATACAGTCTTGGATTGATGAAAATAAAGACAATTTATCGCAGCAGTCTACCAGACAAAAAAATCTTGCTAAGACTGCTAAGAACAGAAGCCTCAAGCAGCAACTGGACGATTTAAAGGCGCAAAATGATATAGCCTTATCAAAGCTAATGGAAGCTGAGAGACTTATAATCGAGCTGACTCTAGAGAATGAGAGATTGAAGTCAAGGCTTCCTGCAATTGAAGCCACAAGGATGCCATAAAAAGCTAAAGCACTTTTTACTTAAAAATCGTGTATTAAAATGGATTAAACAAGCTTATGAGCTTAAACATCAATAATGAGTATAGAAGATATATGACACAGATTGAGGGCAGCAGTCTTTTTGATTTGAGCCTTTGTAGTACAAAAAGTCATGATGAGCATCAGGATGAGGACACTCTTATTGAGTTTGGTCCTGCGGACATTTCTGAGAATACAGTCCGTGAGCAAATGCCCGACATTCTTGATTTATTGCTTATTGATAGAACTACTTCCACATCTCGGCGTAAGAAAAACATTATTTGGGCTACTGAGAACTATATTCAACATGGTGAAAAAAGATATGCAGCAACCTGTCAGATTAAGCCAGAATTGATTACAGGTGATAAAGGCCAAATTATTATGCCGAGAGCCTTAAAGTCTCAAGAGGTTCAAAAAGAGCGTACTAAATCCAAAGCTGAAGTATTCACCCCTACTTGGATAGTCAAGAAACAAAATGATGCTATAGACTCGAACTATCTTGATGACGACTTAGAAACTTATATCAAGCGTAAGTGGCTAGAGATTACCTGTGGTGAAGCTCCTTACATGGCTTCACGTTATGATATGGACACAGGAGAGCTTATAAGCCTCGAAGATCGAGTTGGGTTTGTAGATCGTAAATTAAAGAGAATTAATACAGAAGTTCATGATAAAGCTGAGTGGCAATTGCTAGTAAAAGAAGCTTACCAATCAAGTTACGGCTTTGAGTGGAGTGGAGACTCGTTATTGTTAGCTCGTGAGAATCTACTTTACACTTATAGAGATTATTATTTAGCGAAGTGGCGTGAAGATCCTATTTATAGTTTATTTAAGCAAATTGCAGAAATAATAAGTTATAACCTATTTCAAATGGATGGCTTGCAATATATTATTCCTCTATCAAGTAAGAAAGAAAAAGTAGTCAAAGATCAGCTGGCATTATTTGATGATGATAATGGTGAAGATGAATGGATAATCAAGCCAGGCAAGAGAGTAAAAATTATGAACTGGGATACTAAAAAGATGGAGTTTTTTGATAAGGGGATTAAATAATGGCCTTTAATAATAAAGTTATAAAAACAACAGAAGTAGTTTACCCACAAATTTATGCTTATACCTTACCTAGTTATTCAAATAGGGATGGTTGGGTGAAAATAGGCTATACAGAGCGGAAAAATGTTGACGATAGAATCAAAGAGCAGACTAAAACAGCGGCTATAGATCTGCAATATTCAAAGCTGTGGTCTGCGCCTGCAAAATTTGCTTCGAAAGATGTCTGGTTTAAGGACAAACAATTTCACAACTATTTACGTAAAAACAAAGGGATTAAACAGGATCTTCCTCATGAATGGTTCTTTTACAGTGATAAACCATATAAGTCAAAAGACGATTTTGATGACTTCACTAACAGCCGTTTTGAGCAGTCTAAAGAAACTTTAGAGTACAAACTAAGAAATGAACAGAATGAAGCTGTTGAAAGGGCTTTAGAATGTGCTTTCAGTAGTCCTGAAAATGAGTTTTTATGGAATGCTAAGCCAAGATTTGGAAAAACACTCTCTTCATACGACTTAGCTCGCAGGCTGAATGCTACAAAGGTTTTAATTGTCACTAACCGCCCTGCTATTGCAAATTCATGGTTTGATGATTTTGAAAAGTTTATTGCATGGCAGACAGACTTTGCCTTTGTATCAACTAGTGATTCATTAAAAGACCGTCCTGCTCTAACAAGAGAGCAATATCTTGATCAAATAGCTCATGGTAAGAAGAATCTTATAGCCTTTATCTCACTACAGGACTTAAAAGGAGCTATCTCTTTTGGAGGAAAGTACGACAAGTTAAAGTGGGTTAAGGAAATCGAGTGGGATATGTTGGTAATTGATGAGGCTCACGAAGGTGTAGATACCTTCAAGACCGACATTGCCTTCGATAACATCTCTCGAAACTTTACATTGCACTTATCTGGCACTCCTTTCAAGGCGGTTGCGTCAGGGAAGTTTAACGAAAATGAGATTTTTAATTGGACCTATGCCGATGAACAACTGGCAAAAGCCACATGGAATGATCCAGACGAAAACAACCCTTATGAGCAACTACCCCAACTGAACTTATTCTCATACCAAATGAGCCAAATGATTACTGATAAGGTAAACAAAGGCGCCCAAATTGAGGATGAGAATATTGATTACGCATTTGATTTAAATGAGTTTTTTGAGACAAGTGACAGCGGTAGGTTTGTGCATGAAGCAGATATTAAGAAATGGCTGGATACTCTAACTCGTAACGAAAAATATCCATTCTCTACGACTGAGCTTCGTGATGAGCTAAAGCATACATTTTGGCTGCTTAATCGTGTAGCAAGTGCCAAAGCTCTACAGAAACTACTACAAAAACATCCTGTCTTCGAAAATTATGAAATCGTATTAGCAGCAGGAGATGGACGAGGTGAAGACAGTGAGCAGGTCATAACCGATAAAGCAATCGACCGTGTCAAAAAAGCCATTAAAACGCATAAAAAAACTATCACGCTTTCGGTAGGACAGCTGACAACTGGGGTGACTATACCTGAATGGACTGCTGTATTAATGCTGTCAAACCTTAAGTCACCAAGTCTTTATATGCAATCTGCTTTTCGAGCTCAAAACCCTTGGGCGTATGAAGTGGATGGGCAGGTGCATCAAAAGAAAAATGCTTATGTATTTGATTTTGCGCCCGAGCGCACATTAATAATCTACGAAGAGTTTGCCAATAATCTATCTGCAAAAACCGCTGGAGGTGGTGGTACTAGCGATGACCGTGAAAAAAATATCAAACAACTATTAAACTTTTTCCCTGTCATTGCAGAAGACGCAGAAGGACAAATGGTAGAGCTTGATGCTACGCAGGTTTTAACCATCCCTAAAGCGATCAAAGCGAAAGAAGTTGTCCGCAGGGGCTTTATGTCCAACCTACTTTTTCAAAATATCTCAGGTATATTTGCCTCTACTGAAGCCAGAGAAATCTTAGATCAGTTGAATCCTGTTGATCAAGGTAAGTCTGTTCCTCGTCAAACATCAGAGCCTGTAGAAACTAAGGATGTTAAAGTAGATGAAGATGGTCATGCCACAGTTGCAGAAGATATCGTTATCTCAGAAACAAACGCTCGTTTCGGTGATAAGGTTTATGGTGACTTAGCATCAACAGTAGAATCTCAGGCAACAGATTTTGACGCAGATTTATCAAAAGAGATTGAAAAAAGCTTTAAAAATAGCACTGAGGAGGCACTAAAGGAGTTAGCTAAGGAAAATGGGCTATCTACTAAAGTGGCTGAGCAAGCAGCGAGAGCATCTGCTGAAGCGCTTGCTCGTGAGGTTGAAACGACAAAAACACATGCAGAGATTAAACAAAGAGAGGCTGAAGCTGATTACAAAAGAGAGGTTGCAGAAGCATATAGTGATTCTAACAAGGTAGCTGAAGCCAAAGCCCGATATGAAGCTACACAGACTCAAATTAAAACTGACTATCATGAAGAATTAACAAATAAAGTTAAGGAAAAAACTGAGGAGTTAACCAAGGAGTCAACTAAAGCCGTTTTACAGAAAGCTGAGGAGAAAAAGAAGAATACAGTTGAAGATGATGTCAGAGCGCGCTTACGCGGCTTTGCTCGAACGATCCCATCATTTTTAATGGCTTATGGTGATCCAGAAATTTCTTTACGAAACTTCGATAGACACATTAGTGACGTTGTATTTAAAGAGGTTACTGGCATTACACTCGATCAGTTTAGAGCCTTGCGTGATACTTATAACTTCTTTGATGAAACTGTATTTAACGAATCGGTTTTGGAATTTCTTAAAAAGCGTAGAGAGCTTGCAAACTATTTTGACGACAGTCAGGAAGAAGATATTTTTGACTATATTCCACCACAGCAAACCAATCAGATATTCACACCTAAACGTATTGTAAAAATGATGGTTGATAAGCTTCAAGAAGAAAATCCTGATATATTTACCAATCCTGATAAGACGTTTGCTGATTTGTACATGAAGTCTGGTTTGTATATCACTGAGATTGTGAAAAGATTATATATTGGGTTAGAAAACCAAATACCTGATCCTGATACAAGGCTAAAGCATATTTTAGAAAATCAAGTGTATGGTTTTGCTCCTAGTGAAATCATATACAATATTGCACGTAATTTTATTTTTGGATTTGACGAAAGAGCTGAAAAGATTAATAAATCTCATATCGTGCACTTAGATACTACACCCTATGCAGAAGGTGAAGGTGATTTTTCGGAAAAATGCAATCAGCTTTTTGGAGATAATAAATAATGAAATTTGATGTAGTAGTTGGAAACCCACCATATCAGGTAGCTGGAGAAGCTCGTGATGAGCCGATATTTCATCATTTCTATGAATTAGCTGATAAGGTAGCTATTAGATACTGCTTGATTTCACCCGCAAGATTTCTGTTTAATGCCGGTCAAACACCTAAAGCCTGGAATCTAAAGATGCTTTCCAAAGATGACTTAAAGGTAGCGTTTTACGAGCAAGACTCATCAAAAATATTTACCGGTAAAGATATTCCTGGAGGCATAGCTGTCCTGTATCATGATAAAAAACAGAAATTTGAGCCAATTGGTTCTTTTTCCCACCTACCTGAATTAACATCAATCACTAATAAAGTTAGAAAACTAAATGAAGCCTCATTCTCAGAGTTAGTTAAACCTCAAGGCATATATAGGTTTTCATCAGAATTTTTTAATGATTTTCCGCAAGCTGAAGGAATGCAAGGAAAAGGTACTAAAAATAAAATTGTATCAAAGTCTCTTGCGGCTATGGATTTTGCTTTTTTTGAAGAGCCTAATGAGAAATCCACAATAAAGATTTTAGGTTTGGTTAATAGAAAGCGTACATATAAGTGGATAAACAAGAAATACTTAAGTTATCCTGACTCCTTTAATGAGTGGAAAGTTCTTGTTCCAGAGGCGAATGGTTCTGGTGCTATTGGAGAAGTACCATCTACCCCATTAATAGGCAAACCTGTGCTTGCCCCTCCTCTAACTGGTCACACAGACACTTTTCTTACAATAGGTGGGTTTGAAACTAAAGTTGAGTGCGAGAATGTATTCAAATATATTCAAACAAAGTTTGCGCGCACCTTACTTGGAACACTAAAAACAACACAACACAATTCAAGATCTACCTGGAAGAACATTCCTATTCAGAACTTTAAACTTAAGTCTGATATTGACTGGTCTAAACCCATTTCTGAAATAGATCAACAGCTGTATAAAAAATATGGGCTGAGTGCTGCCGAAATAGAGTTCATAGAAACGAAAGTAAAAGCTATGGATTAGCTCTTACTCTTTCTATTCGTAATAGAAAATTACGATTTTTTTTAATAACGCAGCTAGTGACATAAACTTTAAAATGTCATCACTTTTATTAAAAAAGTGATGACATTTTTCTATTCGTTACATGTGAGTGATTTCAAGGGTTTGTGTCATGTCACCATATGCTTATGTAATCTGTAGTGCGGATCAGGGAACTTTTTAATTATTGCCTATAAAGAGCTACGCAAACTTGAGATTGAAATTTTAAAAGCACAGCGTGAAGTCATATCAGGCGCTAAAGATAACTTGCTTGGTTTGGGCTTTGACAGCGTTATCAGCTTAGATAATCTATACGGTATTGAGTACCCCCTGTGTCAGGATAGTTGTCACCCCTAACAATCAAGTAAAAGGGGGTAATAAGGAACAAAGATGTCCAGATACAGTGAAGAGAGAAAACAAGCTATATTAAGCAAGCTATCGCCGCCACATAACTTAAGTGTATCAGAAGTTGCAAGAAGTGAAGGCATAGGTGTACAAACCCTAT
>NZ_FUGE01000114.1 GCF_900162825.1 Psychrobacter piechaudii
TAGTAAAATAGCCCATCTACTTATTAGATGGGCTATTTTATTACTTTTATTGAGTTTTTGCCTTAACTGACTGGCATTAGCATATAGCAGGTTTTTTTATTACCAAATTATAGATATTAATACAGGTAACTTACATCCTAGACTGCTTGTAACAGAGCTAATATGCTAAACTTAGTACTTAATATAATTTTTGTAAAATTCTATAAATATAAGTTAGATAAGCAACAGTTTTTCGACTAAAAACTTTACTAACTAAAACTGTGCTAACTAAAATTGTTATCGTATTAATTACAAAAATAACTAAAAGTATTCAAACACTATGAAAACACAAATTGAGCCGCCTACTACCGAACAATACATTACTTATGCTGTCGATGCGATTCGTACCGAGCAAAACGCTCTTGAGCTGTTGATACAACAGTTAGATGAGAGATTTGTCCAAGCCTGTGAGCTTATCCGTAATTGTAAAGGGCGAGTGGTGGTCACGGGAATGGGCAAATCAGGTCATATTGGTCGTAAAATTGCTGCCACTTTTGCGTCAACAGGCTCACCTGCCTTCTTTATGCATCCTGGGGAAGCGGGACATGGTGATTTAGGTATGCTTGTGCCTGGAGATGTATTGCTGGCTATCTCTAATTCAGGGGAGTCTGATGAGATTAAGACTTTATTGCCTGTGGTTAAACAGCTATCTATCCCTTTAATTAGTATTAGTCGTGATAAACGAGGTATGTTGCCCAAGTCAGCAGATGTGGCTTTAACTTTAGGCGCCTCTGAAGAAGCTTGTCCTTTGGGTTTGGCTCCTACCTCAAGTACTACTGCGACTTTAGCACTTGGTGATGCCATTGCCGTTGCTTTGGTTCATGCCCGTGATTTTACTTCAGAAGATTTTGCTTTATCGCACCCTGCCGGCGCTTTAGGTCGTAAGCTGCTAATGCGAGTGAGTGACTTGATGCATCAAGCAGAAAAAGATTTACAACTTCCTTTGGTGAACACGGACACCACTCTGCACAATGCGCTGTTTGTAATGACCAGTGGTCGTTTGGGTATGGCTGTGGTAGTAGATGATAATAATAAAGTGGTGGGGATCTTTACCGACGGTGATCTACGTAGATGCTTAGAGAAAAAGATTGATTTAGAAACTCCTATGTCTCAAATCATGACCCCAAATCCAAAACAGGTCTCAAAAAATATGAGAGCCTCTGATGCGCTTAGTGTAATGAATGAAAAAGCCATTAGTCAGTTACTGATTGTCGATGATGAGCAGCAGTTAGAAGGTGTCATTAGTATTCATGACTTATTACAGGCTGGTGTAAGTTAAAAACGTCGTTCATTGATACTTCAGTGTTGTAATCTACTCAGTGTTTTTTTAATAAATAGAAGGCAGTTATGCAGGATTTAATTCAAGCAGCATCGAAAGTTAAATTACTGGTATTAGATGTGGATGGTATCTTATCTAATGGTCATATTATCTATGATGCTAATGGGGTAGAGACCAAGTGTTTTAACGTAAAAGATGGCATGGGCGTCAAATCGGTTAAATTAGCAGGGGTAAAAACTGCTATTATTACCGGTAGAAGTAGCGCTATGGTCAATCAGCGTGCTAAAGAAATGGGCATTGATTATGTGATTCAGGGACGTGATGATAAGCTTGATGCTCTAAAGCAGTTACTTCTTGATTTGCCTATTGAGCTTGAAGAATGTGCTTACATGGGGGATGATTTACCTGATATTAAAGCCTTACAATCAGTAGGTTTTTCGGCCACTGTTCCCAATGCTCATTCAGAAGTATTAAACCGAGTGATGATGGTTACCACTAATGTGGGCGGTGAAGGTGCAGTACGAGAAGTGTGTGACTTAATCCTAAAAGGTCATGGCAAGTATCAAGAGTATATCAGTCAATACGTCCTTGATTAGTGTCTTAATAATCTCCATCTAATAAATTATCAGCTTAATTGGCCATAATTGGTGGTTATAAAGAGGTGTAATGAATACCCGGTTTCTGTTCGTAATTTCACTATTGATAGCCATGTTTGCGGTTTGGTTTTATAAAAACCAAGGCGATCTAGACGAAATTTTAAATATGTCTACCACCAATATTGAGTATGAAGCTACTGATATCTTAGCAGTCCAGACTAATGAAGAAGGGGTGGCGGAGTATTCACTCACTGCCGATAATTTAACCCACTATTCAGACCAGAATTTCGATAAGCTAGTGGCAATGAAACTTAACTGGCGCCCTAGTAGCAGCCAAAATGTGATGATTAATGCTGATGAAGCGGTCATGTATCACGAGCAATCTAAAGTGGTGATGACCAATAATGTGCTTTTTTCTAGTCAGTCAGATGCCAATACACAAGCAGCAAAACCGCCGATGAAGTTGGTTGCGTCTGAACTGATTGGAGATTTGGAACAAAACAAAGTCTTTAGTGAAAAGCCCATTAAAGTAACCCAGGCCAATAATAGCTTTGAGTCTTCAAGTTTTGTGGCTGACGTAAATAATGGCGAATATGAATTCTCCAATGTTGCAGTGACTTTTATGCCTCCAGCACGTAGAGACGTCCCCTTATTCTAAAGAAAAATTATTAAATCAGATCTGTTAAATAATCGGTTAATTAAAAAAATGGTAATTTGTTAAACCAAATTTGTAGGAACTAAACTGTGAATAAACGCTCTAATACACAAGCGCTAATCAACTCAAATCAATATTTAAACACCCTCAAAGAGATGGGCTTACCTATGCTAAATTTACCCAGAGTTGCCTTATGTGCTACTGCAGTAATAGCCTCAATGGCCGCTTTCCAAGCCAATGCACTGCCTTCAGATGCGCAGCAGCCTATACGCTTATTGGCCGATAAAGCTACCTATAGTGAGCGGACTGGGGTAACCTCCTATTCAGGAAACGTTACCATTACTCAAGGGACCTTAAAGCTGGCTGCAGATAATATTACCGTGAATTTATCAGATGGTCGTAGTATCCAATCCGCTGTTGCTACAGGCCGTCCAGCCACCATGCAGCAAGTGGTTACCAAAGAGAAGGGTCTAGCTAAAGGTCAAGCCAATAAGATTGATTATAATGCCCAAAATGGCATTGTCACTTTGACAGGTAATGCTAAGTTAACCCAAAATGGCGCTAGCTTTGCAGGTAACGTGATTCGCTATAGCCTAAAAGTGGGTGATGTTGAGGCCACTTCAGGGGGCAGTCAGCGTGTTGAATTGATTTTCCCACCGAGCCAGTCAAACAGTCGTACAGGAATTAGATAGACCATGAGTAATTCACAGCCCCCAATCCACTCTGATTCAGAGCAGGATTCAAAGCAAAATACAGCCATCACTTCAGGTGCTCAACCTGAGTCAGACGCTACCCAGAGCTTGATTCCCGAAGCTTCTAATACAGCTTTGACCATGCGCAATTTAGGTAAGCGTTATGGTAAGCGTTGGGTGGTGAAAGACGTCTCTTTTAGTGTTGAGCCTGGACAAGTGGTTGGTTTGCTTGGACCGAACGGAGCGGGTAAAACCACCAGCTTCTATATGGTGGTTGGCTTAGTCAATATGGACAAGGGTGTAGTGAGGCTTGGTAATCAAGATTTATCTAAGTATGCCATGCACGAACGGGCTAGGGCGGGGATTGGGTATTTACCCCAAGAGGCGTCGATCTTCCGTAAGCTGACGGTCGAAGATAATATTATGGCTATCCTAGAGACCCGAAAAGATCTGGATAGAGCGGCACAAAAACAAGAGTTAGAAAAGCTAATCTCTGACTTTAGTCTGGCCCACGTGCGCCATTCCTTAGGAATGAGTGTCTCTGGTGGTGAGCGCCGTCGCTGTGAAATTGCTCGTGCCTTAGCGGCTAATCCAAAGTTCATTTTATTAGATGAGCCGTTTGCTGGAGTAGATCCAATTTCTGTGAGCGATATTAAAGAGGTTATCATCGCGTTAAAGCATAGAGGTATCGGGGTTCTGATTACCGACCATAACGTGCGTGAGACCCTAGCTATTTGTGAACATGCTTATATCGTTAGTGAAGGGGCTATCATTGCGCATGGTAGTTCAGAAGAGGTGTTGAATAACAGCTTAGTTAAAGAGGTGTATTTGGGTAAAGATTTCCAAGTCTAGCAGACAGTAATCACTTAATGATTTAAACGCTTAGCAATTTAACCGCTTTGCTATTGATCATCCTCCTTAATTACCTAATCTTAAAGAATGGCTGGCTGAAATAGGCTGGCCATTTTTATCTTGTCATTTATAAGGGATCCCTATTATGTCCAAATCAAAAACCAGCTTTGTTTGTCAAAATTGTGGGGCACACTTTGGTAAGTGGTCTGGACAGTGCTCTGATTGTGGCGAATGGAATACTCTGGTTGAAGCACCCAATGTGTCTATGCCTCATCATAAAAAATCTAGCAAGCCGTCAGTATCTACTGGTCCCAACTTAGGCGCTATCGCAAAAAATGATAGGATGAACTACTCAGGATCTCAAAGTGGGGTGGTCACACTGGGGTCTGTGAATGTCACTTTTGATACTAGATTACCTACGGGTATTATTGAATTTGACCGGGTGTTGGGCGGCGGATTGGTTGCTGGTTCAGTAGTACTGATTGGGGGTGACCCTGGCATTGGTAAATCGACAATCTTGCTGCAAACTGCGGCCAATATGGCAAATCCTGAATCTTTGGCAGGCAGTGCTTTATATGTAACTGGTGAAGAGTCTTTATCACAGGTGGCCATGCGCGCTCAGCGCTTAGGGCTATCAAGCGATTACTTAAAAGTGATGACCGAGACCAATGTTGAAACCATCTGTGCGGCACTGACTCAAGAGCAGCCTGCTGTGGCGATCATTGACTCTATTCAAACCATCTATACCGATGCCATTAATTCAGCGCCTGGTGGGGTAAGTCAAATACGGGAGTCTGCGGCCATGTTAACCCGCTATGCCAAGCAGACAGGTACGGCCTTATTTTTGGTGGGTCATGTGACTAAGGAAGGAACGCTGGCTGGTCCCAGAGTATTAGAGCACATGGTAGATACCGTATTGTATTTTGAGGGACAGTCAGACTCCCGATTTCGTATGATCCGCGCCGTTAAAAACCGTTTTGGGGCGGTCAATGAGCTGGGCATTTTTGGTATGACGGATACCGGGCTAAAAGAGGTGGCTAATCCTTCGGCTATTTTCTTAAGTCGCTACGATAAACCTATCTCAGGCTCCGTGGTAATGGTCAGTCGTGAAGGGACTAGGCCATTATTGGTAGAGGTACAGGCATTGGTGGATGATTCAGCCGGTCAACCAAGACGTATGGCATTGGGTCTAGATCCACAGCGCTTGGCCATGCTTCTTGCCGTTATGCATCGACATGGGGGAATTCATACCAGTGGTCAGGACGTTTATGTGAACGTGGTGGGCGGGGTTAAAGTGATGGAGACCGGCTCAGACTTAGCAGTGCTATTAGCCTGTGCTTCGAGTATTAAAGAAAAACCTTTGCCATCCTCTTTGGCCGTATTTGGTGAGGTAGGACTGTCAGGGGAGATTCGTCCGGTACCTAATGGGCAAGAGCGTCTTAAGGAGGCCATGAAGCATGGCTTTACCCATGCTATCGTGCCCAAGGCCAATGCCCCAAAAAATCTGATGGGGCAGTTTAAAGGAATCAATGTCATCACGGCCGACCGTCTAGACGATGCCATCGATCGGGCGTTCGAACTTTAATGGCATTTGTCTTAGTAGTATTTATAAAAGTGATGTACTGGGCCATGACCTTGACCCACGTTTAAAGTATCGGCTTTACTTAATGCACCCGTCAGGTACTGTTTGGCTTTATCACAAGCAGTATATAAGCTATCGCCTTGGCCCCAAAAAGTTGCAATCGCTGCTGATAAGGTACAGCCGGTGCCGTGGCTATTCTTAGTATTGATGCGCTCTCCTTCAAACCAGCTCAACTCACCTTCAGCACACAATAAATCTGGAGATTGTTCACTGCCCGCTAGATGGCCTCCTTTTAAAAATGTAGGTACTTGCAGGCGCTGAGCTTGTTCAATCATTTGTTCCCGACTGGTGGCTTCAGCAGTTCCCAATAAGTCAGCCGCTTCTGGAAGGTTTGGGGTAATAAGCCCTACCTGAGGGAGTAAAACATCTCTTAAAGCTGCTACAGAGTCAGCATCTAATAACCGATCGCCACTCTTGGCTACCATAACGGGATCTAATACAACTTTGCTAGGCTGGTATTTGGCTAAAGCTTGGGCGACGCACTCAGTTACCTGCGCATTACCTAGCATGCCAATTTTGACAGCATCTACTTGGACGTCTGAAAACACTGAGTCAATCTGGGCTCGAATCATCTCAAGCGGCATCATTTGGATTTTTTGTACCCCTTGCGTGTTTTGGGCCACAACGGCGGTAATAACACTCATCGCATAGCTACCATTAGCACTAATGGCTTTAATATCTGCCTGAATCCCAGCCCCACCCGTACAGTCTGTGCCAGCGATTGTCAGTATATTGGTAATCATGCTTACTCTCCTTCATTATGGTTCTAATTATAGTTCTACAAGTTATTGTGCTAAAAAGTGTTGTTGTAATAAGTTTTGCGCGGCAAGTTTAGGCTGATCAGAGGCGCAAATAGCTGATACCACTGCGATACCATCACAGTGAGTTTGATATACTTTGCGGGCATTGTTTAAGTGGATACCCCCAATAGCAACAGTAGGTAATAAGCTGGCTTGTGCCAAATTATCAAGCCCTGAAATACTTAGGGGGCGGGCGTGATTGGGTTTGGTGTCAGTTGCAAATACTGGACCTAGACCAAAGTAATCAAGCTGATTTAGGTGATGGTCATGAGCATGTTGCAATTGAGATAAGGTGTTTATGGATAAGCCTAACCAAGCGTCAGGGCCCAATATTTGTCGGGCTTCAGTGACACTAAGATCGCCTTGGCCTATGTGAGCGCCGTCAAGATTTGCTTTTTTGGCAATATGTACCTTATCGTTGATGACTAAAGGCACTCTACCTGCGATGGCTTCTTTTAGTTCACACGCCATCTGATAAAGTTGCTCATCATCCGCCTGTTTGTCTCGAAGCTGGACAAAGGTGACGCCGCCATCGATGGCCTCACAGACTGTTTCAATTAACCCCAGTTTTTGGCACATCACCCTATCTGTCACCAAGTATAACTTTAGAGCTGAGCCACTTTTATCTATCACAGCATTTGAGTGAGCTGAGGAAGTTTGGTGTTGAGTATCAATAGTATTGGAAGCATTAGCTGCGCTAGTCATGATGAGGTTACTCGTAAATGATCGATTAGGGTTT
Source organism: Psychrobacter piechaudii (assembly GCF_900162825.1). GTDB lineage: Bacteria > Pseudomonadota > Gammaproteobacteria > Pseudomonadales > Moraxellaceae > Psychrobacter > Psychrobacter piechaudii. Next base: position 7,295 of record NZ_FUGE01000114.1, read on the forward strand.
GAGCTTCAAGGTTATATAAAGCATCTAAAAAATGGAGATAAAAGCTGCCAGGGCCTTGGGCCTCCTGTGCAGCCAACTCTCCAGCTTGACCGTAGTAGCATAAGGCGGTGGTAGCAGCGTTTAATAATGAGCTACTATTAGAGTTAGAATCTTCTGTTTTTAAGGTATTTGCGCCGATAAAGCCGGCTATTAACGCTGTTAAAGCGCAACCTAAGGCAGTCACTTGGGTCATCATTGGATGACCATGATTAACTGAGTAGCTGTGAGTACCATCAGTGGCCCAATCTATCGCCCCAGTAATGACTACTACTTTTGCATATTGGGTGAGCTGCTGAGCGGCTTCCTTGGCTCGATCCACGCTGTCGCCACTGTCTGTTCCTTTGGTACGACTGCTCATTCCTGCCAATGCTAATATTTCAGACGCATTACCTCGAATAACATCTGGCTTAAATTTTAAGAGTTCAGTACAGGCTTGCTGCCGAAAGGAGCTTGCGCCCACGGCTACAGGATCAAGTATCCAGGGAATACTTTGAGTATGAGCGACCTCTACTGTGGCCAACATGCTTTGTAAAGTGGTGTGGGTCAGAGTGCCAATATTTATAGCAAGAGCTTGGGCTAATTGAACAAACTCGGGGGCTTCATTAATATCATGCACCATTGCAGGAGAGGCACCGGCAGCCAGTAATACATTGGCAACGGTATTATTGGCCACATCATTGGTGATGTTATGTACTAAAGGGGAGGTGTCTTTGAAGGTGGTGAAACAGTGGTGAATAAGGTCGGATCGCATATTCCCTCCATATGGATAAAGAGGGCGTGAGAAACACACAGCAAAACAGTAGAGGCCTTAAAAGAATTGGCTCAGACTACTGCAACTGCTATACACTCCCTACGCCAGTATAATCTGGATCAGGTTCAAAGGGTGCATCTCAGCCATAGGGCGCCCCTGTGAATAACATTAATTATCTTTGGTAAAACATCATAACCAACTTACAGCCCAATCACAAGTTAAGATAATAAAAACAAAAAAAAAGACCTGCAGTGCAGATCTTTCTTACTCCATACTCAATTAAGAGTAGGCAGAGTTTATAAGTTCAAAGGAGTAGGGGTAACGGATGTTGCTTGGCCACTAATTAAGGAGAACCTACTCTTTCAATGGTTACGTTAGCAATACCACGGCTAACCAAACCAATTTGCTTGGCAGCAGCATAAGATAAATCTAACACACGGTTGCCATGGAAAGGACCGCGGTCATTTACTTTTACTACTACGCTCTTACCATTACCTTTGTTGGTCACTTTTAGGTAAGTGTTAAAAGGAAGAGAAGGGTGAGCTGCGGTTAATGAGTTCATATCAAAGCGTTCACCACTGGCAGTCTTTCTGCCGTGGAATTTACCACCGTACCAAGAGGCACGACCACTTTGTTTGAATTTGTTTACGGCATTTGAAGCCACTAAAGTTAAATGAGATAAAACATCCTCATCATCTTGATTGGCTTTGCTAGAGCCTCGATTACTAATCAATGAGCTGTTTGTAGAAAGCGTTGATGGCTCAAAAGAAGTTTGGAGTAACGAGGTGGGTTGATTTTGTTTACGTGCTAACTCGTTGAGGACACTGTCGATATCGCTTGGGCTTTTGACGCTAAGAGCTTGCTTTGATTCAGTAGCTTGAGCTAAGTTACTAGCTCCTACCATGCAGGCTAATGCACATAAAGCTGATGAGAATTTCTTCATAATTGCCTCGTAAGCATTTATCTATTGTAATAATGCCACAAAAGATCATGCATTTACTATTTAAATAATACGTAATTAAAAACTTAATTAACAAAGTAATGAGAGTGATAAATCTCTGTGTAAATTATTAACAGAGACTGTAAAACAGTAGTGACTAAAGATACACACAAAGTGTCACAATTTGATTTGTAAATGTAGTTCGTTTGTAACTTAACATTAACCAATGTGAATATGCAAGTGACGCTAGAGTTCAATTATCGGAGAATATTTATCAATATTTTCTTGAAGCGCTTGTAAACAGTGAACTCTAGCGGATAGGGCGGGCAGTATAAATAATTGTTAAGTTCTAATAATTATTCATAAATTACTTCGATGATTTCGAATTCAACCAAGCCACTTGGGGTTTCGATACGGGCTTCATCCCCTTCTGACTTACCAATTAGCCCACGAGCAATGGGAGAGTTAACCGAAATTTTATTGTTTTTAAAGTCGGCTTCATCATCACCAACAATTTGATAGCGCTTTTCTTCTTCAGTATCTAAGTTTTCAATCACAACAGTTACTCCGAAAACCACACGGCCTTCACGAGGTAAGGTTGCTGGATCAATAACTTGGGCGCCTGATAATTTGGCTTCGATATCCCGGATACGAGCTTCACAAAAGCCTTGCTGCTCACGAGCTGCATGATACTCAGCATTTTCTTTTAGGTCGCCATGTTCACGAGCTTCAGCAATGGCTGCAGTAATACGGGGACGATCTACAGTCTTGAGTTGTTTAAGCTCTGCCTCTAACGTAGCATGTCCTTGCGGAGTCATAGGGTAACGTTGCATATCATCTTCCTCATATACATATATAGATGAACGATTAAATAAAAAAACACCCCAACACCCTTAATTAAAGGTGCTGTAAGTGCATAATTTAGGATAAGTTTTGTTCTGTAGGGAGTTAGGCCTCGCTACAAAGCTTTATTTCTACTGACTTAAAAAACTGGCTTGAAAAAGCCAATGGCTTATAACAAAAATTGCTAACCGAAGCCTTCGATTAGCAATTGATAAAAATAAGGGGTATAAATTAGCGAGTACAACCTGAACTTACTTTAAATAATAGCCTATTATAAGCATTTAATTAAGATTGTACCGCTAATTTTTGTTACTTAGCTTTTAACTAGCCGTTATTAGCAGCCAGCTGGGCTTGCTCATGTAAGGTTTGAAGTTTATAAACCTCAAAAGGAAGCTTAATAGCGTAAGACTTACAAACCGCTTCTGCTGCCCCTAAAGTGGTGACATAGAACACCTTGCTTTGTAAGGCGTTACGACGGATTGAGAAAGAGTCTTCCTGCGCTTGCTTGCCCTCTGTTGTATTGATAATAAGGTCAATTTCGCCATTTTTCAAGGCATCGACCACATGAGGACGGCCTTCAGTGACTTTATTGATACGCTTACATTCAATACCTTGTTCAGTCAGATATTGCTCGGTGCCCGCAGTAGCCACAAGATTAAAGCCATAGTCGACTAACTGCTTAGCAACGGCAGCAATGCCTGGTTTATCGCTATCGCGTACTGAAATAAAGACCGTCTTATGCTCACCTTCTTCTGGCAGACCTGGTAGATGCTCGTTAGTACCGATAATACTCTTATAGAAAGCTTCACCAAAAGTCTTGCCGACACCCATAACTTCACCAGTAGATTTCATTTCTGGGCTTAAAATAGGGTCAACGCCTGGGAACTTAGCAAACGGGAAGACCGATTCTTTCACTGCGAAGAACGAAGGTTTGATTTCTTTAGTGAAGTTTTGCTCTTGTAGCGACTGACCTGCCATACAACGAGCCGCTATTTGTGCCAATGAGGTGCCAATACACTTAGACACAAAAGGAACAGTACGCGCAGCACGTGGGTTAACTTCCAAAATATAAACCGTACCGTCTTTCACAGCAAACTGAACGTTCATTAAGCCCACCACGCCAAGCTCTTTGGCCATAGCGATGGTTTGTGTACGCATCTCATCACAGATCTCATCTGATAATGAGTAAGGCGGTAGTGAACAGGCTGAGTCACCTGAGTGAACACCCGCTTGTTCGATGTGCTGCATGATACCGCCAATAACCACTTCATTGCCATCACTGACACAGTCCACGTCAACTTCAATGGCATCATCTAAGAAACGGTCTAGTAGTACAGGCGCCTCATTCGAAGCTTGTACTGCAGTACGTAGATAGTGCTTTAGCTCTTCTTCGTTATAGACGATTTCCATTGCGCGGCCACCTAAAACATAGGATGGACGGACAACTAAAGGATAGCCCACATCTTTGGCTTTCACTAAGCCGTCTTCCATGCTAGTCGCTAAGGCGTTAGGCGGCTGGATTAGGTTTAGCTGATGGATCATGTGCTGGAAACGCTCACGGTCTTCAGCGCGGTCAATAGCGTCAGGTGAGGTACCAATGATGTTAACCCCAGCTGCTTCTAGAGCACGGGCAAGCTTCAGAGGCGTCTGACCACCGAATTGAACGATAACGCCTTCTGGCTTCTCAATACGTACGATTTCTAACACGTCTTCTAGCGTGATAGATTCGAAGTATAAACGGTCAGAGGTGTCATAGTCGGTTGATACCGTCTCTGGGTTACAGTTGACCATAATGGTCTCATAACCATCTTCACGCATCGCTAATGCAGCGTGCACACAGCAGTAATCAAACTCAATACCCTGACCAATACGGTTTGGACCACCGCCGATGACCATAATTTTCTTGTTATTGGTTGGGTTGGCTTCACACTCTTCATCGTAAGTTGAGTACATGTAAGCTGTTGAGGTAGCAAACTCAGCGGCGCAAGTATCCACACGCTTATAAACCGGGAAGACTTCTAAATCCCAACGCTTTTTACGCAGCTGCTTTTGTGATACGCCTAGCAGGGTGGCCAAACGTAAATCTGATAAGCCTTTACGTTTAAGCTTGCGTAAGTTCTTAGCGGTTAGGCCACCAAAGCCTAGCTGTTTAACTTGTGCTTCAGTTTTAACCATGTCTTCAATCTGAACTAAGAACCAGGGATCAATATTGGTATAGCCAAACACTTCCTCTACACTAAAGCCTAGACGGAAAGCGTCTGCAATATAGAAGATGCGCTCAGGAGTGGGTACGGTTAAGCGTTGTTTAATTTCATATTTAACTTTATCTTCGCTGATTTTTCCTGCTTTTAAGGCAGCAAAATCGATTTGCTCATCAAAACCGTCAGCGCCTGTCTCTAAGCCACGTAGTGCTTTGTGCATAGATTCTTGGAAGTTACGGCCAATAGCCATCACTTCACCCACAGATTTCATCTGAGTTGAAAGAATGTTGTCTGCTTGTGGGAATTTCTCGAAGTTGAAGCGAGGAATCTTAGTCACAACATAGTCGATTGAAGGCTCAAAGCTGGCTGGAGTTTGACCGCCAGTGATGTCGTTTTGAAGCTCATCTAAGGTGTAACCTACGGCTAACTTAGCGGCGATTTTGGCAATAGGGAAGCCAGTCGCTTTAGACGCTAAAGCTGATGAACGAGACACACGAGGGTTCATCTCAATCACGACCATACGGCCTGTTTTTGGGTTCACGCCAAATTGTACGTTTGAGCCCCCAGTTTCCACCCCAATCTCACGTAACACAGCCAATGAGGCATTACGCATGATTTGATATTCTTTGTCAGTGAGGGTTTGTGCTGGTGCGACTGTGATTGAGTCACCGGTATGCACGCCCATAGGGTCAAAGTTTTCAATCGAGCAGATGATGATACAGTTGTCGTTTTTGTCACGTACTACTTCCATCTCATACTCTTTCCAGCCGATTAACGACTCGTCAATCAATAACTGATGAGTAGGGGATAAGTCAAAGCCGCGTTCACAGATTTCGATAAATTCATCACGGTTGTAAGCAATACCACCGCCTGAGCCGCCCATGGTAAATGAAGGACGAATGATACAAGGGAACCCAAGCTTGGCTTGAATTTCAAATGCTTGTTCCATGGTTTCAGCAATTTCAGCACGAGGACACTCAAGACCAATACGCTTCATAGCTTGGTCAAACAGGTCGCGGTCCTCAGCCATTTCGATGGCTTCTTTGGTGGCGCCAATTAGCTCAACATTGTATTTTTTTAGCACCCCGTGCTTATCTAAATCTAGTGCACAGTTTAGAGCGGTCTGCCCACCCATGGTAGGTAAGATAGCATCAGGACGCTCTTTATCGATGATTTGCTCAACCGTTTGCCAAGTGATCGGCTCGATGTACGTGGCATCCGCCATAACGGGGTCAGTCATGATGGTGGCTGGGTTTGAGTTAACTAGGATAACTCGATAGCCCTCTTCGCGAAGAGCTTTACATGCTTGAGCGCCAGAGTAATCAAACTCACAAGCCTGGCCAATGACGATTGGGCCTGCGCCAATGATTAGAATGCTTTTGATGTCGGTACGTTTTGGCATAAGTCTCTCTTTTATATAATTAGTTCTGCGTAAGTTCTTTAGCAATCCGATTAAGACGGCGGTTTAAGCTTGTTTGGCTTGTTGCATCATCTCTGCAAATTTATCAAATAAGGCCGATGATTCATTAGGACCAGGGCTGGCTTCTGGATGGCCTTGGAAGCTAAATACTGGCTTATTGGTTAGCTCAATACCTTGGTTGGTACCGTCAAATAAAGAGCGGTGCGTTGATTTGATGTGGGCAGGCAAGCTGTCTTCATCTAAAGCAAAACCGTGGTTTTGACTGGTAATCATCACCACTTTTGTCTTTAAGTCTTGCACCGGGTGGTTGGCACCATGATGACCTGTTTTCATTTTCATGGTTTTAGCACCGCTGGCTAAGCCAATGATTTGGTGACCTAGGCAGATACCGAAAGTTGGGATATCCGTTTCTTCAACAAGATGACGCACGTTTTCGATGGCGTAGTCACAGGCTGCAGGATCGCCAGGACCATTGGATAAGAAAATACCATCTGGATTCATAGCCAGCACGTCAGCAATAGGAGTCTGGGCGGGAACCACAGTCACTTTACAGCCTCTATCTACTAGCATGCGCAAGATGTTGGTTTTTGCCCCAAAGTCATAAGCCACCACGTCAAACTTAGGCTCGATATGCTCACCTAGCTTTTTGAAATAGCCACCGGTTTCACTTTCAGTGACGCCATGTACGCCGCGGTCTGCAAGCTCCCAAGTCCCTTCAGTCCAGACAAAGCCTTCTTTGCTTGAGCATTCTTTGGCCAAATCTAAGCCTTCAAGGCCGGAGAATTCATTAGCAAGCTTAATGGCTTGTTCAATGTCAGCATCGGTAATGGTTTCACCATTTGAGGCAGTGAAGATACAGCCATTTTGTGACCCTTTTTCACGAAGAATACGGGTTAATTTACGAGTATCAATCTCAGCAATGGCAACTGTCTCATGACGCTTAAGATAATCTACTAAGCTTTCAGAACTGCGGAAGTTTGAAGTGGTCATAGTGATGTCACGGATAATTAAGCCTTCAGCCCAAACTTGATGTTTGCGATTGATATCACCAGACTCGCCATCCTCAGTGTTGGTTCCTGTATTACCAATATGAGGGTAGGTTAGGGTAACGATCTGTTTGGCATAGCTGGGATCAGTTAGGACTTCTTGATATCCTGTCATTGATGTATTAAACACCACTTCACCGACGCGACTCCCTGCTGCACCTATTGAGATGCCACGGAAGATGCTGCCATCAGCTAAAGCTAAGATAGCCTCGACTTCATTTACGCTATTATCTATTGTGTCTTGGTGTATACCCATATTCCTACCCTTTAAATTCGTGTTTATCATGACCTGACATTGGTTAAAGTTGCGACCGATTGAGTGCTATAAAAAATGAGTGTTGTCAAATTTTAGCCACAAAAAAGCGAGTAAGACAATAACAGAAAACAACAATATCACTAAAGTAATGGTCATTAGTGATTGTTGCTAACTGGGTCATGTCTACTCGCTTAGGCACAGATTTCGCGTATTATACAAAACCTTACTCTAAATGGCTAGGCAATACTAAAAATAATAAATAAATATCTCGTTTGACTTCTCTAAAATTAATATTGCCTAAGCTAAAGCTGATATTTTCTATCCTAAAACCTGATACTGTCTGCCCTAAAATCTATAGTGCATTGCCACTTGATAGGATTCAGGGGCTAAGTTGGCACTGATGATCAGATCATCGTTATGATAACTCTTCGTTAAAAACATACTGCTCGCCACGCCTAGTGCAGCCCCTGCCAAAACATCTGTGGTGTCATGTTTATCAGCATCAATACGACTATAGCCCACGAACGTTGCCCCGACATAGGCAGGGATACTATATTCTAAGCCGTAGCGTTTATGGATAAAGCTGGCCCCCTGAAAAGCAACTGAAGTGTGTCCTGAGGGAAAAGAGTCATTATCACTGTGATCAGGGCGCTCTTTATCAATCGCTTTTTTCAAACCATAGGTTGCCACCGCATTGGTTGCAAAAGAAGTATAAAACTGCTGACGACCTTCAGGGTCATCCATATAAAAGGTGGAACCATAGGCAATCGCAGGAATGGTTACCGCAATAATATCGCCTGCAGTTTCTATATCTGATTTGGCATAAGCGGGGGTAACTGCCAATGCCGAACCGGATAATAATAAAGCAGTGATAACAGAGTTTTGCTTATTTAGCATCTATCAGCTTCCTAATGAGGGCTAAGTTGTGGGGTTTTAAGTCTAAATAAAAGTTTTTTATTGGGTGCTTTCTTGACGTTTTCTATATTGGATAGAGTTATATAAAGACAATCCAATAAAGGCCACACCTATGAGACCAGTGACTAATTCAGGCACATGGAATTTCATAGACAACAGCATAATAATTGCCAACGCGCCAATGGCATAGTGCGCGCCATGCTCAAGATAAACAAACTCACTTAAAGTGCCTTTGTCCACTAGGTAAATGGTCATTGAACGCACAAACATAGCACCGATGGCCAGACCTAACATGATGATAATCACATCGTTAGTAATGGCAAAAGCACCGATTACGCCGTCAAAGCTGAATGAGGCATCTAAAACTTCTAGATAGATAAAGCCGGCGATACCCCCTTTTAAGATAGTAGAAGAAACACCAGCGGTATTGGTAATGACATTGCCCTTTGCATCGGTAATCACCTCATCTTCATCAGAATCGGTGCCACCTTCAAGTAGGCTAGATAGTACGTTGACCCCAAGGTAAACTAAGATACCCCAAATACCTGCAATTAAGATGGCAGGCTCTTTTGCTTCTTCTACCCAGCTTAATGAAATCATCAGTACCACTATGGCCACAAAAGTGCTCATGGCATCAACTTTACTAAAGCGGGTTAGCTTGCGCTCAAACCAATCAAACCAATGCACCTCTTTATCACCAAAGATAAAGGTTAGGAATACCAATAATAAGAACATGCCCCCAAAAGCTGAGATTTCAGCATGGTGAGCATTTAGATGGGCCGCATATTGTGCAGGCTCATTGATCGCTAATTGAATGACTTCCATAAAGCCTAACTTGGCTGTGACTGCCACAATAACAATTGGGAATACTAAGCGCATACCAAATACTGCGACTAGGATACCCACAGTTAAGAATATTTTTTTCCAGAAGTCATTCCATCCTTTAAGGATAGAGGCGTTAACCACCGCGTTATCGAAGGACAAGGAAATTTCCATGATGGCTAAGATAGCGGTAATCGCAAGGGCGGTCATTAAACCACTGACACCCCCGTGTGAGAATCCCCACCAAGCAGCGACGACTAAACAGACAATGGTAAATATAAAATCGAATAAGAAGTGACGCATAGATCATCCAGTAAAAGGGTTATTCGTTGAGGTTGATAGTGACCTATTAATCATTTGGCTCGTTAATAGGTCAGATGCTAATAAAACAACAAATAAGTGAGTTATTACTAAACTAGTAATAGATAAATACAATATTAAGATGTGATAATAACATGGTAAAAAAATACAATAAATTGACTTATGCATAAATGCTTAGATAATGGCTCTTTGTGAGAACAAAAACTAGCCAACAGCGTAGGATACAGTCATTTTATTAAATTTTAAGTAAATTAATGCTAACCTAATGACTTCTAATATTATTAATTTCTAATACTATTAATTTTTAATGCTCATGACTGTCATCAAAAGTTATTAATAATAATATAAAGATAGTATTACTTAGTTATGACTTAAGCTGTGATTCAGTGATCATATAAGAGCCAATTATTTTATAAAAGGATGTTCCCATGATTTTTAAATACTTAGAGAAAACCCCACAATTTGCCACTCCTTTTCAAGGGTGGGTGGCAGACAGTGCTCAGGTTATTGGTGATGTTTATTTAGGTCATCAGGCCAATGTTTGGTTTGGTGCTGTCATTCGCGGAGACAATGAGCGTATTAATATTGGTAACTATACCAATGTGCAAGAAAACGCGGTCATCCATACTGATGCAGGGATTGAGGTCAATATTGGTGATTATGTGACCATTGGCCATTTGGCGATGCTACATGGTTGTAGCGTGGGTGAAAATAGCTTAATTGGCATTGGTGCAGTGGTTTTAAATAACGCTAAGATTGGCAAAAACTGTATTATTGGTGCCAAAGCCCTGGTCACTGAAGGCAAAGAGATTCCAGATAACTCATTGGTGATGGGTTCGCCAGCTAAAGTAGTGAAAACTTTGAACGATCAGCAGGTAGCTATGCTGAAGATGTCAGCATTACATTATACTCAAAAGGCTGAACAGTTTAAGACGGGCTTACAACAGATTGAGGCACCGGAATAGCCTTTAAAAATAGACTTTCAAAGAAGACAGACTTTTAGACAATAGGTTTTAGTTAACAAGTTCATATTAATATTTTGGGTAAAGAGGGTGAGGGGCTAGATGCAGAATCAAGCAGCGAACAGTTCGCTAAATAATCAAACAGAGGCGGTAAATAACAGTAAAGAATTGGCTTTATTCGACTTAGATCATACCTTGCTAGATGTGGACAGTGATTACCTATGGGGTGAGTACATTGTCAAAAACGGCCTGGTTGATGAGGCGCAATATAGAACTGCCAATCAAAGATTTTACGAAGAGTATATAGCGGGTACTTTAGATGCCACTGAGTACAATGAGTTTGTAGCAGACTTCTTAACCACATTGACGTTATCACGACTGTTTGAGATTCGTGAGGATTACATCAAGACTGAAATTGAGCCTCACATTCGCCCCAAAGCCATCAGCGCCATTCAGCATCATATTGAAGCGGGGCATGATGTGGTCATTATCTCGGCTACCAATGATTTTGTGGTATCAGCTATTGCTGAGCGTTTTGGTATTGAAGCGGCGAATGTGTTGGCCACCCCGCTTGAAGTCAAAGACGATCGCTATACTGGGAAATTAACCGACAAACCCAACTTCAAAGAAGGTAAAATATACCACCTTAATAAATGGTTAGAGGCCAAAAAAGAGCAGGGCGTAACTTATAGTAAAACCTATGGTTACTCTGATTCAAAAAACGATCTTCCCTTACTAGAGTGGGCCGACATGCCGGTGGCAGTGACCCCAGATGAAGTATTGTATGCCCATGCTTTAGCCCACAACTGGGCGGTTGAGGATTGGTCTATTTAAGCTACTTTGGCCTTAATCAGACACTATAGTTTTAAATTTTTGGAATATTTATGGAAATTAACCAGTACCAAGAGCAAATTAAAGATTTAAGCGAGCGTTCAAAGGACTTACGGAGGTATCTTTGACTTTGATGGTAAGTCAGAGCGCCTAGAAGAAGTCAATCTTGAGATGGAGAGTCCAGAGCTTTGGAACGACCCAGAGCGTGCGACTCGAATTAGTAAAGAAAAAAGCCAACTTGATGGCATTATCAACACCATCACTGGTCTTGAGACTACCCTTGAGGACGCAGCGGCTATGCTTGAGTTGGCAGTAGAAGCCGATGACGAAAGCCTACTGGTTGATGTACAAACTGAGCTCAATACGGCACAAGCCAAAGTCGAAGATTTAGAATTTAAGCGTATGTTCGACGGTGAAATGGATGCCAATAACTGTTTCGTAGATATTCAATCTGGAAGTGGCGGTACTGAAGCTCAGGACTGGGCAGAGATGCTACTGCGCATGTACACGCGTTGGTGTGAATCGCACGGGTTCAAAGTTGAGATTATTGAGGTATCAGCAGGTAGTGTGGCTGGGATTAAGTCTGCTTCGTTCAAGGTGAGTGGTGACTATGCCTTTGGCTGGCTACGTACCGAAACCGGGGTGCACCGTCTGGTGCGTAAGTCTCCGTTTGATAGTAATAATGGGCGTCATACCTCATTTGCTGCGGTATTCGTGTCGCCTGAGATTGACGATGATTTTGAAATCGACATTAATCCTGCGGACTTACGTATCGATACTTATCGCTCAAGTGGGGCGGGTGGTCAGCACGTAAACACCACCGACTCAGCGGTACGTATTACCCACGAGCCAACGGGTACCGTGGTACAGTGTCAAAATGAGCGCAGTCAACACGGCAACAAAGCGACTGCTATGAAAATGCTACGCGCTAAGCTGTATGAGCTTGAAATGCAAAAACGGATGGAGAAACAGCAAGCCGTTGAAGACAATAAGTCTGATGTGGGCTGGGGCAGTCAAATTCGCTCTTATGTGTTGGATGACTCGCGCATTAAGGACTTGCGTACTGGCGTTGAAACCTTTAATACCGGTGCTGTACTTGATGGCGATTTGGATCAATTTATTGAGGCTAGTTTGAAGGCAGGGCTGTAGTAGTTTGCTTAATATATTAATTTTTTATTCATTAACTATTAAGTATAATTAAGCAAAATTAAGGTGATATACCTATTCAATCGACGGGTAATTATTGTTAAATGGTCTGAAGGTGGATCGAAGCCCATTCAACAATAATTACCCGTCGTATCAAAAATTTTCTATGCGTAAGTTCAGTTATTTTCTATTTTAATGCAAATTTAGCTGTTTTCAATCTCAAGCAAAGGATGTAACACTTGCTGCAGCCCATATTCTTCAATGCTACCGGTAATAAAGTCAGCACGCTGTTGTAAGGCTGGCTGGCCATCTCCCATAGCAATGGCATAGCCTACCGCATCAAACATCTCTAAATCATTAAATCCATCGCCAATGGCCATGGCCTCACTAATATCTATATCAAAGTGTTGGCAGACATCACGTACCCCTCGCTCTTTGGAGGCATCGATGGGTAAGATATCGCCGCCAATTTGATGCCAATGAACCAGCTTTAATCCAAACTTTGCAAAATCAACTTCCTGCATTCTTCTTTCATCGTCTTTAAAGAATACTGAGCATTGATATACCGGATTGCTCTTGTAGTAATTGGGATCGATGATTGAGCTGGGGTTGCTGGCAATGAACGCTCGTATTTGCTCATTGTCATTGGCCCAGGCCAAATGAGTGTCTGAGTCAAACTTATGAATCAGGTGATCTTGGCGACACAGCTCATCGATTTTAGCGGCCTGCTGCAGTGTTAACGGGTAATGACTGATGATGCCTTCTTTATCAAAGCTGTACTGACCATTGGTACAGACAATCGCATCAAAAACACCGGCCTCAAATAACCCTAAAATATCTTCAGGTATGATTGCTTTCGAACGACCAGTGGCAATCACCAGTTTGATATCAGTATTTGATAACCGCTCTAAGGTGGTTTTATTATGCGGTGCAATGACTCCGCCACGGCTTAAAGTGTCATCAATATCAAAGAAGATAATTTTTGGAGTAAATGGAACCGGAGAGAGATTTACGGCAGTTGCCAAAGTCTGAGTCATGGTTATCCTATTGAAAGTGTACAAAAGTTTATCTAAAAGCTTAGAGTAATAGGCGGTATTAGCTAGGCTACTGAATCATCAGATAGTAGTTGGTGTAATAAATCAATTTGGTTGAGTCGATTCAAGTTTAATGAAAGCGTGCTTACCTCAGCGAAGCTGTCTTGTAATAACAGGGATTTGTAGCTGGGCATCTGGTGTGCCACTCTGTTCAATAAATCTTGCGGGCAATGAGTGATTAGCTGCTTGAAGGCTTGATAAGACTCTTCATAATAACCAAGTTTATAAGCGTTAATACACCACTCATAAGCGGACCAATATTGATAAATATTTTTGGCTAAAAATAAGCGATTACCTGTGGGCATAGGCAGCTGTGCCGCTTGGCGGCCAAAAACATACGCCAAATCGCTATGCCTATTCCAGCTGTGTCTTCGCGCTATGTGATACCAACACTCGGCACGCTTGGGGTCATGAATGATGCCTTGCTGCCAACAATAGAGGGCTTGATCGAAGTCCTGCTTCTTTTCATACAGCAAGCCCAATTCGACATAGCTGCAATATCTTTCATCGGCCCAGCCCGCTTCAATTGCTACTCGCTTTTTATACCAGTCAATTGCTTCATCTATCATGGCGGCATCCCTATAGGACTGTGTACAATAGAAAGCATAACGGGGCAGTAGGTCAGCGTCTTCAGCGGCTATAAAAGCGTCTTTTAATAACTGAGCATCTTTTTGATACTTGTTTTCATCTAGGCTACGGTTGCCCTTTCTACCAGAGATAATGGCATAGTCGCCTTGAAGTTCCGCTACGGTTTCAGAGCGATTGCATTGAAGAAACTCGTGTAATACCCCTCGCCAGCTATAGCTGCCGTCATTTTTTATAATGAGTTTACGCAAGTATTTTATGGCACCAGATTCACTGGTGAACTGTAGCATATAGCTATCGGGCCCACTTTTTGGATCAAGATTTGGTAAGGTTATCTCACCAGTTACCTGATCATCAGCATCAAATATCAATACATAGTCACTTTTACCTAAGCATTGCTTTAAAGTCACATTTCTATTGTGACTAAAGTTCTGCCAAGGTTCTTGATAAATATGTCCATCGATGCCTTGTTTCTCAAAAAACTGCTCAATTAATTCAATAGTATTGTCACTTGAGCCAGTATCACAGATGGCCCAATAAGTAATGGGAAAGTGTTGGCAGATATTTTGTAAAGTGGTTTCTATGATGTGGCTTTCGTCTTTCACAATCATATTTAAACAAAGTGACATTGAATTACCTTAAAATTATTATAAATACATTCCGTTGCTTGCCGTTTGAGCCGGATAAATCTTAATAAACTTGTTAATTAAGTCAGTCGCTTCTCGTAGCCGTTACTTCTAAGTATAGACACAGTTATTTTGCATAGCAACAATAGTAGCTTTATAGCCACGGATAACATAAAACCTGTGTAATAATGCCAATCGACTTATTGTGTTTCATGTAATGTGATAGACAAAGCTTAAGGTGGCTTTTAAACTTCTTTTTGTTGAATCGAAAATAAGAAAGAAAAATAACTCATTTGGAATTTATTTGGAGAAATAAGTGGGAACTATAGCTTTGGTCTGTTTTGTCATAGGCTTTATTATTCTAGTCTTTTATGGCATTCAGCTTATCATTATTGCGTTTAGAGAGTCGACAGCTTGGGGATTGATATATTTATTTGTGCCTTTTGGTAGTCTTTATTACGTGGTAACGCGCTGGCAGAAATGCAAATCCCCTTTTCTAAAGTCGCTGCTGGCTTTGCCGTTCATCTTCTTTACCTTCTATGTAGTCACCACTGGAGCAGGTGGCCCAGGCTATGAAATGATTGATACTTTACCTTAGTCTTGATGCCACAAAATATTGACATCAGCAATGTTCAGTTAGTATGCCCGCAATGGTCCGCCTATATATAAGGTATAATCGAAAATAACTGAATAAGTTTTGAGTCTTTTTTTGCTAATAGTTACCAAAGGCAAAGACAGTCACTAAGCTTTTCTTTCTTCACTTTTTAAGGTCTACTGATGATTAATACAAAAATATACCGAGCGATTTATAATTTAGCTGAAGAGTTGTTAGAAGCCGATAGTAAAGAGGATCAAGCTCGCTTTGATCAGCTGTATGCTGAGTTAAAAGCCATTTGTGAAGACAATGAAGGCACAGACAAAGATCATCCCGAGCAGTGGGAGACTTTGGCAGATTTTACTGCGGATTTGGATCAAGCCTTAGTAATCTACGACAAAGCTTTGGCTAAGGCTACTGAAATTAATTCAAAAGACCACCTATCCTCTATCGCCTTTTCAATGGCCGAGCTGCAGCTTGAGATGGGCGAGAAGGAGGCAGCCATTGAGAGCCTAAAAAATGCCAAAGTCGCTGCCAATAAAATCGAAGATAAAGAATTCAAACAAGAAATCGATGCCTTGCTTGAAAAACTATTGGCTCAGTAAATAGACCTATAGAGCCGTTATGATTTATCATATTTAATCATAAATAAAAAATAAATAAGCCACTAAACCCATAATAAGGATGCCACTTTGGACCGCCTAACTCTACCCACAGTCCCTAATATTGATAACCCAGAACTTGCCGCTAAACTGCAGTATTTGTTAGATGATAAAACCAAGCCACCTGGGTCTTTAGGACGCTTAGAGTCTTTGGCAGTACAAATTGGGCTTATTCAAGGCAGCACTGCACCAAAGATTGAAAGTCCCCACATTCGGGTTTTTGCTGCCGATCATGGATTAACCAAACATGGTACCTCCGCTTTTCCCAGTGAGGTAACTGCACAAATGGTGCTGAACTTCTTAAATGGTGGAGCAGCCATTAATGTCCTGGCTTGTCAGCACAATATCGAACTAAAAGTGGTCGATGCTGGGGTGGCCACTGACTTTGCAGAGTTTGGGGTGGCTAACCATCCGCAGCTGTTAGATTACAAAGTACGTATGGGTAGCCGAGATGCGCTTACTGAATCGGCCATGAGTAGCGAGGAGTGTGTGCAAGCACTGCAATCGGGTATGGAGGTCGCTAAGCAGCTTGAAGGAAATCTGTTTATCGCAGGTGAAATGGGTATAGGCAATACTTCGGCAGCCAGCTTACTGCTTGCCAAGCTAGAAGATGTGCCTATTGCCGAGTGTATTGGGCGAGGGACGGGGCTAGATGATGCTGGATTGCAGCATAAAATTAAGGTGCTTTCCGATGTGCTACAGTGTCATGAGCAGGTCACCACACCGCTTGAAGTATTGGCTAAAGTGGGCGGGCTAGAGATTGCCATGATGGCCGGTGCTTTTATTCAAGCTGCCAGTGACAGGCGTATCTTATTAGTAGATGGGTTTATTGCCAGTAGCGCACTACTGGTGGCTGAACGTTTGGTACCAGGAGTAGTTAAGTTTGCAATATTCGCCCATCATTCAGTAGAACCTGGACACAGCAAGATGCTTGCAGCGCTGAATGCCGAGCCCTTGTTGGGTTTTAATATGCGTTTGGGCGAGGGCACGGGGGCAGCTCTGGCTTATCCTTTACTGCAGTCTGCCTGCGCCATTATCAATGAGATGGCAAGCTTTAGTGATGCAGGAATTAGCACTCAAAGCGAGTTAAGTATACAAGAAGATATTGCCCCAATTACAGACACTAAAGATGGGCAATAAAGCAAATGTCTCTTAAGCAGGAATGGCGTCTGCTACTGGTCGCCACTCAATTTCTTACTCGCATTCCGGTCAAGCTTGATGACTATCAGCCGCAGTGGCTACACCAAAGCAGCCGCCATTTTCCAGGGGTAGGGCTAATGGTGGGCGTGCTTTGCGCTGTCGTTTTTTGGGCAATAAGTTTGGGTTTTTCGCCTTGGGTTGCTGCTATTGCCAGTACTGCGTTTGGGATAAAGCTTACTGGCGCCTTTCATGAAGACGGGCTAGCCGATACTTGTGATGGACTAGGCGGTGGGCTGACCCGAGAGCGGACGCTAACCATCATGAAAGACTCTCGCATTGGTACATACGGCACGTTAGGTTTGGCCTGTGCTTTACTATTAAAGGTGAGTCTTCTAGCCACGATGCCGATAATGACAGCGGTAGTCGCTTTGATTATCGCACACAGTGCTTCGCGGCTACTGTGTACCTCACTTATAGTGCTACTGCCTTATGGCGGTGAAATAGAGCATGCTAAGGCCAAGCCCATGGCACAGCAAATGACTTTAGCCCAGTGGCTGGCAAGTGGGATTTGGCTGTTATTTGTTGCGACTATTTTATTTTTATTATTGCCACAAGCAATACAACAAATCACCGTGCAGCAGTGGGTACTGGCTTTAATCTTTGCCCTATTGGGGGTAACTCATATGTACCGGCTGCTTAAAAGACGCTTGCAAGGGTATACCGGAGATGGCTTAGGCGCCACGCAGCAAATTACTGAAATTGCCATTTATGCTGGTCTAGCGGCCAACTTTACGGGATAGATTTTTCTTTTATGGATCTATATATTTGGCGCCATCCTAAGCCTGAACAGGTAGAAGGGCTGTGCTTTGGCCAAAGTGAAGTGTCGGTCGATAGGCGTAAATTAAAGCGACTGGCGCACCAAATCCAGCGTTTTGTCAGAGTAAATCAGCTGCCTAAGCAGATTTGGGTCAGCCCATTACAGCGCTCTAAGCAAGTAGGAGAGTATTTAGTAGCTCAAGGCTTTGAGTGTTATGTCGATGAACAGCTTCTCGAGACCCATTTTGGCGTTTGGGAAGGCAATCCCTGGTCAGAGATTAGCAAAGAGGAAATTGATAGCTGGTGCGACAATTTTGCTGACTTTGCTCCGACTGGTGGTGAGAGTTTAAGACACTTGT
Organism: Psychrobacter piechaudii; assembly: GCF_900162825.1. Taxonomy (GTDB): domain Bacteria; phylum Pseudomonadota; class Gammaproteobacteria; order Pseudomonadales; family Moraxellaceae; genus Psychrobacter; species Psychrobacter piechaudii. The sequence continues at coordinate 25,665 of NZ_FUGE01000114.1, forward strand.
TTCAGCGAGTGGCTGCCTGGATTGAGCAGCAAAAACAGCGAGAAGCTCAAGCTACACTGAATACTGGCAATAAACTTGAAGAGAAACGAAAAGCTTACGATAACCCTAAAACGGTGTTGTTGGTGGGGCATGCTGGCTGGATTAATACCGCAAAACTAATTCATCAAGGTCAATCGGTACCCATAAAGGCGATACATTGGCCGCGTCCTGTGCGTCACGGCCAACTGACCCATTTAAAGTTTTAGTTTTGCTGACGTGACCGCTGATTTTGTACTTCAATTTGCTCTTCGATAACATGGCCATCGGCATGATTCTCAATATGGTTTTCGATGCGAGTTTTGACCAAAGCAAACCAATACGCAGGCCACTTTTGATTCGGTTTAATATTATTGACCACCAAAGCCACGGCTATTAAAGCCAGTGAGCCTGCCAGTACCGGTACCAATAAAAAGTCCCAGTCATAAGTTATTTCATTGGCAGTTAAGAGCACCACCAGTGTCGTCGCCCCAGCAGGGGGATGGATGCACTTATACAAATGCATTAAAAAAATAGAGATGCCCACTGCTAAAGCTGTGGTAAACGCTGAAACCCCCACATATTTTAGAATCACCAGTCCAACAAATGCTGAGATAAGGTGACCAAATATCACATTACGAGGTTTGGCCAAAGGTGAATGTGAAACAGCAAAAAGTAGAACACAAGTCGCCCCAAAGGGTGCCATAATAAATTTGTTACCGGTAAGCTGGCTTAACTCTAATAGAATAAATATCCCTAAAGTTCCGCCTATTAAAGAGCGTAATAAATCTATAAAGTTTGCATTTTCAGGAAGCTTTTCTGCCCTATCAAATAAAAAATGCATTAATCAAATCCCCAGATTGCTAAATACTTTTCTATGACCTATGGTCTAACCTTAGAATTACTCAGTTAAATAACTTTTTGATGAGTATTATTAATTGGATTAGCCGATACTAGCATAGGTACTGCC
>NZ_FUGE01000116.1 GCF_900162825.1 Psychrobacter piechaudii
CAGGATCTATTAATTCACTAAATTGTTCTAGGGTGTCTGGAATCCTTTTATGCGTCTCATTAATAGCGTCTTGTAGTCTCATAGTAAAATAGCCCATCTACTTATTAGATGGGCTATTTTATTACTTTTATTGAGTTTTTGCCTTAACTGACTGGCATTACATTATGGGCGGCTTTTTTAGGTTGTTATATTAGTCTGCGAGTATTTAGTTGATATTTTTTCACACTTATTGATTTGATACCTATTGAGATGAGTCAATATAGAACTTAAAGGGCTACAGTAACCATTCGATTGGCAATAAAGAGCATATCCATACCCCAATACGAGCCCAGACTGTGCTATGCGGTTCATCGTCAAATTCAACTATTTGATGGTCTTCAAGGGTCTCCCAGTGCAGTTTACCTTTCGAGGTTTTACTCACCTTATAACTGTATTCCATTTGTTTTTGTTTCATGTTGTCTGCCAGATAACGGGCCATCTCTTCACTGTCAAAAACAAACCCCATTTCGGTATTTAACGCTGCTGAACGAGGATCCATATTAAAAGACCCAACAAATAGCGTTTTATTATCAATAATAAAAGTTTTGGCGTGTAAGCTGGCACCACTACTTTTGATGATACCGCCATGGTTTTTGGTAACGACCGTCGCCTGAGGCTTCAGCTCGTATAGGGAGATACCGGCAAGCAGTAAGGGTTTACGGTATTTGGCATAACCTGCGTGTACTGGGACTACGTCGGTAGCGGCTAGAGAGTTGGTCAGTACAGCGACCTCTTTACCTTCGTTGGCCAAACGACGAAATAAAGCGGATCCTTGTTTGGCCGGGACAAAATAAGGAGAGATAATCAGCAGCTCTTCTTTGGTGTCTTGCATTAAGGGCACAATATGCGCCAGTACCGAGTCCGCTTCCTTTGATTTCTGTAATACCTTGGCCGGATCATCACTGATAAGATCTACCTCAGTCCAAATTAGGGGCAGTGATCCGTCATGCAATTGCTTAACGAAATTCGATTCTCCCAATTCTTCTAAGAAAATTTGCGTTTCTCTATCTTTTGCAGGGGTGGTATCGAAAGGGTCGGAAGGGATATGCTTTACAATACTTTGTAGCGGATAAGAAGACTCACTGGCCCAGTAGCGGTCAAAGTCTTGTTCCACATCCTTGGCGGCTGGGCCTATTGCAGTCATATCTAAGTCTGCAAATAATACACCACTACCAAAACCAAAGTACTCATCACCTACGTTACGACCCCCAGTTACTGTCACCAGCCCATCGGCAGTAAACGACTTATTGTGCATACGACGATTTAACCGAAAAAAGTCACTTAAGTAGCCCAAAGGACGAAAAGTACGCTGCATAAAGGGGTTGAATAAGCGTATCTCAATATTGGGGTGTGCATTAACGCTGGCAAGCAAATCATCCATGCCGCCAGTATTATTATCATCGAGTAACAGGCGAACACGGACGCCGCGCTCAGCAGCTTGATATAAGCTTTGCATCAATAGGTGGCCTGTGGTGTCATCATGCCAAATATAATATTGGACGTCTAAGGTCTTTTGGGCTGAAGCCGCTAATGACAATCGGGCCAAAAAAGCCTTGTGGCTATCATCGAGCAGATAGATACCACTAAGCCCAGGGTGTTGCTGCATCGAGGGCAGAAACTTTTGGGCCAAAGTTGTATTAGGGTCAACTGGTAAATAATGAGATACAGTGCGATCCGTATTGTCAGGCAAACTTTTATAAGTAAGGATTGCCACAAGACTCAACAGAGCAATTAAGCTGACAATAAAAAGCAAAATTATTTTTAAGGTCTTTATTAACATAGGGCTGCTCTTTTGGGATAACACAGTATTGTGACGAAAGGGTCTACATCTTAGTCATAATAGCAGGAGAATGAGAATAAAAAAGCCCGCTAAAAGCAGCAGGCTTAAGTTGATGAGTTTTATGCCATATAACCTTTATTTACCTAAACTAGGTTAAGCTTCAAACTAATCTTTTTTGTGCATATAGGTCACAAACTTATAGCTTAAGCCGCTATTTTCATCAGTGAAGGGCTCTGACTCTTCGGTTAGCTCAAAGTTATCTGGTATTTCTGGATAAAAAGCATCTCCCTCTTCAATGATAGTATCCACCACGGTCAACTCGATACGGTCAGTAAATATTAACGCGTTTTTAAACACTCTTTCGCCGCCGATAACCCAAATGGTTTCAAACTTTAAACCATGAGCGACATTGGCAGCATGGGTCAAGGCATCATCCAAATTATGGACCACATGCACATCTTCAAGACCTTCCAAGCCCTTTTTTTTCGCATAATCTAATTGAGTAGTGATGATAAAGTTCACGCGTTTTGGTAGCGGTTTTGATCCCATAGATTCAAAGGTTTTACGGCCCATAATGACGATACCTTTTAGGCCAGTGTCGACATAAGTATCGGTCTCGGCAGTCGTCATGGCTTTGAAGTGCTTTAAATCGTTGGGAATATGCCAAGGTAAGTCGTTACCTTTACCGATACAACGGTTGCTGCTAATGGCAGCGATTTGGGCAACTTGAGTATGGGCATAGCTCATAAAAAGGTCCTTAATCAATAATAAATTATTATTTTTATAGATCGCTTAGGGCAATGGAGCTGTTAGTTTATACCGCTACTGGCGCTTTAATAGCTGGATGCGATTTATAGTTCTCTACTCGAATGTCATCAAAGGTAAAATCAAAAATATCTTTGATTTCAGGGTTTAACCATAAGCTGGGTAGCTCATAAGCTTCTCGAGACAGCTGCTCGTTTACCTGTTCAATATGGTTTTGATATAAGTGACAGTCGCCGCCAGTCCAAATAAATTCGCCCACTTCTAAATCACAAACTTGGGCAATCATGTGAGTTAATAAAGCATAGCTGGCAATATTAAACGGTACGCCTAAAAATAAGTCGGCTGAACGCTGATATAGCTGACAAGACAGCTTGCCATCTGCTACGAAGAACTGGAATAGGGTGTGACAAGGGGGCAGGGCAACTTGCGTGGCCTCCGCAGGGTTCCAGCCCGAAACAATCAAACGGCGAGAGTTTGGGTTGGTTTTGATTTGCTCAATAACTTCGCTAATTTGATCGATACCATCTTGATTATAGCTGCCATCTTCAGCCTTAGTGGCGCCATAGTTGCGCCACTGATGACCATAAATTGGACCAAGCTCTCCTTCAGGACGACCAAAGCGAGCGGTTTGTTCAGCAGTTGACCACTCATTCCAAATACGGACATTATGATCTTGTAAGTACTTCACATGGGTATCGCCTTTTAAAAACCAAAATAACTCGTAAGTAATTGATTTCATATGAACTTTTTTGGTAGTTAATAGCGGAAAGCCCTCTTGTAGGTCAAAACGCAACTGGGCGCCAAAATGACTAAGAGTGCCGGTGCCAGTGCGGTCCCCTTTTTCGGTACCATGGTCACGCACGTAGCGGATTAAATCAAGATAGGCGGCTTCATTTTTGCTAGTTATCATAGTCATACTGTCAAATCATCAAAAGGTAAATTAAGAGTGAGTGGCGTATTTGCCCCAGTCGTATTGCTGACGACGATAGGCCAGAACCATTAATACAGCGCCAATAATAATCATGGGCAGGGTATAAAGTTGGCCTTTACTCATCCAACCAAAAATCAGGGCATAGCCTTCATCAGGCTGACGGAAAAACTCGATGGTAAAGCGGCTCAATCCATAACACAGCATAAATAACGCCGTAACCGCCATGCGTGGATGGGGTTTGGAAGAAAACCACCATACTAATATGAAGGTTAATAAGCCTTCTGCAAAGGCCTCATACAGCTGTGAGGGGTGACGGGGAAGCAGGTAATTACCGTTCACATCTGTCATTAAAGACTGTAGTGCAGGGTTGGTGGCAATTAGTGCAGCATCAAAATTTACCGCTTGAGGGAAATAGGTTAGCCAGTTGTAGCCCCCGTCTGAGACACGGCCCCAAAGCTCGCCGTTGATATAGTTGCCAATTCGACCAAATAGTAAGCCTGTAGGCACACAAGGCACAATAAAGTCTAAAACATTAAAGATCGGTTTTTTGTATTTTTTCGCAAAGTAAATCATGGCTAGGGCAACGCCTATAAAACCACCATGGAAAGACATGCCTCCTTCCCATACTCTGAACAGATACATTGGGTTTTCAAGCAGCTCGCTAAATTGATATAAAAGGACGTAACCAATGCGGCCACCCAAAATGACACCCAAGGCCCCAAAAAATACTAGGTCGGAAACCATCTCTGTGCTCCAGCCTTCACGCTTGGTACTGCGGTACCAAGCCAGTCCATAGGCGGCGACAAAGGCGAGCAGGTACATAAAACCGTACCAGTGCACTTGAAGGGGGCCAAGTGAAAAAGCGACAGGGTCGAATTGAGGATGAATCATCATGAGCAAGGTCTACCTGATTATATTATGGCTGTCATAATAGCAAAAATAGACCATTAAGACATTAACTGTGCAGTGTATTTGAGTGGGGTGAAAAATAAGCCAATCTCTCATGTAAAAAAGCCCTCATTCACACGGGTCATAATCAGTTATCAGATGGATAAATCAATGAGACTGCCCCATAATATAAAGACTAATACTATCCTCTCTATGCCTATTAAGGAAAACCTATGTGTATTGCCGCCATTGCCTGGCAGTTGTTTGATGAGCTGCCCTTAGTGATCTTGTCTAACCGCGATGAGTTTTTGCAGCGGCCCACCACATCGGCACACCAATGGTTTGATTTACCTATTTATGCTGGTCGTGATGATCAAAGTGGTGGTACTTGGCTCGGCATTCATCAGCAACCATTAGCTTCAAGTAAACAGTTTAGTCAAAATGGACGTTGGGCGGCGGTATTGAATTTTCGAGATGGGGTGCAAGCTGCCCCGGATCAGCGTTCTCGAGGGGAGCTGGTTACCGACTTTTTGAGTAGTGATTTATCGCCTTTGGCCTATGCTCGGCAAGTGGATTTGCAGGCTTATGCGGGCTTCAATTTAATTGTCGGCGATGATAAACAAGCAGTGTTGGTCAACAACCGGGGCTATCCGCCCACGCCACTGCACAGTGGACTACATATTATCTCCAATGGTCAACCGGATGATGCTTGGTTTAAATCTGAGCGTTTGCGGGGCCGAGTACGCCAAGAAGTGCTACCTTTAATCAGTGAAAGCTTAGAGTTTCATCAGGGGGACAAGGATTATTGGCTACCTGCAGCGTGGAACGTACTAACCGATACGCTGCAAGCCCCTGATGAGCAGCTGCCCGATACCGGTATGCCCCCTGCTTTAGAGCAAGCCTTATCTTCGATTTGTATTGATACTCCAGAGTTGCCGAATTATGGCACCAGGACTCAGAGTGTTTTGACTTTAAATTTAGTAGCCGACTCCACTCAACAAGATAAGCGTTTACCACTACTTAGTCTGCAAAGTCGAGAATATGCTGTATAGCATGAGGGTTAATAGTCTATCCAGTAACTCATAGCATAAAAAAAGAGGCCCATATCAATAGATACAGGCCTCTTTTAGTAAAAAAGTAAAATAAATAGTAATCAAATTAAGCAAAAGAGACTTAAAGGATTCAGCTGTTGGCCATTAAACCTGTAAAAGATGGTTGGTGGTCTCAGGTAAAATCAGCTCTTTTTTTAGCGGTAACTCACGTGCCAGCTCTCGCAGTGCACGGCGATACACGCCTCGCTTAAAATGAACCACTTGACCTAGCGGATACCAGTAGCTTACCCATTCCCAATGGTCAAATTCTGGCTTCGCGGTGTCAAAGCGGATATGTTCAGTATTCGGCTCATCTAGCTGCAGCAAAAACCACTTTTGTTTTTGCCCAATACACAAAGGATGCTGCCCATGACGTATGTAACGTTTGGGTAAGCGATACCTTAGCCAGTTGTCAGTCGCCGCCAAAAGCTTAACGTGTCGAGGATATAAGCCTACCTCCTCCCACAGCTCTCGGTACATGGCATCTAGAGGGGTTTCTCCCTCATCGATACCGCCTTGCGGAAACTGCCAAGAATCATGACCAACTCGTTTCGCCCATAGTACTTGTCCTTGTGTATTTGCCAAGATGATACCGACATTGGCTCTAAAGCCGTCTGCATCAATCATGACGAAAACCTTAATTTAAAAATGTTGAAATACCATCAGTTTTCTGTTTCAAAATTAACTCTGGCTATCTGTTATCGTTTTAATTGCCTCGGCTTAACAGAAATCAGACAAACTGATAAATCATTGCCTATATTAAATCAGTATTTGACGTTAAATGGTAACTATATTTTGATATAAAATGTTTCACAGCCTCGCTAGAAGGTTGCAATCTAGCAATTAGCAGTTTTTAACAATGAAATTGATATATAAGTTATAAATTTCAATGAAATCAATATAGTATCTTTGCATAGAGTAGACATGGAATAAGAGGAGAATTAAAGAATAGTCGCGGTGTTTCAACTGCTATAATATGGGTAGGTATTGCCAAATAAACGCCGAATTTATTGCCTATATTAGGATTTTTGTGTACACTTGTTCACTATTATTATGTGATTCATTTAGTAAACAATTAACCGTTAATTAACGACAAGGAAGTCGAGATGTCTACATATAAACCCACGTCTAATTGCTCTGCAAAAAGAGTTCAATTGCCTGCCGTAAAAACCTTATCAAAAGCGATATTAGCCATTACTTTATCTGGTATGGGTGTTGCACATGCCAGTGATTATAGTAGTGTCACCTTTTTTGGGGATAGCTTGACCGATGGAGGTTACTTTAAACCGGTATTGGATAAAGAAGAGTCTGGTCAATTTACAACCAATCCTGATAATACTTGGGCCACGCCATTCGCAGAGAGTCTAGGTCTAACTTCCACTGCTAATACCATAGATGGTAGTCGAACGGGCAACAACTATGCCATTGGGGGAGCACGAGCAGGAAAAGATGTTCAAAGAGAAGGGTTGCCTGTTGCTTCTACAAAAACTCAGCTAGATAACTATTTAGAAAATAATACGGTAGATTCTAACGGGCTATATTCAGTTTGGATTGGAGCCAATGACCTATTGGCAGTAGTAAAGGATTTACCAAGCAAAGATACGATCATCTCTGAAGCTGTACAGGACCAAGTGGCCGTTATCAACAAGCTACATACCAACGGGGCTAAATATATTTTAGCACCTAATATCCCTGATGTTGGATTAACACCCTACCTTGCGGCAGCAGGGCAGAGCCTACAAGCTTTTGGTACTGGGATGTCTGCTCAATACAATGATGCCTTATATGAAGGGGTAAAAAGCACGGGAGCCAATGTTATTCCGTTAGACACTTTTAGCTTATTGCAAAAAGTTGCAAAAAACCCATCGGCTTACGGCTTTAGCAATATGAATGAGACAGCTTGTGGCTCGGTCAGTTCACTAGAGTGCGGCAGAGATGACATAAAAGAAGGAGCGGAAAACAGTTACTTCTTTGCTGATAGCATTCATCCCACAGGACGTGCGCACCGCATGATTGCCGATTATGCCAATGCGGTAGTCACCGCACCCGGTCAGGTGAGCGTGTTACCTCATATTGCTACTCAGTCGGGCTTAGCCACCAACGAGCGCTTGCAAACCCACATCAATCAGCGTCAAAACCAAAATCATAGCACTCAAAGCATGAGCCCAGAAGGGTGGATATCCGTAAATATCAATGCCCTAGATGTGGCTGGATTTGAGAGTAGTGGTAATGCACAGCTATTAATGGGACTGGATTTTACTCATAGCAGCTTACCAAATGCGATGACCGGGGTTTATGCCAATCTAAGTCGATCAGAACTAGATAGTAGTAAGCGTAGTGGATTGGATAAGGTTGATTTTGATGAGCTGGGGTTAGGCTTGTATCATAGCCGTAATTTAGGCAAGGTGCAGTTGAATGGCGCGTTAGGTTATAGCACTATCGATATGGAACTAAACCGTAAAGTAAGCCTAGATAACTATACTGAGAACTACAATTCAGATGTCGATGGCAGCCGCTACTATGCGTCGTTGCAAGCGGGCTATCCGATGGCGCTAAACGACCTGACTCAGTTTGCCAATACCACCATAACTCCCTATCTAGGCGCTACGGCCAACCGAGTTAAGCTCGATGCGATCAAAGAAGGCACCTCGAACGATCCGCTTGCCATGCAGTTCGATAAGCAGAAATACAATACTATTTATGGGACGTTGGGGGTCAAAGCCAGTAGCCAGTTGAGCAACACGTTAAATGTCTTTGGCGATGTTCATTATCAAAAGCAGTTGGATGACAATCATAAAGAAGTCACAGCACGGGTAAATACCTTATCTGATATGTCATTTACAGCACCAAAAGCCAGCCTTGATGATGACAGCTTTGGGGCTAGCCTTGGCTTGTCTCGTCAGTTTAAATCATTCTTAGGCAATGCCGGCGTGTCATATGCTTCGGGTGATAAAGATGAACTCACCAGCGTATTTATCGAGCTAATTAAATAGTGTTCTCTGATTTGATGTAGTAGATTGCTATGAAATAAAATCGAGGCTGAATAGCTATGACTATTCAGCCTTTTTGTTTTAAAAGTAAGTAAGCTAGAGATAGATAGCCGATAAGCTAAACTGAAGACAACGATTACGTGAAGCATATTTGCATCCCACCCATAGCATGGTACGATTACCTTTATTTTGGCTACTAAGCCGCTTTATTATAAAAATATAACAACTTAAGACAGATAAATAGGACTGCATCATGAGTAATGACACCCCAAGATTAGATCCAAAATCTATGCCACTACAAGGCGACGTGACTTGGAAAGAGGACAAACACTTTATTGGCACTGCACCATCGGGTAAGACCGTTGATATTGATGCCAATAAAGTTGCCGGTGCAAGTCCTATGGAGCTTGTTTTATTGGGTTTGGGTGGTTGTGCCAGCTATGATGTGGTCGGTATTTTGCAAAAGAGCCGTCAAGATATACAAGATGTGCGCTGTGAGTTATCCGCGGTTCGCGCCGATACGGTACCCGCGGTATATACCGACATTCATTTGCACTTTGTGGTGACTGGTAATGATGTTAAAGAAAAACAAGTAGAAAAAGCAGTGGCATTGTCTGCGGACAAATACTGTTCAGCCAGCAAAATGTTAGCAGACGGTGGGGTACATGTTACGCATAGCTTTGAAGTGATTGCCAGTTAATCTCAGGGCATAGCTCTTAGGGCAAACCTAATAGCTAACTAATAAATTAAATAGGCAGTAAATGAGCAGTCGAAACCTAAGGAAGATATGATGAGTTGGTTCTTTGCCTTAATACCAGACACGGCAAATGTGGCTATTTGGACGATGATGATTGCCAGTGCCCTCCCTTTTTTGCTGGCCATGTTGGCTAAGGCGCTGGGTGGGTTTGGTATGGCTGACAACAGTCATCCGCGTGAGGTGGTTGCTAAGTTTACCGGTAGAGCAGCGCGTGCTAACGCCGCTCAGCAAAACAGCTTTGAGAGTTTGCCCGTATTCTTGGCCTCAGTGATCGTTGCCATGTTGTTTTTCGTGCCCCAGATTGTGGTGAACTACCTGGCTGTGATGTATGTGGCTCTACGTCTAATTTATGCCATTGCCTATATCGTCAACCTACCAACTTTACGCTCTATCACTTGGACCTTATCGATGGCTTGTTGTTTTATGCTGTTTTACTTGGCAGTAAAAATGGCTTTCTAAAACCTAGACAGGTTGAAGGTCTTAATAAGCCGTAGATCAAGTTAAAAAAAGGAGCTCGATTGGTATCAAGCTCCTTTTTTGTGGCGAATGGATTACAAGTATAATTTGAAGGCCAAAGTTACCCCATTTGTGCTTGAAGCTTATCCATAATGCTTTGTTTATCGCGTACCCTTTTAATGTCTTCCCACAACTCTTTGGCTTCTACATAGCCTTTACTGAGCATGCCTAGCCACTGTTTATAACGACCAATTAATGCCAAATCGTTTTTGGCTTCGCCTTGAAGAAAGGCAATTTGATGCGTAATTAGCGCCTGCCACGGTAGCGTGATATCTGGATTATCAATTTGGGCCACCAAGTCTGGTCGGGTCACGGCCCCCCGACCTAACATAAGGTGGGCGGTATTGGATTGAGTGGCACAACGCAGGGCATGGTCATGATTCCAGATTTCGCCATTGGCAATCACCGGTATATTAAGCTCTGTAAAGCTGACAATTTTTTCCCAATAAGCCGGAGGTTTATAGCCTTGAGTCTTAGTACGGGCGTGGATCGTCAGCCAGTCGGCGCCACTGTCGGCAATGGCACTTTTAATGTCTTGAAGATTACTGGTATCGGTATAGCCCAAACGTATTTTTGCTGAAACTGGGATATGGCTCGGTGTTTTGGCGCGTACCGCCGAGATAATATCGCGCATTAGATGAGGCTCATCGAGTAGGACGCTTCCGCCACGGTGATTGTTAACAGTCTTAGCGGGGCAACCAAAGTTAATGTCTATCGCCGGTGCTCCTAACTCAGCTGCCACCAGAGCGTTTTCTCCCATTAACTTCGCATTACTACCCAACAGCTGAATATGAATCGGGGTGCCACTTTTGGTACGGCTGTTATTTTTTAATTCAGGCACATAGCGATAAAAGACATGCTCTGGTAACACATGATGGGTAATACGAATAAATTCGCTAACAGACCAATCGTAGGGCCGGCCTAAGTCGCTCGCAATTTGGGTTAGGATCTGACGCATTAGCGGGTCAGTGAGTCCTTCCATAGGAGCCAACAGACGCACAGGATTTGAGAAGAATTGGGCGGAAAAGGACATGGCGATTACACAGACGCAGAAATAAAGGGGGCATGATAGCTTATCTGTAGTAGGACAGCCACCACCTCATGATTTGGGACAGGATAGGGGATAACGACTAAGTCCCGTAAATGACTTTTTTACCCGATTTAAAACCGGAGATTAAGTCCCTAATATTGTGAATATCAAGGTTGTCTTTGGCTCGGGTACAGGCCACATAAAGTAGGCGTAGCTCTTCAGGGCTAATCTTTATCCCATGGGTGGTAACGTCATAATAGAAGTCATCATCAAGTTGTACCCGGTCCCATTCGAGACCTTTGGCTTTATGGGCGGTAGAGATAACATAGTCGGCATCGCGCACATCAGTCAGGCTATTCACCGCTTGTGACAACACCTCCGTACCATGATCATCAACCAGCTTTACTAGCGTTTTAAGATCGCTACCTTCATTGGTCTCCGCGTAATCTTGAACATCACCCCAGTTATAAAAATAAGCAAGCTCTGGCACCCCGTAAGCCGATTTGCCTGCTTTCAAACTCTCCGCGGCTTTACAGAATTTGAGCATTCTATCGGCGTCAGCTTGTAACGCCACTTTATGGCCGTTCTTTAGTCCCGACAAAAGTTGTGCCATCGCCGCGGTGTTGGTACGACATAAAATAGCGTCTTTTTTACCATGCGTTGTTATCTTGTCGGTACTAGAGGTCTTATTGGGATTACCTCTTAAGGGCACCTCTTCTTGTAGCGCTGTTAAAAATAAATTGGCAACATCGGCGATGTCTTCACCGAAACGGAAAGACTGAGTAAGTAGGGTCTGCGGTAAAGGCAGTTTTTTCATGGCATTGATTGCCCCGCGCCACTCATAAATTTGCTGATGAGCGTCACCAACATAGATGACCTGACGCGACTGCTGAGTTAAGATCCCCATCATTAACGGGTCGGCATCTTGGGCCTCATCAAATAAAATAAAATCAGCTGGAATAATGGGCTTTGACAGCGCCCATAGCTTCAGATAAATATCATGTCCAATGCCTGCAGGGTGTCTAGGATCTATCGATTGTTCCCAACGTCTCTCTACAGCAGGATAAAGTATCTCACGCAGTTGCTCTTCGTCAGCAGCCGATATCCAACTGGGGAAGATTAAGTGGCGCGGCGCTGGATGGCTGGCATGGGTGCTACAAAAGTTGCTAACGGCATCACTGACGAACCGAGCTTGGCGGGCAGGAGTTAAATTGACATAGGTAGTTTTGCCTTCCATTTGACGGCGTACTTGGACAGTACGTAGCCCTAGATCATCGCCCAAACGTTTGGGTGAAAAACGCGGTAGTGAAAGCTTAGCGGTAATATCCCGAGATACGTGGCGGTAGGCCAAAGAGTGAAAGGTACGACAGTCTATGTGACCAGGAAACTTTTGTTTGGCTTCATTGGCAATGCCTTTGTTAAAAGCCAAATATAAGCCACGACCGCGCAGACGTTCAGCGATAAGTTTTAGCGTGGTGGTTTTACCGGCACCGGCATAGGCCACTATTTTAAAAGACTTACCATCCATGGCCATGTTTAAAGCAGCCAACTGCTCATCGGTCGGGTCACTCATATAGGCTGGCATGGGTGCTGACGATAAAGCAGTTACAGACATATTATTACCTATAGATAAAAAAAAGAGGGCTAAAAAAACCATTGACGAAGCAATGGTAGCTGGCAAAGCTCATTGATGAACTGGCGGTTTGTTGTCTATTTAAAAGGCTATAAAGCCTTCAAATAGAGCGATAAAAAAAAGATATAGGAGCCAAAGCTTGGCTAGATGCTGGGTGACTAATCACGACTCCGAGTTAGTCGCAAGGAGTCGAAGATTATTATAGCAGATTAAAGGGGCTGAAAATTTAAACGGTGTATTTAGCAGAGACTGATCAGTAATTGGCAGTAATTGGCAGTAATTGGATTTTATCTTTGGCCATCATTGTTCTTCATCAGTGAGAGCGGCTTTTTTCTCTTTTACCAAGATACGGGCCAATAATAAGCCAATCTCAAATAATAAAATCATGGGAATGGCCAGTAAAAACATAGAAGGCACATCAGGAGGTGACATAACCCCCGCAGCCGCAAAACAAGCCACTATTACGTAGCGTCTTTTATCAGCCAATGTGGCGACGGACACAATGCCAGTAACGACTAAGATTAGAACCACCACAGGAATCTCAAAGGTAATTCCAAACAGCATCAATAGCTTGGTCACGAAGCTAAGATAACTCTCAATATCGGTCATAGGGACGATATTTGAGGGAGAAAAGGCAATCAAAAAGCTAAGTGCTCGTTTTAGCACAATGAAGTAGGCAAAGGCCACACCGGTATAAAACAAGACGATTGAGGAGAGTAGAATAGGTATGGCTATTCGTTTTTCGTGCTTATATAAGCCTGGAGCAACAAAAGCCCAAATCTGATACAGGATAAAAGGCATCGCAAAAAAGACTGAGGTAAGCAGCGTCAGCCGAATAGGCGCCATGAAGTTGGCCACTGGATCGATGGCAATCATGGTAGAAGCTGTGGGTAATATCTCTACTAGGGGCTCAGAGATAATATCGTAGAGCTCACGCGAAAAACCCACCAAGCCTAAGAAAATAACCGAAACCACCACCATGATTTTAATCAGATGCGCTCTCAACTCGACCAAATGCTCGGTAAGGGGCATGTCTGCTAAATCGTCTTCATTAGCAGTTGTATCAGAGGAGCTCTTGGTCTCATGATCGGTTACCGACTCTTTGTCTGTAGAGGCGAAGCGCTGCTTCTTTTTTTTGAATAAACTCATGGTCTGACCTCAGTCGGCTTAGCTGAGCCAGTGTCTGTTTCTGTTGATGTTACTTGTGTATTGTATAACAACGGGTTGGCGGTATAGTTGGGTAGAAAAGGGGGTGGCGGCAAGCGTCTCACTCGGTCGTAGTCTCCCAGTAAAAACCACATGTTTTCCCAAGGGCGGGTCATTTGCGGTGCAGAAGGTTCAACAGGTTGCGCTGCAACAGAGGTATCTGCTTTTGATGAGTCAGGGCTGTTCACAGAGCCATAAGCGTAATTGGTATCGCTATCAGTATTTGGATTGGCATTAGCAACAGGATGCACCCACTCTTTTTCTCCAGTGTTGCCCGTAGGCTTGCCCGATTGCAATTGTTTCAACTGAGAATTTTGTTGTTGCTCAAATTCTTGAATACTGCCACGCAGCTGAGCCATCTCTTTTTGCATCTCAGCTTCTGACTCACGGATTTTAGCCAACTCTTGTTGCATTAACTGCCGGGTTTCTGCCAAATCCAGTTCAGCTTCCATCTCAGCCTTCAAAGTGCCTATGGTCCGGCGGAACTTAGAATAATAAGTACCTACCGTACGCACCGCCTGCGGTAACTTTTCGGGACCCAAAACGATGAGCGCAATGATGCCAAACACCATAAGCTCATAAAAACTGAAGTTAAACATAACCGCTTAATATCCTGTCACTGTATTTAGTCGCCCAGAACTCTGTAATAGCCACTAAGATTGATGAGTATCTTCAGCCTTGGTTTTTTCTACAGTTACTTTTACTTCTGTGTTTTCAGAAGCGTCGTGATCAATAACTTTTGGCTGGTTTTTGGCTTTGGCATGGGCCTCTTCTTCATCTTTTACCGCATCTTTAAAGCCTTTTACGGCGCCGCCTAAATCTTTTCCGGCATTTTTTAGTTTTGAGGTGCCGAAGATTAGTAGAGCAATGCCTAGAATAATTAATAACTGCATTGGAGATAGGCTCATGATAGTGTCCTTTTATTTAACTCATTAATTTATAAAAACTTTTCAACGGTTTATGATTCAAGTTGGTGCTGTCTACCCTTAGAGATATCAATAGATATATACAACTAAATAGACCCACCAGACTCCCTATTGAGTACGGCTGTTTTTCTCATCTATACCAGACAGTCCAAAGCGTCTTGCCAATTCTACTAAAACGCGATCAGACCGTATATTAAACCAAGCTAATGTGACAATTGTATGGAACCAGACATCGGCTATCTCATAAATAAGATCATCGGTTAAGGCTGAGTGCTCCTCAGCTAGATCATCCTCTGTGTTGACCACCGCTTCTGTAGTATTGCTAGCAAAGGCCAAATCTTTAGCGGCGATGATAGTTTCAACCGCTTCTTCGCCCACTTTTTCTAAAATTTTATTAAGACCTTTGGCGTACAGGCTAGCGACATAAGAGCTTTTGGCATCGGCCTGTTTGCGTTCCGCCATCACAGCATCTAGGTGTTGTAGCACGGTACTGGCTTCAATAGAGGCTACCGCTTCTGTAGGTTGGCTGATATCCCTATTATCTGTGGCCATTATAGCATTCGATGCCTCAGAGGCAGTAGTGCCATAAATCTCATTAGGGTCTTTAATAACAGGGGCTACAGTCTCCCAGCTGGGTGAGGATGAGGTTAAATCCAGCTTACGATAGAAACAGGATTTGCGGCCAGTATGACAAGCGATATCACCAATTTGAGTCACAGACAATACAATCACATCTGCATCACAGTCCAGATGAATGTCGTGCACAATTTGGGTATGCCCTGATGTTTCTCCCTTGTGCCATAATTTACCGCGTGAGCGTGAAAAGTAGACCGCCGTTTTGGTCTGAGCAGTAAGCTGTAAAGACTCACGGTTCATCCACGCCATCATTAAGATTTCACCGGTGCTCTTATCTTGAGCAATCGCGGGGATTAGCCCCTCTGCGGTATAGCTAATCTCATCTAACCAGCTGGCATTCTTGTTGTGGTTATTGGGGTCAACGTTATGGGGATTAACACTAGTATCAGTCATTGGTTTGTTGGGGTTGGACATGAGGCAGCACCCTATTAATCAGTTAAAACTAAACATCTAAATATTAGGTTTTACAGTGTAAATCAAATAAAGATTCCTCTAGACTTTAGAGGAGAGTAGGCTTGTTATTATAAAGTCTTTTAGCATCTAGCTTTAGTATATAGGTTTATCCTCCAGTCGGCATTATATAGTAAGCCCTGATTTGACTGATAAAAGACAAAAAACAATAAAAATTGGCACTGCGAGGGAGTAGGTAGACAATATTTTTAATTATAAGCCCCAAAAGCCGCCTAAAGGCAGTGAATTTAGTTGGTTAAAAGCTTTGTATCTGATATAATGCGCGCTTCCCACCTCAAGGCAGTGTTGGAATCCTCTTTATAACTAGCACTTAATTGCTATTTATAAAGTAAGATAATCCCACTGACGAACAGGTTTTCCCTTGGCTGTTAAGTCAGCAGTTATCTGTCTCAGATAATGGCATAGACTAGCAACAAAGAATAAGAGGTTCTTATGAAAGTTAAAATGAAAACTAAGCGTGGCGCTGCCAAGCGTTTCAAAAAAACTGCTAATGGCTTCAAGCGCAAACAAGCGTTCAAACGTCACATTCTGACCAAAAAGTCTCCTAAACGTATTCGCCAATTACGTGGTACGAAACTGGTACATGTTGCTGATGTAGCTGCGGTTCGCCGTATGTGCCCTTATTTATAAACCCACTTAATTTCTAACGTTCTTATACTTTATTTTATTTAATGTATTAACAGTATAAGTTCAGGCAAATCAATTTATTAGGAGTATTTTATGGCCCGTGTAAAACGTGGTGTTCAAGCAAACCGTCGTCACAAAAAAATCTTAAAGCGCGCTAAAGGTTATTACGGCGCTCGTTCAAGAGTTTATCGTGTAGCGGTACAAGCAGTAACTAAAGCTGGTCAGTATGCTTACCGTGACCGTCGCAACAAAAAACGTACTTTCCGTCGTCTATGGATCGCTCGTATCAACGCTGGTGCACGTTTAAATGGTTTAAGCTATAGCCGTTTCATCAATGGTCTGAAAAAAGCAAACATCGAAATCGATCGTCGCGTTCTAGCTGACATCGCTATGCATGATGCTGCTGCCTTCACTGCATTGACTGAAAAAGCAAAAGCTGCCTTGGCTTAATTATTAAAACCAAGCCTAAGTAGTTATTATCGTTATAAAAGAAGCCATCGCATATGATGGCTTTTTTTGTTTTATTTGCTTACAATTACTGCAACTAAACATTTATAACTATTATACAAACGCTTAAGTTGCAGCCCCGACTTTGCTATCCTTAAAATCTAGGTGCCTGACGCTTTATTAAGGCTGCCACTAGCTAACAAACTCTGAGAATGCTTACATGACTCAATCTGACGTTTCATCAACTGATTCTACCTCAAATGCCCCAGATACTGCTGCTAGCAATAAGCGCAGGTTAGCTGAGCTGACAGCCAGCTTACCGAGCTTATCTGAGGTACTAAGCGAGTTAACCGAAGCCGAATTGCAAGGCTATGCTGAAGCCGCTAAGTCTGCCATTGGCGAGATTGTTAATGGTACAGATTTACAGCAAATGCGAGTGACACTTACCGGTAAAAAAAGTGCTTTAACCGGCTGGTCGAAGCAAATGGGTAAACTTGATGCTGATAGCAGAAAAACGCTAGGAGGCTGGTTGCATCAAGTCCGAACTCAGATCACTGATACCCTAAATGCGCAGCAACAAGTATTAGAAGAGGCGGCGCTTAACGCCAAGCTTGAAGCAGAACGTGTGGATATTACCTTGCCAGCTCGTGGCCAACAAAAAGGTCAATTGCATCCAGTGACTATGACGGCTCAGCGCATGCAGCAATTTTTCATGCAAGCCGGCTTTAACGTGGCAACGGGTCCTGAAGTTGAAAGTGATTACTATAACTTTGAGGCGTTAAATATCCCGTCGCATCACCCTGCACGTGCTATGCATGACACCTTCTATTTTGATGCCCATTATTTATTACGTACGCATACCAGTCCGGTACAGATTCGTACCATGGAAGCGGGTGAGCCACCAATTCGTATTATCTGCCCGGGCCGTGTTTACCGTTGTGACTCGGATCAGACTCACTCTCCCATGTTCCATCAGCTAGAAGGATTGATGGTGACTGAGCACACCACTTTTGCAGAGCTAAAAGGGCTGATTAATGAGTTTTTGGAAGCCTTCTTCGGCAAGCAGTTAACAGTGCGTTTCCGTCCCTCATTCTTCCCCTTCACCGAGCCATCAGCAGAAGTAGATATCCTAGCAGATAATGGTAAATGGCTTGAGGTGATGGGCTGCGGTATGGTGCATCCTAAAGTATTGACCAACTGTGGTATCGACTCTGAAAAATACACCGGCTTTGCCTTCGGTATGGGTATCGAGCGTTTTGCCATGCTTTATTATGGTATTGATGATTTGCGTTTGTTCTTCCAAAACGATGTGCGATTTTTACGCCAGTTTGGATAAGCTAAAACCGTTATTATTCAATCATACTCTACCAATAACAGACATAATAATTTGACAGCCTTTTGAGAATTCTATGAAAATTAGCGAACAATGGTTACGCGAGTGGGTAAACCCCAATAATGATACGCAAGCTCTAGCCGATCAACTGACTATGGCTGGCCTTGAAATTGATGATATTGAAGCCGTCGCTGCAGAGTTTAGTGGCGTTGTAGTGGGCGAGGTAATCAGTGTTGAGCCGCATCCAGACGCAGATAAGCTAAGAGTGACTCAAGTAAATATCAATGCTGATGCACCGTTACAAATTGTTTGTGGTGCGCCCAACGTTAAAGTCGGTATGCGTGCTCCAGTGGCAACTATCGGCGCTAAGCTACCTACGGAAGATGGCAAAGGCTTTAAAATTAAGAAGAGCAAGCTGCGTGGTGTAGAGTCACAAGGCATGCTATGCGGCGCCTCAGAGATTGATTTACCAGATGTTGTAGATGGCCTACTAGAGCTGCCAGAAGATGCTCCTATTGGCGTTGATATCCGTGAGTATCTCGGATTAGACAATAAAGTGTTAGACATCTCTATCACCCCTAACCGAGGCGACTGTTTTAGCGTGCGCGGTATTGCTCGTGAAATAGGCGTCATTAATGGCCTACCAGTCACAGCGCCAGAGATCAGTGAGCAGCAAGGCGAAGTGGAGGCGACACAAGCGGTAACCATTGATGCTGTTGAAGCTTGTCCTCGTTATTTAGTCCAGCCTGTTTTGGACATTGATCGCAGTATTGAAACGCCAGATTGGATGCAAAAAGCTTTACTACAAAGTGGTCAGCGCTTACATAACTTCTTAGTGGATGTGACCAACTATGTACTGTTAGAGTTGGGTCAGCCATTACATGCCTTTGATGCTGATAAACTGGTGGGGAGTATTCAGGTTCGTCTTGCTAAAGAAGGCGAAACCCTTGAGCTGCTAAACGAACAAACCATTACTTTCAAAGGCGATGAGTTGGTGATTGCCGATGACGAAGGGGCATTGGCATTAGCCGGCATCATGGGCGGCATGCGCAGCAGTGTCACCGACAGCACTACCAATATCGTGTTAGAAAGTGCCTTCTTTGATCAGTTGGCCATAGCCGGCCGTGCCCGCCGCTTTGGACTGCATACCGATGCCTCACAACGTTTTGAGCGTGGGGTGGATTTTGAGCTGCCTAGGCAGGCTTTAAATCGTGCGGTTAATTTGATTAGCAGTGTGGCCAGCGGCAAAGCAGGTAATATTACTGTGGTTGAAAATCTTGATAAGCTGCCAAAAAGAGCCGCGGTTAAGCTACCTCTGCATAAAGTGTCAGAAGTAATTGGCATAGAGATTGAAAAACAGCGTATTATTGAAATATTGACCAAGCTTGAGATTGAAGTAGAAGAGCAGCAACAAGATGGCGTAACGGTACTAAGTTGTTTGCCACCAAGTCATCGTTTCGATATTGAAATCAAAGAAGATTTGATTGAAGAAATTGCGCGTATCTACGGTTATGATAATATTCCAAGCATTTTGCCCAACTTGGGCGTTGATATGCGTTACGATGATAGCGCAGACTTAACCCACCGCTTAAAGCTAGCCATGGTGGATGCCGGTTATATGGAAGCCATCAGCTTTAGTTTTAGCGATGAAAAAATGGAAAAGGCCTTAGACGATGCTAAGCTAGGCAATGTGTTAGCCTTGGCCAATCCTATTTCAGCTGATTTGGCAGTTATGCGCCGTACGTTGTTATCAAGCTTAATTCCCTGTGTTCAGTACAACCTGAATCGTCAGCAGCCTCGCGTCCGCTTCTTTGAAACGGGTCTAAGTTTCGTGGGGGCTATCATAGATGAGTTGGTACAAACCCCAAGCCTAGCGATTGTGGCTACAGGAGAGATTAATCCAGAGCAGGCACACAGTAATCGTGCTATGGATTTCTTTGATTTAAAGCGTGATGTGGAGCAGTTATTACCGGCAACTTTAGAAGAGTCACGCATAAGCTATCAGCGCAGTGAGATGGCATTCTTACACCCCGGCCAAAGTGCTGAGTTACTGATTGATGGCGAAGTAGTAGGCTGGTTGGGTCAATTACACCCTACCGTGGCACAAAAGCTTGACATACCTACGACTTGGGTGGCTCAATTGGCCTTAGCGCCTATCTTGGAAGAGGCTAGAGCGACTCAAAATATTGTCAGCCCCTCTAAGTTCCCACAGGTGCGTCGTGATATTGCTTTACTGGTTGACGCAGAGATCCCGCGTCAGGCTTTATCGCAAACCATTCGTGAAGCGGGTGGTGAGCTGTTACAGCAGCATTGGTTATTTGACGTTTATCAAGGTGAGCACACTCCAGAAGGCGTGCGCTCAGTAGCCTTTGCTTTAATTTGGCAAGATGCTACTCAGACCTTGTCTGATGAAGTTGTCAATCAAGCTATGCAGCGTGTCATTGATGCCTTACAAAGTCAACATGGGGCACAGTTAAGAGACAGCTAACAGCCCGTCTTTGATTTAAAAAGTAGTGTTTAATATTGAAATACAGTTAACCCTATAAATTAGCGGTTAACTTATTTTAGGAGGGGGAGTGCCTCCTTCCTAAATTTTGCGTTGAAGTTAAGTGACGCATTAGGAGAAGGCCTGGCGAGTAGGAAGCTTAAAAGGCGTTTGTATTATAATAATTCTCGGTCTCTATAGACCATTTCAAGAGTTTTACACGATAAGGAAGCCGTAATGACAGTAAAAAACTCAGAAACACAGACGTTAACCAAGGCGGATATTATTGATCATTTGGTTGGCAAATTTGGTTTTACAAGACAGCAGGGAAGGCTGTTAGTAGATTCATTCTTTGATGAGATTTATGATAATTTAGTCGAGGGCAGAGATGTTAAGCTTTCTGGCTTTGGCAATTTTATTTTAAAAGATAAAAAAAGCCGACCAGGACGCAATCCTAAGACAGGTGAGGAAGTGCAAATTTCCGCTCGTCGCGTGGTTACTTTTAAAGCGGGTCAAAAGCTATGCCGCCAAGTAGAGGATTATCAGCTTCAGTCTGAAGCTTAGCCTAGACATTAAAAATCAAAATAAGCCAATGATAGAGTAAGAGTCGGATAGAAGTACTCTTTATCAGTCATTGGTTTTTTTATGGCCATCAATTAATCAGCCGCACTTTAATTAACTCATTGTAGAAATAAAAAAAGAGAGCCAAAAGGCTCTCTTTTTTTGTACTATTGTTAGTAAATTTACTAGACAATAGGTTTTCTATAGCTAGATTACTGAGCAGCAGCTTCAGTAGTAGCGTCAGCAGCAGCTTCGCCTTCAGCCATTGCTTCGTTAGCAGCAGCGTCAGTATCGATGTTGTTAGCTTCTTCAGCAGCTTCAGCATCACCAGTAGCAGCAGCAACTTCAGCTTCAGCAGCAGCGTCTTGAGCGTCAGCAACAACTTCTTGCTCAGCACCAACAGTTTCGCCTTCAGCAGCAGCTTGGTCAAGCTCTACTTGTGCGTCTTGTAGCTCTTCTTGAGCGTCGTTTACATCTTCAACAGCGTTTTCTTTGTTGCTATCACAAGCTGTTAAACCCATAGTAGCTGCCATTAAGCCTGAAAGTGCAAGTAGCTTAAGTTTCTAATTTTTTAGGGATAGCAAACCAAAATTCACGACGTAAATGAGTGTTTCAATATGAGATCAAGGTGGCTACGGCTTTATCACCAGTCGCC
>NZ_FUGE01000015.1 GCF_900162825.1 Psychrobacter piechaudii
TCGCTAAACCGAGGGGATTCCTACAGCTAGACGGTCAAGCCCGACCGCGAGGATGTTCTTAGCAGCATTGATATCTCTATCATGCCATGTGCCACACTCAGCACAAGTCCATCCTCTTATTCGCAAACCTGCTCTACCTTTTGGACTACTGTCACTTATTTTATGGCAGCACGAGCAGGTCTGGGTAGTGTAACTCTCATTTACGATCTCAAACTGACAACCTGCATGCTTGCATTTGTATTCCAGTTGTCGTTTAAGTTCAAACCATCCTGCATCGTATGTTGATTTAGCTAGATTGGTTTTTCTAGTTGTAAATGAGCGAGATTTAACATCACCAACCACAATTAAGCTGTTATCT
>NZ_FUGE01000179.1 GCF_900162825.1 Psychrobacter piechaudii
CGAGTTAACCGCAGAATATGGGGTTCATGCAACCCAAATCAGCAACTGGAAAAAGCAGGCTTTGGCAGTTATCCCTACTGCATTCAATACCAAACAGCACGCCAACGAACAAGCCCAGCAAGCTATTATCGATGAACTACATAGGCAGCTAGGGCAAGTCATAAGCGAAAGAGACTGACTTAAAAAAAAGTCACAGCTACCCTGAGCACTCGTAAACAACTGCTAGAACCTGACAACAAGGATTTTAGTGTTCGTAAGCAATGTGAATTACTCGGTATCAACCGCTCAAGTCTGTACTATCAGCCAAAGCCCATCAGCGAGCTTGATATTACCCTGATGAACTTGCTTGACCAGCAGTATACCAAGACCCCATTTTATGGGGTTAAACGCATGACAGCGTATTTGAGGCAATTAGGCTATCAAGTGGGAGAAAAGCGAGTTAGGCGCTTACTACGGCAAATGGGGCTAGATGCCATTTATCAGCATCCTAACACGAGTAAGCCTAACTCTGAACATCAAGTTTACCCGTATTTGCTTAAGCATGTACCGATTAGCCGTTGTAATCAAGTGTGGAGTACTGATATCACCTATATTCGCCTAGCCAAGGGCTTCGTGTATTTGATGGCGGTGATAGATTGGTACAGTCGTTATGTCC
>NZ_FUGE01000124.1 GCF_900162825.1 Psychrobacter piechaudii
ATATTGAAATGCAAGTTTTACTTGCATTACGGCTATTGCAAAATAAGTATCAATGCAATAATATCTTGCATAAGCTAATAAATTTTGTTTTATTAGCAATGACCTTTATAAGCATTTTAATGCTGTTATTTAATTTAATACTTAGAGAGTAGTCACTATGAGTGAGGAATCAGAGTACAAGGCTCAAGGAGAACGGCTTAGTAAGCTGCGTAAAGCCAAAGGGTTAACCGCAGAGCAATTAGCAACCGCTATGACAGATGCCGGCTCAAAAGTTAGCCGTGGTGCCATATCAAATTGGGAACGAGGCATAAATGGTATTGTCTCCTCAAAGCTTCCCGCTCTAGCCACTATCTTAGGCTGCTCTGAAGGTTATTTGTTGCGCGGTGAATTACCAGATACCGCTACTAACTCAGCTAACCCTTCAATCTCTTTAGACCCTGAAACGCAAATCTCTACTAATCCCCAGTCTTCTAATCAAAGCACGAGTAACCGTACCATGACCAATACTGCCCCTACCCCCAATCGCCGACCTCTAAAAAAATCTGACAAACTTCAAAACGTCTGTTATGACATCCGTGGTCCTTTGTTAAAGACAGCCATGCAGATGGAAGCTCAAGGTCAACGAATTTTAAAATTAAACGTGGGAAATCCTGCGCCTTTTAACTTAGATGCCCCTCATGAAATCCTGCAAGATGTGGCGCTAAATCTACATAATGCGACAGGCTATTCAGACTCTCAGGGTATTTTCTCCGCCCGTAAAGCGGTTCTGCAGTATTACCAATCAAAAGGCTTGTTATCTGCGGTCGATGTTCGTGATGTCTATCTAGGCAATGGAGTGTCTGAGCTTATTGTTATGACCATGCAAGCGCTTATGAATGATGGTGATGAAGTGCTTATTCCAATGCCAGATTATCCTCTATGGACCGCAGCAGCTAACTTAGCTGGGGGCACAGCAGTGCATTATCGCTGTAACGAAGATAAAAACTGGCAACCTGATATTGAAGATATTCGCTCGAAGATTAACGATAAAACTCGCGGTATTGTGGTCATTAACCCCAATAACCCAACAGGGGCGTTGTATTCAAATGAAGTGCTACTAGAGATTCTTGAGCTGGCTCGTGAATACAACCTAGTGGTAATGGCTGATGAGATCTATGACCGTATTTTATATGATGATGCGGTTCACACCCCTATGTGTACGTTAGCCCAAGATGTTTTAACCCTAACCTACAATGGGCTGTCTAAATCACACCGTATTGCTGGCTTCCGTGCAGGCTGGTTAATGCTATCGGGCAATAAAGAGTATGCCAGCGACTTCATCGAAGGTTTGGATATGTTGGCATCAATGCGACTGTGTGCCAACGTGCCCGCTCAACATGCGATCCAAACTGCGGTCGGCGGTTATCAGAGTATGCAAGATTTAACAGCGGAATCAGGTCGATTGTATAAGCAGCGTCAACTGGCGGTTGAACGCTTAAATGCTATCCCAGGTATTTCCTGCACTATGCCACAAGGTGCCTTCTACTGCTTCCCTAAATTAGACCGCACCATCTATCCTATTGAAGATGATATGCAGTTTATGATGGATCTATTAATCGAAGAAAAAGTATTAATGGTTCAAGGTACCGGCTTTAACTGGGACGCACCCGATCATTTCCGCGTGGTCTTCCTGCCTAACTTATTTGACCTAGAAGATGCCATGGACAGACTAGATAGATTCTTTGCCAATAAACGTAAAGAATTTGGTACTGAGCACTTGGTCACTGCAAAACAAGAGAAGACCGCTTAAGGCCAAGCATTCAAAGCTTCCCCACCATAAATTATCCATAAAAAAGAGGAGCTAAATATAGCTCCTCTTTTTATTGTGCGCCCTACTTATAAGAGTTATGAAGTATGGGCATCTACGGTTTACTACCTTAGCTTATAGCTTGTGCTATTCTGGCTTATAGTTATCACGCAAGCTAACAATTTGGTTAAACACTGGCTTATCCGCAGTGTGCTCTTCTGCGTCTGCCACGAAGTAACCTTCACGTTCAAACTGGAAACGGCTGCCCGCTTCAGCATTGGCCAGTGAGGGCTCTACTACCGCCTCTAGTACCGTCAATGAGTTCGGATTCAATGCGTCATGAAGATCTGGCACTGCACTTGGGTTTTCTGCTGAGAATAAATGCTCATACATACGCACAGTGGCCGGTACCCCTTTCGTGGCAGATACCCAGTGGATAACGCCTTTGACTTTACGGTCTTCAGGGTTTTTACCCAAAGTGGTTTTATCAATGGTGGCTTTTAATTCTACAACATTACCAGCGTCATCTAGCACATGCTCGGTAACTGCCAATACATAGGTATTACGTAAACGGATTTCTGATTTTTCAGGAGACAAGCGCTTGTAGCCTTTTGGTGGCTCAAGTTCATAATCGCCTTGATCAATATAGATCGTTTCAGTAAACGGAATTTCACGCTCACCCATATCCACGTTAGGATGCTTAGGCTGGTTAATCCATAAGGTTTTTTCAGCTTCATCCCAGCGTGCGTTTACCCCTTCATCTTTTAAGCTTTCCCACTCACTTAAAGCTTCCTCAAAATTAGTAATGGTTACTTTAAGAGGTTTTAGAACCGCCATGCCGCGTGCCGTTGTGTTCTCAAGCGACTGACGAATACTAAATTCAAGTAAACGGAAATCTACAACGCTATCAGACTTAGTTACGCCCACACGCTCACAGAAATCACGTAAACCTTCAGGGGTGTAACCACGACGACGCATACCGGCAATGGTAGGCATACGGGGATCATCCCAACCAGTCACAATGCCTTCATCAACCAGTTGCTTAAGCTTACGCTTACTGGTCATGGTATGATCAACATTTAGACGGCTGAACTCGTATTGATGGGGTGGGTATTTAATACCCCCTTCAGCACCAACCTTCTCCACTGCCCAATCATAAAATGGACGGTGATCCTCAAACTCTAGAGTACAAATTGAATGGGTAATCCCCTCAATCGCATCTGATAAAGGATGGGCGTAATCGTACATCGGATAGATACACCATTTATCGCCCGTTTGGTGATGCGCCTGTTTCATCACACGGTAGATTACAGGGTCACGCATATTCATATTAGGGCTAGCCATATCAATCTTGGCACGCAATACCGCTTCACCTTCTGCATACTTACCGTTTTTCATATCGTCAAAACGCTGTAAGTTATCCTCTACACTGGCATCACGCTGCGGAGAAGGTTTACCTGGCTCATTAAATGAGCCTCGAGTTTCACGAATTTGTTCAGGCGTTTGCAAGTCTACATAAGCATCGCCTTGCTTAATTAGTTTAATGGCCCACTCATGTAACTGATCGAAATAATCAGAAGCATAGTAAGGCTTATCTGCCCACTCAAAACCCAGCCATTTAACATCATTTTTGATGTTATCAATATAATCCTGCTTTTCGGCGGTGGGGTTGGTATCATCAAAACGTAGGTTACAAATACCACCAAACTCTTTAGCAATACCAAAGTTTAGGCAGATTGATTTCACATGACCTAAGTGCAAATAGCCATTCGGCTCTGGCGGAAAGCGAGTGATAATCTGCTCGTATTTGTCGTTGGCAACATCTTCACGGATGATGTGACGAATAAAATCGTTCTTCTCATGTTCTTCTTTATTTACAGCATCGCTCATAAAACCTTACTCCTAATATTAAAAACTCTTATAAAAAAGGCGACTTAGCAATCATTAAAAGCCAATTAAAAATAACAAATGCTCTATTCTAACAAACCTAAGCGTAATCACTCATCTATTTATACAATATATTTTGCAACTCATCTTTTAGCTAATGCTTTACAAATTGGTATTGAATAACCGTGCTGTAAGCGATGATCTATTACTCCTCGACTTTAACAGTTTGAAACATGGATTTTACTACGTTGCACTCTCACTCCTCAGATTCTTTTCTTTGAAATACTGAAGCTACAAAATCATTATTTTTAGGTAGGCTTAGGATAAAGTCCTTATTATGATTATAAATAACCTCTTGGTTAAGCTCGTACTCAAATTCAATATTATTGGCTTCAAGAAATTCACTTAACCACAAATCAAACAGAGACATTATTTCATGATAAATCGCCTCTTCGTCGTCATTGCTTTGCCTAGATAATACAAAATATACGGTTAGCAAATTACCCTTGATTGCAAATGAAACACTTCTGAAGTTATCATTTATCTCAAACAAACAGGCTTGAGTTAAAAAAAAGCTAACGTAAAAAAAGAGGTCCATTCTAATTCCAAGCGTCTATAAGGATATTATTTTGGGAGATAGCCGAGCCCTGTAACAGCCAGACACATGACAATCTAAAAAAAAGAGGTTAGACTACCCCTTTAAATTTAAGCGTATCTATTCTATATAGTATTAATGTTAATACCTATATCATGTTAATACTTATATAGTGTTAATGCGTCTTTTAAACAAGGGGTTATCTGCTCCAAGCAGAAATAAATTAACGAAGACTTGGTTGTAGTTAATATCTTTAACCCCTAAAAAAACCAATTATTAATCAAATATTAATATAGCTTGGGTTTATTTGGCACTCAGTCCAATAAAAGCCCTCTAGGACATCTTGTGAATGCATTTAAAACTTTAGGTTTTGGCACTTTAATGATGCCTCTTTTTTTAATGGGCTGTACCAACACCAATACAACCCCAACTAATAATGCCGGCACCAATACCAACACCAATGTTACATCTAATGTTAAGGATACAAAAATGAGTGATATGCCTGTAGTTCAGTTAAACACCTCAATGGGTGAAGTGGTTATTGAATTAAATTCTGAAAAAGCACCTAAGACCGTAGAAAACTTCGTGTCTTACGTAAAATCTGGTCATTATGATGGCACTATTTTCCATCGCGTTATCCCTGACTTCATGGTACAGGGCGGCGGTATGGACGCTGACATGAACGAAAAGAGCACCAACGCTCCTATCGAAAACGAAGCAGACAATGGCCTGAAGAACGAAGAAGGCACCATCGCTATGGCTCGTACTCAAGACCCGCATTCAGCCACTAGCCAGTTCTTTATTAACGTAAAAAACAATGCTTTCTTAAACCATTCTGGCAAAAACATGCAAGGTTGGGGCTACACTGTATTTGGTAAAGTAACCAGCGGCATGGATGTGGTTAAGAAAATTGAAGGCGTTCCAACAGGTCGTTACGGTATGCATGCTGATGTGCCAAAAGAGCCTGTTATCATCGAATCTGCAGTTATGGTTTCTGAATAATTTAGCCCATCGCTAATTATAAGTTACTAATGATATGATGCTAGTAGATGACCCTGCTGTTATTGATTATAGCCATTTGATAACCACTCGGCCCTATGATGTGCGCCGAGTGATTATCAGTGACTTGCATTTATCAGCGGATGAGCCTGCCTTAGTGCAGGCTTTTTTAGCTTTAGTTGATGACTTAATCGCTTTACCCAATTTGACTGAATTTTATATTCTTGGAGATTGGTTCGATGCCTGGGTCGGTGATGATCGCTACTTAAGTTTAACGGCTGTTGAAGCCAAGCGGCACTGGCTCACTCCTATCATCGAGAAGCTGAAGCACCTGAGTAATCAAGGCTGCAAAATTAAAGTAATGCACGGCAATCGTGACTTTTTGATCGGGCAACGCTTCTGTGATTTATTTCATGGTGAGCTAGTTATTGAGCCTTACTTAGTAAGTATCGGCAATAAAGCCTTCCGATTTGAGCATGGCGATGCGTTATGTACCGATGATAAATCCTATCAACGTTTTCGGGTCATAGCCCGTAACCCTCTTACCAAGTGGCTACTATTAAAAAGACCTCTGCATAAAAGAATAGCTTGGGCACAAAAAATTCGTCAAAAAAGTGCCTTAAATAAAACCCAAAAATCCATGTCCATTATGGACGTCAATCAACAGGCAGTACTTAGGGCTTTAAAGCCTGTAGAGGCCTTATTACATGGTCACACTCACCGTCCTAATATCCATGAAGTTATCACTGATAACGAAAATAACTCAACCAAGCCCCGTTACGTTTTGGGGGATTGGCGAGTAATAAATCCTGAAAGCTCTTATCAACAGGTCGAAGCAGTTATCGCAGTAAGCACAAGCACAGAATTTGAGCAAAAAGAAAGCCTTCAGCTGGTTAAGTTCATGATCAAAATTTAAACACAAACTCAGTTAGCCAAAGGCTCGGTTTGGTTAGCTCTAGGTATTAGCTTCCAAACGAGATACTAGCCCCAAAAGCTATCTCTTTGATATCAACAAATTAGTCTAATAATTTAAAGAAGTGCTGACGGTAGTGCTTAAGCTCACGAATCGAATCACGAATGTCATCCATAGCCAAATGACTGCCGGTCTTCTCCACCCCTTTTAAGATATCAGGACGCCAGCGGTAGCATAACTCTTTAATAGAGGACACATCCAAGTTACGATAATGGAAGAAGCGCTCCAATTGAGGCATCTGACGCGCTAAAAAACGTCTGTCCTGGCAGATTGAATTACCACACATCGGAGACTTGCCTTCATCTACCCATTTATTTAAAAATTCGATGGTTTCTTTTTCAGCTTGCTCAAGCGTCACAGCGCTACGGCGCACTCTATCAATCAACCCCGATTGACCATGCTGCTTGGTGTTCCACTCATCCATGGCATTCAATTTTTGATCAGAAACCTTGATGGCAAACACTGGGCCTTCAGCCAGTACATTCAAGTCTTCATCGGTTACGATGGTCGCAATTTCAATGATATCGTCATTCATGGTATCTAAACCAGTCATTTCCAAATCAATCCAGATAAGACCTTTTTTACCTTGGTTTTTAATTTTAATTTTATTGGGATGATCGCTCATAACATTTCCTAGACACTTTTAGTTCACAAAAATAGATTAAAAATAGAGTTAATTATAGGGAGCCAATTCCTTTATTAGGGTCTACAAATAGCTAGAAGGCTCAATCTGACTATGTTACCAAATTTAGCCCCTGGCTCCTTAACTATTCACGCACTATAACACTTAAACTTTGAATTTATTGTACCAACGCCCAATAAACTATATCCTAGACACTCTGATACTCACTGTCACTGTTTTTAGTAACCCTCGCGCTTACTTAAGCACACTGCAATATTATAGGTAACTTGAATTTATGGCTTTGATAAGACAACGTAAGCTAACCAAGCAACAACTTCGACGCATTGATAAAAAACAAGCTCAGCAACAAGACTCAATTGATGGTAGCTTGATGGATGGCGTGGTGATGGCTCATTATGGCAAACAGCTAGAGGTTCAAGTCACCTCATTACCGGCGATTATTCCGAACCCACCTGTGGTGGAAGAAGGTGAGCCTGAGCCTTTTTGGCAGGCTATCGAGTTAGGTGATATTTGGCGCTGTCATGTCCGTACCAACTTACCTATGTTAGCGACGGGAGATAAGGTTCGCTGGGTCGCTGACCCTAATACGGGCTTTGGCCGTATTGAGTCGGTTCAGCCACGTACCTCTTTAGTCTCGCGCCCAGACCGTTACCATAAACTTAAGCCTGTGGCCGCCAACGTAGACATTTTAGCCATTGTTTTTGCCCCGCTGCCCGCTGCTGCTCCTAATCTTATAGACCGCTATTTGGTGGTTTGTCATCATGCCGATGTTAAGCCTCTTTTGGTGCTAAATAAGGCCGATCTATTGGCCATTGAAGACTATGCTTTTACCAAAAACTTACTCAGCGAATATCAAAGCTTGGGCTATGAGACCGTGCTAACCGCAGCCCCCTGCCCTGAAAATATTTTACTCAATCCCTCACAGGCCAGTAGTAAAAAAGTTGTAGATAAAACTAAGCTGACTGATATTGAGCCATTACAACAGCAAGCTGAATTAGGCCTTTCTGATTTACAGCAACAAATTAAAGATAAGCTGGTGATCTTTGCCGGTCAATCAGGGGTGGGTAAAAGCACCTTAGTTAACGCCTTACTGCCCAACTCTGATCAAAGCGTTAATGTCATCTCTACCAATTCCAAGCTTGGTCAGCACACTACTACCACCAGTCGTTTATTACCTTTTAATCCTGAAGACCTTACTCAAGGCGGTATTGTCGATACCCCAGGCATTCGTGAATACGGTATTTGGCACTTAACCCCGGATGATATTATTGCCGGCTTCGTTGAATTATATCCTTTGGCCGGTGATTGTCAGTTTAGAGACTGCAAACATACCCACAATAGTAAAGGTTGTGCGTTGTGGGAAGCGGTGGCAGAAGGTAAGGTCATGCAGCGCCGGGTCGAAAGCTTGGTAACCTTGCAAGCAGAAGCAGACACCCCCACTTATTAGATATTGACTCAAATGCTTTAAATAGAGAATTCTAACCGTTAAGTTAGCAATTCTCTATTGTCGTTAATGCATTCTAATGCTTATCACGTTATAATAATTGCCATAAAAATTTTACTGGAGAAGTGTTTTGTCACTAGATCGTTGGCTTGAATTTATTGGGAACCACCCTTTTTTATTTGGTACTCTAGCTGTCCTTATCTTTTTATTTTTCACGGTGGAAAACAAACGCAGTGGTAAAAAGATTTCGCCCAATACGTTAGGTACTTTAGTTAACTCTCAAAATGCACAAATTATTGATATTCGTGCTAAGAAAAAGTTTGAGACAGGTTATATCCAGGGTAGCCGCAATATCCCTTTCACCCAATTAAAAGACCGCTTAGAAGAGATCAGAGCCATTGAAGCTCCAGTTGTGGTGGTTTGTGATATGGGTATTCAAGCAGGGGCTGCGGTTCAAATGATTGGCAAACCAAACGTATTTCGTCTTGACGGCGGTATTGGTGGCTGGCAAGCAGCAGGCATGCCACTGGTTGGCGGCACAGTAAAAAAATCAAAAACTGTGGATGGAAAAGCCAAAGTAAAAGCCAAATAAATAACAAAAATAAGGTCGTCACTGTTAATACATTTTAGTACGACCTTAATATTATTATTTTGATTTTCCCTTAAAGCAGCGATTGTTTCTAGACTGCAGTTACCCTACGATACCTTGCACACATTAAGTAATATATCTGGTACAAAATGCCAGATAAACCCTTAATTATAAGGAACGGTGTTTTGGTACAATTAACATTAAAAGCCACACCCCTAAATATCTCATAAAACTAAAAGGATTGTTCATGACTGCTCCTGTTACTGTATATACAACCCCTATTTGCCCTTATTGCTCAAACGCCAAACAACTTTTGAAATCAAAACGCATTGAGTATAAAGAAATTGGTATGCATGATATGAGTTCTGATGAGCGTATGGCTTTAATGAAAAAGACCAACAACTACAGAACTGTTCCACAAATCTTTATCGGAGAAACTTTCATCGGTGGCTTTGATCAACTAAACGCCTTGAATGAAAGTGGTAAACTTGATGAAATGCTAAATGCTTAATTTTTATGCACTTGGTAGCTTTATAATTTTACAATCATAAAATCTAATTTAAAAAAGGACATTTTTCATGGCTGAACAACAAGCACAACCTCAACTGGCCCTTGAGCGTATTTATGTAAAAGACATGTCACTTGAGGTAGCAGGTGCAGAAGTATTTACTAAAGAATGGCAACCAGAGCTAGACATTAATCTAGCTACCAATGCAGAACCCTTAGATGAAGATCATTATCAGGTAGTTCTAACCGTTACTGTAAATGCACAAAACGCAGGTTCAGCAGCCTTTATCGCTGAAGTTCATCAAGCTGGTATCTTCTTAATCAAAGACATTCCAGAAGATCAAATTGGTCAAATTTTAGGTGCTTACTGCCCTAATATCTTGTTCCCATATGCTCGTGAAGTGATCAGTGATATCGTAACCCGTGGTAGCTTCCCACAATTATTGTTAGCCCCTGTTAACTTTGATCAAGCTTATGCTCAGAGTCAGCAGCAAGTTGCTGATGCTGAAGGCAACGCTTAATCCTTCTATGATTGACCGGTTATATAACTGATCTCACTAAAGCCACTATAAGTAACTTATAGTGGCTTTTTTAATACTCAATAAAAAGCCCCGTAATCTAATTAGATTACGGGGCTTTATAGTGACTTATAAACTAAATATTTAATTCAGATTTTTCAGTTATAAAATCAAACTAGCCTTTAAGTGCGCTAAGGATATTTTGCTTAACCACTTCGATATCTTTAGTACCATCAAACTGATGATACTTAGGTGCATTGGCATCTTCTTTGGCTTTATTCTGATAAAAACCAACTAAAGTAGAGGTTTGCTCATGGTAAGTGGCAAGGCGATCACGAACCGTTTCTTCTTTGTCATCATCACGTTGGATTAGTTCTTCACCAGTAACATCATCTAAGCCTTCTTGCTTAGGTGGGTTATATTTTAGGTGATAAACACGGCCAGAACCTGGATGCTGACGACGACCAGATAAACGAGAAACGATTTCGTCATCTGGAACACTGATTTCTACCACATGGTCGATATCAACGCCCGCTTCAATCAAAGCCTCTGCTTGAGGAATGGTACGTGGGAAACCATCGAAGATACAACCATTTGCACAGTCCGGCTTCTCAATACGTTCTTTTACTAAATTGATGATTAGATCATCAGAGACTAAACCACCTGACTTCATGATGCCTTCAGCTTTTTTGCCTAGCTCTGTTCCTTCTTTAATAGCAGCGCGTAGCATATCGCCGGTTGAAATTTGTGGAATATCGTATTCTTTAGAGATGAACTGTGCTTGGGTCCCTTTACCTGCCCCTGGAGGCCCTAGCAAAATAATACGCATCATAGTGGTAATCCTCTTGAATTGTGTCGATGAAAAATCATCATAAAAAAAGCGTCTTAAATAACAATATGTCTTAAATAACAATATAATGGTAACCACAAGCCCTAGCCCTGAATAGGGTTGATTCATTAGGTGGCTACAACTAATGACGCCTCAGACAAGTCTTGTTTGACTGTTATAATAAGCATAAATACCTTACCTTGAGATGAAAAAAAGCTCAAGCTATTTTAATAATAAATACCGCTATAATTAAAACTTAGTAGTCAAACAAAACTTAAATCTTCGCTATCAATTAACTAAGGAAGCTGTTTATTAATTTCAGTAGTTACTTTCAGCTCACCTTCAGTATTATTCTGATAGTTAAGCGGTAAATCACTAGCAGCCAAATCACCTGCTTCTTGCATCGCTTGTCCCGATTTACTTACTCTAGCTTTCAACACCAACTGCTTGCCTTCTTGCATCGCTTTTGACAAGGTTTGTGTCGGCATCATAGCATCTTCATCACTTAGCTTAATATTA
Source organism: Psychrobacter piechaudii (assembly GCF_900162825.1). GTDB lineage: Bacteria > Pseudomonadota > Gammaproteobacteria > Pseudomonadales > Moraxellaceae > Psychrobacter > Psychrobacter piechaudii. The sequence goes on from NZ_FUGE01000124.1 coordinate 11,290, forward strand.
AAGCCATTCGCTGCATTTGCCAACTCTGAAGCTGGGAGGCGTTTTACTGCTAGCGGAGCACCCCCTGAGGCTTGCTGAATCGTTACAAACAAGATGTCTGAAGGTGCTAATAATGGAGTCAAGCTTGGATTCAGAGTGACAGTTACCGCCACTGTCTGAGTTGAAGCGGTGGCCGTGCTGTTATTGGCTGCAGAAAGACTTGCTTGCTGCTGTTGAGCGATATTGCGGCTCAGCTCATCCAAGCTATTTAGCGCCTCACTGTGATCACCCTCTCTTGCCATAATGCCTGCTTTCAATCTTTCTACCCAAGCCTGTGCTTGCTGATAGTTACCTGAACGGGCTTCCCCCATTGCCATCAACATTTGAGCTCCCTGGTGCTCTGGATTCTTTTGTAGCACCCCTTCTAACGCTTTACGACTACTGGCATCTAACATACCTCCGCTAGTGAAGAAGTTAGTTTGAGCATAACTGACAGCAATGTTTTCATCTTCAGGTGCTAAGCGATAAGCGCGAGCCTGAGCTTCCATAGCCTGTTCATTGGCCTCAAAAGCCAATAATATATCCGACAATCGCATCCAGCGCATAGGGTCGTGAGCGTGATGATGGACATTGGTTTGAATGGCACCCATTAGGCCCACTGAGTCTTCAGTAGCCCATTCTGGCGGCGCATCAATCTTACCCGTCAATAGATCGTCGGCTACTTGACCTACTTTATCCTGTGCCTGCCATAAGTTGACCACCGGCGATCTATCGCCAGCTAAAAAGTAGCCCAATATCATCAGAATAGGCACACATATAAGCAGTGTTAAACGTGCTTTGCTACTGCGCGTAAATTGTTGCTCACGCTTTGCTTTTAGAAGCTGCCCACGGCTAAAGCTTTCTTCTTTAAGCCCGTCATTTAACACCACACTATTCTTATCATCACTGGCTAATAATAGCTGACGCTCAAGCTCTGTCTTCTGAGTCTTAAACTCAGACTCGGTCATTGCTCCGGCATTAAAGTCAGCTTTTAGCTCTTCCAGTCGCTCTTTAAATACCTCAACATTAAGCGCTATTAGCTGATCGTTTTGAGCAGATCTGTCCACCCGCAGCCATGGCATAAGCACTATAATTGCTAATATGATTGCCAATAAAATTGCCAGCGCGACAAAAATCACTAACGTTGGCATGATTTAACTCCTTACAAGTTGAGATATAAACCGCAATGGTGGTGACAGCAAAATGCACTGCTTAACTTTAGTCTTGGGTAAATATTAATCTTAGATACACAAGTGTTAGCGATTAATTATTTCTTATCGCTTAATTGTTATCGCTTTTATGGTCGTTACTATGCTCTTTAAGTAATGCTTTAAGTTTTTGGGCCTCTTCATCACTTAAATTTGACCCGACCTTATCTAAGTCAATAGCTTGAGCACCGCTTGGTACGCTACTGACCTGTTTTTTATTATTGGCTTTTTTAGTACGCATGAGCCAACCTGCTATTAACAATAATAAAATCACGGGTGGGAAGTACCACAAAATCCAGGTCGAAGGCCTTACCGGCGGCTTATAACTAATGAAGTCTCCATAACGCTCATACATATACTCGCGTATCTGAGCATCGGACTGCCCTGCCATAACCATTTCATAAGTTTTTCTTTTTAGATCTTGAGAGATAACAGAATCTGATCCTGCTAAGTTTTGGTTTTGACACTTTGGACAACGAAACTCTTCAATCAAAGCTTGGTACTGGGCTTCTTGTCTTGGATTATCGAACTCAAATACTTCAATAGCAGCATTTGATAAGCTGCTCACTGAGCCTAAGGTAAGCACCAAAGCCAAAACTTTAAATAAAGCAATGAGACGCTTGGTTAGGGCTGTGGCCTTTATAGTAATCATTTACACACCTCAGCAATCTGCTTCGTGATCTCTGGAGTATCTAGCGCTGCTTGTTTTTGACCCATCTCTGTCAATAAGTCCATACAAGGCTTAATTCTAGATTGCCAATTATCGGCACTAATTTCACCGACGATATGTTGACGAATATTACCTTGAGTATCAACGATAAAACTTTCAGGGGCACCAGTTAACCCCAAATCAATGGCAAAACTACCATCAAAATCTCTAAAGCTAAATACATAGGGGTCACCACCATTTGTGAGGTACTCTTGAGCCTTATCCAGCTCATCTTTGTAGTTAACCCCGACTATCGGCACCTGCTGTTGGTGCAGCTCCATAAAGAAAGGATGTTCTTCGTAACAAGTAGGACACCAAGAGCCCCAAACGTTAATAATGAAAGGGGTTTTTGGTAAATCAGCATTGGTTACCTTGATGTCAGGGTCAGACAATAAAGGTAAATTGAACTCTGGCACTGGTCGGTTTAATGCATTATCAAATACCACGTTAGTGTCCTTACCTAATCGGGCAAAGAACATAACGATAAGACCTAAGAAAACAATCAGAGGAATTAAAAACCAAACCTTAAACTGTGATTTACTCATTAATGGGTCAGACATTTACCATATCCTTAATACAAATTTTGCATCAGTTATTTACCGTTACTCTTTACCGCTTTTACCGATAACCGCCTTTCAGTAACGATTACCGGAAATAAAATCTATGCAGATTTTTTTAGACGATAGCGGCGATCTAGCATGCTGATCAGGGCGCCTAATGCCATAACGATGGCGCCAGTCCATAGCCAAGCAATCATCGGCTTAACATAAATACGTACCGCCCAGTTCCCATTAGAATCATTTTCATCGATAGGCTCACCCAAAGCGACATATAGATCTCGGAAGAAAGTAGTTTGAATCCCAGCTTCAGTCATTGGCATACTACTCACCACATAATTACGTTTTTGTGGATATAGAGTAGTGACAAACTTACCGTCCTTTTCTACCTTAATCTCAGCCTGAATGGCATCATAGTTCTTACCGCGCACCTCATCGAAGTCGACCAAAGTGAAATCATAATCTTTGATTTCAACCGTATCTCCCACGGTCATTGCTACGTCTTTCTCGACACTTAACGCACTCGTTACTCCAATACCTAGCGAAACAATAAGTACGCCGATATGAGCCAATTGCATGCCCCAATAATGAGCTTTTAGACGCTTAATGCCTAAGCCAAAGCTGGCTGAGTTCTTGGTTTTATCTTTAATATCATAGATTATCCACCCCAGAACCCATAGACACAGTAAGCTAGTAACGACAATCTGTAGATTTAAACTTTGCGTAAATAAGTAAGTAGCGATCGCTGCTAACAACGCACTGCTAATTAAAATGGTGAGGGTGACGCCTAACAAAGGACGCTTATCCTGTTTCCAGCGCAAATTAGAGCCCATACCCATGGTCAACAATAGCAACCAAGTTAAGGGCACAAATAGCGTATTGAAATACGGAGGGCCTACCGATACCTGACCTAGATTAAAGAAGTCAGCAATAATAGGATACAGCGTGCCTAGTAGCACGACCAAAGTGGCTACTAATATCACGATGTTATTAATAACCAGTAATGTCTCGCGCGACTTTAAACCATAGTTACTTTCAACGGTTAAACGCCAACCCCGTAACGCAAACACAATGAGACCTGAGCCGATAACCACACCTAAGATGGCTAAGATAGCCAGACCCCGAGTCGGGTCTGCTGCAAAAGAGTGAACGGAAGTAATCACCCCTGAGCGTACTAAGAAAGTGCCTAATAAGCTTAAAGCGAAAGCAAAGATAGACAGCATGATGGTCCATGCTTTGAAAACACCGCGCTTCTCAGTTACTGCCAATGAGTGAATTAATGCGGTACAAGCCAGCCAAGGCATCAATGAAGCGTTTTCTACCGGATCCCAGAACCACCAGCCACCCCAGCCTAACTCATAGTAAGCCCACCATGAGCCTAGAGCGATCCCTAAAGTTAAAAAGCCCCAAGCAGCCAGAGCCCAAGGGCGAGACCATCGGGTCCATACCGCATCGAGTCGTCCGGCCCATAATGCGGCCATACAAAATGCAAAAGGAATCGCCATGCCGACATAACCCATGTACAGCATAGGAGGGTGGAAAATTAGACCGGGGTCTTGTAATAGTGGGTTTAAGTCTGCGCCATCGACAGGCACATTAGGCAGGGTTCTTTCGAAAGGCGATGAGGTGAAAATAAGCATGGCCAGCATCATTAATTGCACAGCGCCTAAAATCACCAATACTCTGGCGCGCATATTCAGCGGTAAGCCTCGGCTAAACCAAGCCACCATGGCCGACCAACCCGCTAAAATGGTTACCCATAATAGTAAAGAGCCTTCGTGACCACCCCAAGTTGCTGATAACTTATAGAACCAAGGCAGTAACGAGTTTGAATGCTGAGCCACATAGACCAAGGTAAAGTCGTTATAGAAGAAGCCAGCCATAAGTGTTAAGAAAGATATCAACACTGCGACGAATTGTGACCAAGCCAAGCTTGGTGCCAAACGTTGCAAATGACTCTGATTTCGTGCAATACCAATGGTAGGCAGCACCACTTGCAATAAAGCCAAAATCATTGATGCAACTAATGCAAAATATCCTAGCTCAGTAATTACCATATTCGCTCGCCCTAATACTACTATGCTGTTGCTTAAGCTTGGTAGGAGTTATTAAAGACAACCCCTATTCTAGTAAGCGTATAAATATTTATTAAAACCTATTTTGTTAAATAACAGGATCTAAACTCAAATCAAATGTTTACCTTACCGTGGGTGCTAGATAAATCATTCTTTAATTTTACTGTGTGGATTCATTGTCAAAAACAGACCCTTCAAAAAATAGAAGGCCAAAACAAAAGGGCTGTAACCTTATTATTGCTTACGACTCAAGCTTACTTTAATTAGATGCTATTTATTGTCTATTAAGGTTTTTCTACTATCTCTTGACGAACAAAGCCACTCAAACTATAAAGTGGCTTTACCTTTATTTGCACATCACAGTTGATATATCCCTATAATATTTTATATATAGTTATATTGTATAGTGTCGATGGCCATATAGATAGCTTCAGCTAAGCACATATTTTAGCACTTTATCCGCTCACTGGGAAAAATACTAAAATTAAATGCAACCAACCTGCCAAGAAACCGGTGACTCCGCCTAGGATAATCAAGGTCGTTTCATCTTCTCTAAAGGCGGGACGTAATAAGTTTTGGAACTCGTGCGAAGTCAGTGCCTTAATACGCTCACAGAATAAGCCATAAATCTTCTCGGCTCGACTCTTATTCAACTCAGGATCACGGATGGGCACCATGGTCGCATCAATTGATTTATCGATAATAGTATTTTTCAACTGACCAAATTCACGTCTGCCTAAGCCTAATCTTAAAGTGGTGCTAACTACTGGAGACTCTAGGATGCCATACAAGTGATTTTTCATTAGATTACGCGTTTCTGCCGCTTTTGGCCCATACATCATTTCATTCATGATGTTCTCTAACGTCACCAGCTCTTCTACCACGATAGCAGCAAAGACCTCAGAAACTTCTGGCTGACGCTTCATAAAGCCGCCTTGCCAGTTGTAGGTATCTATTCGAGGCAATACGGGCACAATAAAGGGGAAACCTTTTACCCGCTTAAATAAACGAATATACTTGATAGGCTTGGGATCAACTGGGTTGAACACCATCCAAATAGCAATCCAGTTGGTTAAAAAACCCCAAATCGCTGCAAAGAAAGGAACCGTCCAGTGTTGAGGCACCAGCAAATAAATAAACATTTGCACGATACCAAAGATAAATCCAATTAGCGCACTAATGTGCCAAATGAAGTTGATTTCTTTTTGACCTACCTTTAAGAACATATTGACCATTAAACGACGGTCATTTTCCATGGTGCGCACGATCATTTGACGCATATCGACCAGTTCTTCGACATTATAGGTCAGATCAACCACCAGCTCCCGCATAATAGTAGGGAGCTGCTCATGGGCATAACTATAAATACGGCGCTTTACAGCGTAAGGTAAATTACTCCACAACGAAGCGGAGCGCTCATTCATAATCTCATCAATAAGGTGCTCAAGATTGGCATCGACGGTTTTAGTTATAAAGTCGGCCATCTCTTCAGGCTCCATCGCCTTGAAGAATTCATCAAGTGAGCCAAGCTTTGATAGTGTTTGATCAACAATAACACCCGATATTTTCCCGGCTTTGCGCGGCACAATGCCTTGCCAGCCAATACCCTGCCAGTCATAAGGCAAATTTGGAATTTTTATACCCCAAAATTTGATGGGGTAAAACAACATTTTCAAAGCCATCCAAACGTGCGCCCACGTAACGAATGCCGTTACAAATGGAATGGTTAACATTGCAAAAAATTCAGGATGCGCGCTTAAGACTTGCCAGATAGAAGAAAACATGTTGGATATATCACTTATACTTAGGTTAAAGGAACCTATTTCCATGTTATTGTAATGTCAGTGTGCAAAATTCTAACACACAAGCTATAGATTTACTTAAATCAACTCACCCGTCCTAGTGAGACCTGATAATAGCGTGATATGAACCCAAACTGCAACAGTTTTCCCTGCACTAAAAATCATTGAGCAATAGAATGAGCTTTGATTTGTTATGATATAATTGCTGCTACTGGTTACTTTGATTAATCACCTCCCCTTCAAGCTCTATTTCCTTTTTCATCCTGCTAAGTATATAAATTTAATGAAACAACCCCTCTCTTCAGATACTCGCCAAGAAAATCGCAGTTTTTTAAACCGCATTTTGTTTGCTGCGCTATTTATATTCTTAGGTCTCTCAGGGCTAATGGCTCGCTATTGGTATTTACAAGTATATTCTCACGAAAAATATACCACTCAAGCTGAGAATAACCGGGTTAAGCTAATCTCAGACCCGCCTTCTCGCGGCTACATTTATGATAGGAATGGCCACTTATTAGCAGATAATAAGCCGGTATTTACCGCCATGCTTAGCCCTGATGAGGTGCAAGATCCAAAACGCACCCTTGAGTTGTTGATGCCCATTTTTGATCTGACGGATGAAGAAGTTACCGATATTTTGGCTCGTATAGAGCAAAGTAAGAATGATCCCGTCACCATTAAAATTGGTATTAATGATCAGCAGATGGCTCAATTTAGTGAGCGAAAACCTTTTTTTAAAGGGGTAAGCATTCAAAGTAAGCTCACTCGCAGCTATCCTCATGACGAATTATTTGCTCATGTGATTGGCTATGTGGGCCGGATTAATGACAAAGAGTCTAAAGAAATTGATAAAGAGCGTTATGCGGGGACAGACCTCATTGGTAAAATTGGTATTGAGAAATACTATGAGGATTTACTGTTAGGTAAAGCAGGCCATCAAGCGGTGGAGACCAACGTTCATGGTGATATTTTACGTAAGTTGGACAACACCCCGCCCGTGCCTGGTAATGATATCTACCTTAGCTTAGATTATGGACTGCAAAAAGTAGCGCAAGATCAGCTAAATGGCCGTAGAGGAGCCATTGTTGCCATTGACCCCCAAAATGGCGATGTACTGGCGTTTGTAAGTAACCCAAGCTTTGATCCCAACCCTTTTATTTCAGGTATCTCGTTCAAGGATTATGGCGCCCTACGCGACGATCCTGATCAGCCCCTTTATAACCGAGCTTTACAAGGGATGTACCCTCCTGCCTCTACCATTAAACCCTTTGAAGGACTGGGTGTGATTCATTATGGCCTAATGGGCTGGAATGACACCATTTATGATCCAGGCTACTTTACTTTACCAGGAGATAGCCACCGCTTCCGTGACTGGAAAAAAGGCGGGCATGGTACGGTTAACCTTACCAAATCCATCGTGATGTCGGTAGATACCTACTATTATAAGCTGTCGTATCAAATGGGTATCCAACGCTTACATGATTGGATGGTTCGTTTCGGATTTGGTAGCCCCACAGGAATTGACTTACCCAATGAGAAAGCAGGGGTAATGCCGTCCCCCCAATGGAAAATGGATACTTATGACAAAGCTTGGCTCCCTGGTGAGACCATCTCAGTCAGTATTGGTCAAGGCTACTTCTTAGCCACCCCTTTACAAGTAGCCAATGCCACTGCGATGACCGCTAACTTAGGAAAAAAGCTGACACCCCATATGTTGAAACGCTCAGAAGGCGCGGCGGAAGTTCACCCTATCGATAGACCTACTGGTACCATTGATTTCAATGGGACTGAGGCTGACTGGTTAAAGATGCGTGATGCTATGGAAGAAACCATTAAACGAGGCACAGGGAGAGGCATCTATACCAACCGCTACCGGATTGCTGGTAAAACGGGGACTGCCCAAGTTAAATCTATTGCTCAAGGTAAAAGCTATAACAAGGCGGCCTTAGATAAGCGTCACTGGGACCATGCTTGGTTTACAGGCTTTGCTCCTGTTGAAGATCCACAAATTGCGGTAGCTGTCTTAGTAGAAAACGGCGGTGGCGGTAGCTCAACGGCGGCTCCTATTGGCCGAGCTTTATTTGATTACTGGATGCTACGTCGACCCAATGACCCTATTAATCCTCCTAGTGCAGAGGAGTTAGAGATCATCAGAGCAGAGAAAGCAGCCGCCAAGGCGCAGTTAGATGCTGAGCGTGAAGCAAAAGAAGCTTTAGAAGAAAAGGCAAAACAGGCTGAGGCCAATAAGCCTGAAACAAAACCAACCACCTAACCCCTAAACACTGACTTATGTCATTCAAAGCGCTTAAAGCATATAGACATAAGACTTTAATGAAATCAAAATGTGTCTAAAAACACGTGAATACTGTATTTAAAGGTCAAGGCAATGAACGCCAAACGAAACCGTCCCCACAAAGTTGCTGAAGCAACGCACTCTACAAAAAAGCCTGCTGGCTCTCGTCAGGCTGCTACTAGAAGCAAAGCTAAAGCAACCGGTCAAGTTCGCATCATTGGAGGTCAGTTTCGCCGTCAACTAGTCCCTTTTATAGATGCTGACGGCTTACGACCTAGCCCTGATCGGTTAAGAGAGACTCTGTTTAACTGGCTCCAGTTTGAGCTTCATGACGCCCATGTGCTAGATCTATGTGCCGGCAGTGGCGTCTTAGGCTTTGAAGCTTTATCGCGTGGAGCAAGTTGGGTCGACTTTATTGAGCTTCAGCCAAATCAAGCCAGTCTCATCTCGCAGACGGCAGAAAGACTTAAATTACCAAACGATAGCTTTCGAGTATCCTTAGGGAATGCTTTAGAGCTAATTCCCACACTGCCGAGACTAAAACCTATTAGTAACCTGCACAGCTCTGATAATAATTTAGACAGCAATACTGATAGCAGTTCTAATAAAGGGCAAGCAAACTCCCCTACTGAGACACTTTGCTATCATATCGTCTATGTCGACCCTCCTTATGACCTTGACCTCTGGGTACCTATGCTGGATCTATTAATCGAGCATCAATTGGTTAACTCCCAAACTTTGTTCTATATAGAAGATAAAAGAGAATTAACTCAAACTCTTGAGCAGCTGTCTTATAACTATAATGTGTTAAAACAAACTAAGATGGGGCAAGTTTTTGCAAGCCTGATTCAAATAGAGCAAATCTAACCACCTTACTTAGGAAATATATCGCTTGTGGCCCTAAAAATAGACTATAATTTGTGCAATCAATAAGTTTTTAGCTAGGCTAAAGTAGTTTTTAGAGAAATAAAGTACCTTTTAGAGAAATAAAGCCTTCTATTTACAATCTTATATTGCTTTTTTTGTAGCCAATGACTACAATGTGCGTCTGTTTTTTGAGAGCCCCGTTTCCCCCAACACTCTCAACGACAGTGAAGCAGTTTAGCTGTTTCACAGATAACTGCTTCACTTGATAACTTAAGGTTTAATCATGAAAACACAAAGTGCAAAGCCCGCTGAGGTTACTCACGATTGGTATATCGTCGATGCTGAAGGTAAAACTTTAGGTCGCCTTGCCACTCAAATCGCTCATCGCCTTCGCGGTAAGCATAAGCCATCTTTCACTCCGCACGTAGATACTGGCGATTATATCGTTGTTATCAATGCAGACAAGATTGCTGTAACTGGTAAGAAAGCCCAAGACAAAAAATACTATCGTCACAGTGGCTACCCTGGCGGCATCAAAGAGACTAACTTCACTAAGTTAATCGCTCATAAGCCAGAAGAAGTTCTTTTGAAAGCCGTAAAAGGTATGTTACCTAAAGGCCCTCTTGGTTATGCTACCATTAAGAAGTTGAAGCTATACGCTGGTACTGAGCATCCACATGCCGCCCAGCAGCCTAAAGAACTAGACATCTAATCGCATAATCAGGAGTAAGTTATGGAACGCAATTACGGAACTGGTCGTCGTAAAACGTCAACTGCCCGTGTCTTTTTATCAAAAGGTACTGGTAATATCGTTATCAACGGCAAACCACTTGATGAATACTTCGGTCGTGAAACTTCACGCATGGTTGTTCGTCAGCCACTAGAATTACTTGATTCAGCTGAGTCATATGATATCTACGCTACTGTTAAAGGTGGTGGTATCAATGGTCAAGCCGGTGCTATCCGTCATGGTATCACTCGCGCGCTAATCGAGTCTGACGAAACTCTTAAGCCTGCTCTTAAAGAAGCTGGTTTCGTTACTCGTGACTCACGTCAAGTTGAACGTAAGAAATTGGGTCTACGCAAAGCGCGTAAACGTCCTCAATTCTCTAAGCGTTAATTTATTTGATAGGCAGTGTGGTATTTGCTTATTTAATATTAAAAAAACCCTTGTTGACTCAAGGGTTTTTTTATTTTTACAGATGCGAATTTATTTTATTAATAAAATAGCTTAGAATAGACACAATTAGTAATATTAGGCAAAGCCAATGTAACCCAACATTTATTATTAATGATAAATAGCATTATGGAATTAAACGTTATTGTCTTCTTATTGCATTGGGTTTTACATACCAGTATGAAAAGTAGCGAGTACCTTATATACTAAGCCTCGTCTTTTCATGACTTTTATCTGGAGGAAGTTTTTAATGAGCCATGCCGAAGGCGTCAACATAAAACGCCGTAGAGTTCTGATCGCTTCAACTGCTGCTATAGGCGCAGTTGGGGTTGCTTCGGTGGCCACACCATTCGTGCGCTCTTGGTATCCAAGTGCGAAGGCCGAAGCTGCAGGTGCTGCCGTTACACAAGACATTAGTGCTATCGAAGATGGCCAAATGATTGTGGTTAAATATCGCGGTAAGCCAATTTTTGTCGTTAAGCGTACCGAAGAGATGGTGGCTAACTTAGAGAAGGTAACCCCTCAGCTAAGTGATCCCAATTCGGATGCTTCAGTACAGCCTGAATATGCCAAGAACGCTACTCGCTCACGTGAGCCTAGCGTTTTAGTTGTGGAAGGTGTTTGTACCCATCTAGGGTGTGCCCCTAACTACCGTCCAGAAGTAGGTGCTGCTGATTTAGGTGGTAATAGCTGGTTCGGCGGATTCTTCTGCCCTTGCCATGGCTCAAAATACGACCTAGCTGGCCGTGTTTACAGTGGTGTTCCTGCTCCGACTAACTTACCAGTACCAGAATACAGCGTAGATGGTCCTATCTTAACTGTTGGGGAGGCGTAATCATGAGTTTTGGTAAAAAAATGATGAGTTGGGTTGATGCCCGCTTCCCTGCTACTGAGACCTATGAATATCATATGTCAAAGTACTACGCGCCAAAAAACTTTAACTTTTGGTACTTCTTCGGTGTGTTATCGATGATTGTGTTGGTCAACCAGTTAGTAACTGGTATTTGGCTAACCATGATGTTTAACCCAAGTGCTGAAGGCGCGTTTGCCTCTGTTGAATACATCATGCGTGATGTTAAAGGCGGTTGGTTGATTCGTTATATGCACTCTACGGGTGCTTCTGCCTTCTTCGTAGTGGTCTACCTACACATGTTCCGCGGTATGCTCTATGGCTCCTATAAGAAGCCTCGTGAGCTTATTTGGTTAATTGGTATGGGTATCTACCTATGTCTAATGGCGGAAGGCTTCTTCGGTTATCTATTACCTTGGGGTAACATGTCATTCTGGGGGGCTCAGGTTATTCTTAACTTACCTGCAGCTATTCCTGTTATCGGTGATGGCCTTGCTGAATGGGTTCGTGGTGACTACCTAATCTCTGGTATTACTCTAAACCGTTTCTTCGCCCTTCACGTTGTGGCAATTCCTCTGGTATTAGTGGGTCTAGTATTTATTCACTTAGTAGCCCTACACCACGTGGGTTCAAACAACCCTGACGGCGTTGATATCAAAAAGCTTAAAGATAAAAATGGTGTGCCTTTAGACGGCGTTCCATTCCATCCTTACTACACTGTGCATGACATGGTTGGTATCGTGGTATTCTTCATTATCTTCTTTGCTGTGATCTTCTTCTTCCCAGAAGGCGGTGGTTTCTTCTTAGAAAAACCAAACTTTGAAGCGGCAAACGCTCTGAAAACCCCACCACACATTGCACCAGTTTGGTACTACACGCCATTCTATGCAATCTTACGTGCGGTTCCAGATAAGTTAGGTGGTGTTATTGCCATGGGTGGCGCGATTGCTATGCTATTCTTACTACCTTGGTTAGACCGTTCACCTGTGAAGTCTATTCGTTACAAAGGTATCTTATCTAAGATTGCTCTAGGTATCTTCGTGGTTAGCTTCTTAGTATTAGGTTACTTAGGTGTGGCCCCTGCTACTCCAGTTAACACTATCCTAGGTCGTATCTTTACTATCTTGTACTTCTTATATTTCTTATTGATGCCAATTTACACATCAATTGAGACATGTAAGCAGCCACCTGAACGCGTTACTGGAGGTCACTAATGAGTGCTTTAACTAAATCATTGACCGGCTTCGGACTTGGTGTTGCTCTAACACTAGCCGCCACCACATCTGCCCAAGCGGCAGGTGGTGAGGGCTGTGGTACCTTCACTAACGCTGATGGGGTTGAAGAACACCTAGCTTGTAGTACTGCGCCAATCGACTTTGCTAACAAAGGGTCATTGCAACGTGGTGCTACCATGTTCATGAACTACTGTGCTGGCTGTCACACTGCTAAATACGTGCGTCATTCTCGTATTGCTCAAGATTTAGAGATTCCACCTGAACTGGTTGAAAAATACTTATTGGTGACCTCTGATCAGATCGGTGATCATATCGATAACGGTGTTGATCCAGACATTCAAGCCGGTTGGTTCGGTGCACCACCGCCAGACTTATCGCTAGAAACTCGCTTACGTAGTGATGATTGGGTTTATACCTACCTACTAAGCTTCTACGAAGATCCAAGCCGTCCTTGGGGTGCCAACAACTTGGTACTACAGAACGCAGCGATGCCTCACGTTCTAATTAATTTACAGAATGAGTTAGGCGAAGAAGAATATCGTAGCCGTGTGGGTGATCTAGTAAACTTCATGGCTTGGATGGCAGAGCCTGTTCGTGAAGACCGTAAGCGTTATGGTTTCTTCGTGATCATCTTCTTATTAATTTTATTAATCCCAGTTTATCTATTGAATAAAGAGTTCTGGAAAGACGTCAAATAATCTCTCCTAGCTTTTAATAAGTATAGAGAACTGAGAAAAAAGACGATAGAAATCTATCGTCTTTTTTATGCCTTAAGTTTGGTAAAGATTCTGCAATTGATTAACCTAGGCAGTTTGGTTACTATGCTACTCTATTCATTGCTTTATGTAGTCTATGATTGATCCTAAAGACATTCCTGACAGCCAGATTGTGCTGTATGCTGATGATGGGTACGATAGCCATGTGGTCCGACTATTATTAGCAGAAAAAAAAGTGAAGTATTATTTATCGCTCCTTGATAGTGAACGACCAGAAGATTTGCGTCAGTTAAATCCTTACAATACCATTCCGGTTTTGGTACACCGCGACTTTAGCTTGTATGAGCTTAATGTCATTTTTGAGTATCTAGAAGACAGGTTCCATGGTCATAAGCTATTGCCCGATACCCCCAAGCAAAAAGCACTACAACGTCAACTGGCTTGGCGTATCCAAAATGACTGGTTAAAGTTGGGGCGTATTTTATTAACCCATAAAGACAGCATTAACCCGCAACAAGCTAAAATTGCAAATCAGAAGCTGTCTGATGCCTTAGTAACTTTGTCGCCAATATTTGGTCAAACCAACTATTTTATGTCGGATGAATTTGGCTGGTGTGATGTATTGCTAGGAGCCATGCTATATCGTTTGGATGAAATGCAGATAGAACTGCCTACTCATTTATGTCGACCGCTGCTTGAGTACCAAAAGCGACTGTTTGAGCGCGACAGCTTTATACAAACCATGGCATAAATAAATTTAAAATATAACCGAGGTTACCATGACAGAAGAATTAAAATTGACCCCTACTCGCCCTTATATGATCAGAGCTTTTTATGAATGGCTAGAAGACAATTCGCTAACCCCCTATTTACTTGTTGATGCCACTCAAGATAATTTAGTGATACCCACAGAACACGTTCAAAACGGTCAAATTGTATTAAATATTGCCAGCCAAGCCACAGGTAATATGAATATTGATAATAACTACATTAATTTTAATGCTCGATTTGGTGGGGTTTCCCGTGAGCTGTGGATACCTATGCAGGCTGTGATGGCGCTCTTTGCTAAAGAAAATCAGTCTATCGCCATGCCATTTGACCCTGCAGAATATGAAGACTTTACCCCTGAAGATCCTGAACCTACTACTACTACTAAGTCTACTCCGGCTTCTAAAGCAGATACCATAGAGCGGGCTAAAAAAGCAGGGTTAAAAATTCTGAAATAAGTAGCTAACTAACCTTTCAAAACATTAGCTACTACTTAAAACCATTAGCTGCTATAAGTTAAGCTATCCAAATAGCACAAAACCATTGATAATAGCGAGGTCTCTTTTTAGAGGCCTTTTATTTGCGCCAATAAATAATTGTCAGGTTATGACGAATAAACCACCCCATTAACTTATTGTGTGATGAAACATGCCCAGTTATTACATTACTCCAGACCTATTAATTTATCTATTTGATATGGTCGGAGTTGTTGCCTGTGCCATTGCTGGCACCCTGCTTGCACAACATAAAGGATTTGATATTGCAGGCTGTATCTTGGTCTCTATGGCCAATGCCATCGGTGGCGGTACCATTCGTGATGTGATAATCGACCGCCATCCCTTGTTTTGGATGACAGACTTAAATTACATCATTGTGATTACCATTACCTCCTTAGTGCTTCAGATATTCTTTCATCTTTATCATAAAATCGACACTGCATTAAAGTTTTTTGATGCCATTGGTCTTGCCGCTTTTAGTGTTATTGGTCTAAAAGTTGCCCTTTCACAAGGTGTTGCCCCTGCCATTGCGGTTTTAATGGCGGTGTGCACGGCTATAGTGGGTGGCATGGTTCGAGATATTATCTGTAATGAAATTCCTTTAGTGCTGCAAAGAGAAATTTATATTACCGCAAGTGTGATTGGCTCATGCTGTTATTTTGTGATGCAAGCCATTGGAATCGAACCCGGTATTAACGACCTGTTAACGCTGGCTATTATTTTCTTCATTCGTATATTGGCACTGATTTTCGACTGGCACTTACCGTCTATCCGCTTAGTAGATTAGTAGCTTGTAGAATAAAAAGAGCCTAAACGTCACCGCTTAGGCTCTTCATTTTTGGTCGCAATTTGTTGGCTATGGTTTTATTAGCCCTAGCCTGAGCTAGGGAATTTAAGGCACTATCTGCGTTACCGCTAAATCTTTAACCATCATTTGGATGTTTTGATTGCCGTTCCATTCATTAATATTTAGCTCAAACAGCACATGCACCTCTTTGGCTCTATAGTCCCACTTATCGGTATCGTAGTTAAACCAAATAGCATCTACCGGGTACAGCACTCCAGGATACTTTAAAGATAGCTTTAAATGCTTATCTTTTAGGATTCGGCTATCTAATACTTCAAAAAGCCCATCAAATTGTGGTGCCACAAAACCATGACCCCAGATATGACTGTGGTTCAATGCTTCAACAAACTGTAAACTAAAGTCTTCTGCTATCAGCTCCCCATCGGTAAATTGCTCTTGTTCAAATACCGAAGCCTCCAAATTTTGCATTAACTGCTCAAACGCTTCAGAAAAGGCCTTAAAATCCTTCTTTTTAAGGGTAAGCCCTGCTGCCATAGCATGACCGCCAAAATGAGTAATCAGCTCAGGATGGCTCTCTGCAATGCTCTCAATAGCATCTCGGATATGAATCCCTGGAATGGATCGGGCCGACCCTTTTATCGCATCTTCCGGCCCCACTTTGGCTTCATCAGCGGGCGCAAATACAATCGCTGGTCGATAGTGAGTTTCCTTTAGACGGCCAGCCACGATTCCAATAACGCCTTGATGCCAATCGTCTTGATATAAGATTAGACTGCGTAAATCACTTGGCTTTGACTGATTATCCTTGGGGTCAGCATCTTTTATGTCAGTAGCCGCAGTCTGCCTCTCCTCAGAGGCCTGTAATTGCCGTAAGATATCATCGGCTTGCTCCCGCATTCCGCCCTCTACAAAGCGGCGCTCTTTATTGAGCTTATCTAACTCAAAAGCTAAGCGTTTTGCCTCTTGCATATTGTCCGCCATCAAGCATTCTATACCAATACGCATATTGTCCATACGCCCAGCAGCATTGATACGAGGCCCAATGACGAAGCCGAAGTCTTGGACGCTCATCTTTTGTGGATCACGGCCAGCAAGCTCAAGCAAAGCCAAAATACCCAATGAGCAACGACCCTCGCGTATGGCGGCTAAACCATGAGCCACTAAAGTTCTATTGTTGTGATCTAGCACCCCAACATCGGCCACAGTGCCTAAAGCCACTAAGTCCAAATAGCGGCTAACTTGGGCACTTAAACGCCCTGCATCACGTCGATACTTAGACAGTCGACCCAGTAAATAAAAGGCGACCCCTACCCCTACCAATGCCTTACTATCAAACTCACATTGCAGTTGATTGGGATTAACCACAGCGTGTGCCGCAGGGTTAGGCTTAGTGGTTAAATGGTGATCGGTAATCACCACCGTAATACCATTTTCTATCGCCTTATCCACTCCCTCATGACTTGAGATGCCATTATCCACAGTGACAATAACGTCAGGATTATATTCCTCAATCCCTAACTGCACTATTTCAGGGGTTAACCCATAGCCGTACTTAAATCTGTCTGGCACCACAAAATCTACTTGCGCTCCCATCTCCCCTAAGACTCGCATCATTAACGCAGTACTGGTTGCTCCGTCACAATCAAAGTCACCTACGATTAATATGCGCTGCTGACTTTCAATAGCGGTATCTAGAATTTGGACCGCTTCATCAATATCTTTTAGGCCATCAGCAGGCAGTAAGGTGGCCAATCCATAATCTAGCGCCTCACTGCTGGTTACCCCTCGGGCTAAAAACAAGCGGGTTAAAGTCGGAGAGTATTGATACAAAGTCTGTAAACCTTCAGGCAAATCAGCAGGCAGGGTTCCAGTAAATCTTGGGGTCAAATTCAACATAATTTTTAAATATTTAACTCATTAAGGGAAATAGGTTAAGAAAGAGATAAAAAACTTAATTTAATAAAAGACAATTAGGGCAGTAGCATATTTTTTAATTTAAAATTATAATTTTTTACAAAACTTACGTGCTTAGTCGTTGTAGAAACAAACGCACACTTGTGTCAAACTGTGGATTCTTTAAAATTGACCCTATAAATGCAAATTTGCACTATAAACCAATAGCTTATTAATTGAACTGCGAACTTTTCTAAGACAATAAATGACTTCGTTATACTATTAGGTCTTTATATATATTTCGTCTTAGTAGCAGTTTCTCAAACAAGCTTTACTATCTTAAACAACCTCTATAAGGATGCTTCATGATAACTCTTCCAGCCGCTGAAAAACTACCAGAAACCATTGATCCTAATTTAAATCTAGAAAAGATCAAAAAAGAATGCCAACAACTGGTCAAAAAACGCGCTAAATATTCAGCCGGAGCTGCCATTATTCCAGTACCTTTTGTTGATATTGCAATCGATGCTGGCATCTTAACCCAATTACTTCCAGAAATCAGTGCCCGTTTTGGTCTAATTTCTGAGCCTCAATCTGCTATCGATTTAAATGCTAAAGAGATTCATTGGAACGAAATGAAAAACCGTGCGGTAGACTTTGCCGGCTTAATGGCCACTCGTGGTGTGGTGAAAAAGACCGTACAGGGTTATGGTGGACGTATTGTGGCCAAGCAAGTGACCAAGTTTATCCCACTAGGCGGTCAAATGGTTGCAGCTACTATGGGCTATATGATCTTCAAAAAAATTGCCAATGACCACATCGACCAGTGCTATAAGCTGGCTAAAAACATTCAGCAAAAACAAAATGGCCAAAACGTTTAATCTTATTATTAAACTCTGACCTTACCTTAGTCATTTTTAACCCGCAGAATGCAACAAAGCCCCCATATATATGGGGGCTTTGTTGCATTCAATATAACAGTTTATTTACTGCCTTATAAAATGCTGGTCAAAATCAGGTAACTGATCATAGACATGGTCGCTGCTGCTGGCAGAGTAACTACCCAAGCCAGACCAATCGGCTTCATTAGCCCCCAGTTGGTATTTTTATTGACCATACCAATGCCCAGTACTGCCCCTACTAATACGTGCGTACTAGATACTGGCAGACCTAACATAGAAGCCCCCATTACTACTGCTGCAGCTGATAGCTCAGCTGAAAATCCTGAAGCGGGATGCATTTGGGCTAAGTTGGTTCCCACAGTTTGAATCACTTCTTTACCAATGAACCATAGGCCCACAATCAGTGCCACACCAAAGGTAATCATAACCGGAGCAGGTACAGCAGCTTCACTGGCAATAGCATTGGTACGAATAACGTCCATAATCGCTGCAAAAGGACCCACCGCGTTGGCAATATCGTTAGCACCATGACTAAATGCAAAACCAGCAGCGGTAAAAACCTGCATCCAGCTAAATAGAATAAAAGTAGCTCGAGTTAAGTCCTCTTTTTGCTTACCTTTAATGCTCTTAGTGTAGATATAAGTGGTCAGCCAAATCAGCGCGCCCACCATGATCATTAATAAGAAACCATGTAATGAGGTCAGGGTCATCTGCACATTACTTAAGCCTTTAAACACAACCATAGCGGTCATTACCACACCGCCAAAAGCTGCAATTAAAGGAACCCAATGACGTAAGGCTTTTAAGGTATCAATACTAGCTCTTTCACGCTCAATATCATAAAGCTCTTGGTAATAATCGGTTTCTAAGTCGTCACGCTCTGTGTCTTCATCTTTAAAGATTTCTTGGTCACGGACCATTTTTGAGGTATAGGAAATCTGTAACGATTCAGCCAGCTCATTTAACCACTCTTTATGGCGTTTTTTGAGTGCTTTTTTCGCCGCTTTTAACTCTTTAACGCGCTCCTCTACTCGGTCATTGTAAGCTAAGATGTTTGACTTAATTTGACCATATAAGAAATAGGCCAAAAAACCGCCTAATAAAGGAGAAATAACCCAAGAGATGGCAATTTGCCCAACCTGATCCCACTGTACTGTTGATAAGGCAGTCTCGGTACCCCCAATCTGAATACCCATTATCACAGAACTACCGACCACACCCCCAATAATTGAATGGGTCGTAGAGACAGGCAGTCCTTTCTTGGTGGCAAACAATAGCCAAAACGCAGCAGCAATCAGGGCTGACAACATCACATAGATAAATAAGTTGGGGGTAACCGCTGGACCTAAGACATCTAAGTCCACAATGCCTTTACGAATGGTGTCAGTTACTTCACCACCAGCAATAACCGCTCCGGAGACCTCAAAAATAGCAGCAACTGCTAAAGCTTGGGGAATAGTTAGTGTCCCCGCGCCTACGGAGGTACCAAATGAGTTGGCGACATCGTTACCACCGATATTGAAGGCCATAAAGATGCCAAATAAAGTGGCAACGATAAACAGCGTCGTTTGCTGATGGTTGGTATAATCTAGACCCCACCAGATAAAGTAAGCCGTAAAAGCAAAAAGAAAAAGACCAAAAGTAAGGTTAGCCTTTGCTGATCCCTTAAAATGGGCACCACTAGGTGTAGTTGACTTTGGAAGCATGATATTTCTGAGCCAATCGGAGGTGAAAATGTAAAACCCCGAGAGATCGGGGCTTCAATGAATTAAAACAAGTCCGTTTGATCAAGACAGTTATCAACCCTACGCCGCATAGGACTTTAGCTGTATTTTAGCGCAAGGTTATCAACATTATTTGATAGGCATTAACGCCCATTATAAATAAATTGCGTATATTATACCCTTGTCAGATTGAACTTGAAACATCTGTTTTTCTAACCTCAAATTTTAATCACTTTTTCAAGCTGTGCAATGGCGTGATCCAGTACGGCCAATCGTGCGGTTCGCTTGTCATTAGTAGCCACAACATGCCAACGCGCCTGCTTAGTATTGGTTCGTGCCAGCATATCAGCGGCCGCCTGTACATACTCGTGCCATTTATCGCGATTGCGCCAATCATCTTCAGTCAGCTTAAATTGTTTGTGCGGAGTCTCTTTTCTTTCCTCAAAGCGCTCTAACTGCTCTTGCTTATCTATGGCCAGCCAATATTTAATAATAATAGTGCCCTTCTCCGCCAAGTCACGCTCCATCCGGTTAATCTCTTCATAAGCACGTTGCCAAGCAGCTTCACTGGCAAATCCTTCAACTCTTTCTACCAATACCCGGCCATACCAGGTCCTATCAAAAATTGCGATGCGGCTCAAACGCTCCTCTTTTAAGGTTGGGGAAAACTCTGGCAGACGTCTCCAAAATCTCCATAAATAAGGGTGCTGCTGTTCCATACGATTAGGGGCAGAAATATTATAAATTTGATACTCACGAGGGTCTAAGGGAGCAACCAAACGCTTAATAGCCCCTCCCTTACCGGCCGCATCCATCCCTTCAAAGGCAAATATCACATGATGATTGGTAGGCTCACCCTCCCCCTCCTTACCTTTATAATCGGCACGAGCCCGTAACAGCTCAGCCAATCGATTTTGTTTTTTTGCCAACGCTTTTTGATAATTAGTTTTCCCCATGTCTGGATCATCAATATCGGTCAGCTTATCGGGAATATCAGCCCAAGAAAAGGCGGCATTGATATTGCGAGTAATCTCAGATACCAAAGGATGTTTGCTGTCATTTTGCTGACTGCTTAACAGGGCACTCTGAGTGGCATGCAGTACTTCATGGCAAAACTGTAGGTTGGCCTCTTCAGAATAGCCTTGATCTTTATACTCTTTTTTGGATTTATTTTCGGTAATCTCTTGCGGCTCACTGCCATCAAGGATAATCCAATCTTGCTGTTGGCTTAAAATTACTTTGGCAATCTTATTAAAACGCTTAACTTTCTTTTTATCCTGCCAATCCATGTGATACAACCATTCAGGATCGTCTTTATCATCTTTGATACGATGCTTTAAGGTGTCCTCATCAATATGGAACCAACATTTTAATAACTTGGTATGGTTATTCATTAAGTCCATTTCAAACTCAGCCAACAAGTTTAATTGATGGCGCAAATAGACTTCCCACGCTTCAAACTCACCCTCTTTATCCTTAGATTTCTCCTGCTTCATCAATAGCAGTGCGCCTTCAATAAGATCAGCATACCAGTTACCAAAATAAGCAGTGATATTGCCATGACGCGGCAGCTTCGCTACGTGTGCCTGCCATATAGGCTCATATTTACTGGGCACAGTGCCTATGGTCGCTTCCACATTTAATAATCTTGGATCTACCCATTGGCGTAACTGAGTCACAGCTGCCCCTTTGCCTGAGTACTCCATGCCATTTACTAAGACTAACAAACCAGTGGCTTGCCCTTGCTGACGGGTCTCACGCAGTGCATATTGAGCCTTGACTAATTCTAAACGCAGCTGCTCCTCATTCATATGGAATTTACTCAAAGGATCCGCAGTAATACGCAATTCTTTGTTCTCATTTTTATTATCTTTAGACATTTTTCATCCTTTAAAATAAATCTCTACCTGTCAAAAGGTTTATCCAGGCTTTGTACCTATAATTTAGGGTAGGCTTTGATATTATGTAGCGCTTACATATAGTAATATCACAATTAAAATCAGGTTTGATAAAATAAGGCTAAATTGTATTGTATTGATATCACTATAATGCATATACTAAATGCAATGCTATAGATTAATACAATGCCACAGATTTATGACAACGAATATCGCTTGCTACATAATTCATATTTAACTCATACCAAATTAACCGGCATAGTCTTGGTTAATTGATTTTATTTTGTCTGCTTTTTTTATTGAACCTTTTTACCCTTATTATCATATAGAATATTTTACTAAAACTAATCAGGAGTTTACCTATGTCTGCCCTATCCGATTTAAGTGTTGAGTTAAAACAATTTTGGGAACTGCCCCATCACAATGACCCTAAGCTTGCAGCAAAGTTAGCAGAAGTTCAAAGCTGGCAAAAAGACCGTATCCGCAATACCCATGCCGATCTTTTTTCTCAACCAAAAAACAAACCTATGGCAGACTACTTTTTGACCCATTTATATGGTGGTGATAGCTTAAATCAAATCGTCAGCCAGCTTGAAAAGATTGTGCCAAAAGCGCAAAAGGTTGAAAAACTAGCGCCTTCTAATGCTTTAGAAACGGGTACTTTAGGGGTGGAAACTGCCATTACCTCTACCAAACTGGACCTTAAGTTGGCTCAGTGGCTGATAGAAAATGACCTTGAGGTTAATGAAGCCAATATGAAAAAAGCTTATTTGGCGGTTAATGATGAAGCTGCTCGTCGTCAGCAAATCGAAGATTTAAAGCAGGTCTGCTACCGCAGTGATAAATACTTACACTCATTTATCGTACAAAAGTCTTTTAAACTGGTAAAAAAACAGGCTTACAAACGTAACCTTCAGCCTTTATATGACTTTATCGACGCTGGTTTTTCAGCCATGAAGCCTTTAAAAAGTGTTGGCAGCTTTATTGACCCTTTCTGTGAACGTGAGCTGGCTATTATTGACGAAGTGCATCAGGGTGCCTAACCAATCCGCCCATTAAGGTACGGTACGGCTACCTATTTAGATTAGTTGCTATATAAGCAGCCACTGCCTATTTGATGTATGATAACAGCCATCAACACCCTTTATTTCCGGTTAGCAATTGAGTGTAAAAACTAGGTGTAGAAAGTAATAAAACCCTAATTGATTAAAGTCAATAGTCTTAAATTACTCTACACTTAGTTGTTAACCTCTCAGCATTACATTTACCCACATAATTTTAATTGATAAATACTAAAATCAGGATCCCTAATGAGCCAGTCCAATAATCAAAATAACGACACTGCCAGCCTACAAAATAAATTGGTCCAAGACA
This sequence comes from Psychrobacter piechaudii, assembly GCF_900162825.1. GTDB lineage: Bacteria > Pseudomonadota > Gammaproteobacteria > Pseudomonadales > Moraxellaceae > Psychrobacter > Psychrobacter piechaudii. Next base: position 34,661 of record NZ_FUGE01000124.1, read on the forward strand.
CCATTGATCACACTCATCAAAACAATGCCCAAGTGCAACAGTCTTTACAATCTAATTCTGCTAAGCAAACCGTGCTAAATGACCAGTTTAGCGATGTCAATCAATTACCAGCAGGCACGCCGCAAGGTCAGCAGACTACCCGTCCTTATGCTGCCCAAACCGAGTCAAATAGCACCCAGCCTACTCAAGACTTTGAAAACTTCACCGGTCAGCGTGATCTGCCTCGCTTTAACCCCAAAGATGATATCAACAACCCCCACACTCCTGATACCGATGGCTTAGAAGAAACCCACTTTGGCTATAAGAAAGTTAAAAAAGCGGAAAAACAAGCCAAGGTAGCTGATGTATTCACCTCTGTGGCCAAGAAATATGACATCATGAACGACTTGATGTCTTTTGGTATCCACCGTTTATGGAAGCGCTACACAATCAGTCTTTCAGGCGTGCGCGCAGGTCAGCATGTGTTAGACATTGCAGGCGGTACGGGAGATTTAGCCAAGGCATTTAGCCGTGAAGTGGGTCGTAACGGTAGAGTGGTCTTATCAGACATCAACGCAGCGATGCTAGATGTAGGCCGTGAGCGCTTAATCAATGCCGGCTGTAACAACGTTGACTTCGTGTTGGCAAATGCCGAAACTCTAGCGCCCTTTGAAGATGAAAGCTTTGATTTATTAACCATAAGCTTTGGTCTACGTAACGTCACCGATAAAGATGCGGCTTTACGCGCTATGTACCGTGTGTTAAAGCCAGGTGGCCGCTTGTTGATTTTAGAGTTCTCTAAACCTATCTTTGAGCCTTTATCAAAAGCATATGATCTGTACTCATTTACTGCCCTACCTTTGATGGGCAAGATTGTGGCCAATGATTCAGAAAGCTATCAGTACTTGGCAGAATCTATTCGCATGCACCCTGATCAGCAAACCCTGAAAAACATGATGGAAAATGCAGGCTTTGTAAACTGTGATTACCACAACTTAACCGCAGGTATCGTGGCCGTTCACCGTGGCTTTAAAAAATAAGCACAGCACTATAAGACGGCCCTGACTCTTCTTTCACAGTGAGCAGACTCAACAATTTTTTAGGCAGTGATTTATGATTACAGTTCTCCTATTAACCGGCATAGAAAAACTTATAAACTTTGCTATTTTGAGCGATGAAATCACCAAGTCTGGGCTCGCTCCTTTATCAGGTAAAGTTTTACGCTTAACTATGGCCATGCCTGAATTTAGTATTGATGTGCATTTCAATGAGGATCACATCAGATTTGAGCCTGTGTCTAAAGTTGAGCAAAGTGTGTTTGAAACACCAGGTACCGCAGCCTCTGACCGAGATCAAGCTTGGCAAGACTATGTGTCTATTGGTAGCATCCTGCCAGACTGCACTATTAAGGTTGATAACCCTGCTGAGCTATTGAATCTGATGCGTGATGCCAGTGGCAACCTGCCCATTGAAGGCGACTATCGAGTATTGATGCAGGTCAAACAGCTTATTTCTGGCTTCAATCCAGATATTGCGGGTCAGCTTGAGCCATTAATTGGCAAACCTCTTGCGATGCAGCTGAACCTTTTAATTAAATCCTTAAAAGGCAATGTGCGTCATACTGCTAAGCATGCCTTTAATGATGTCGCTGATTGGGCCAATGAAGTGACTGGCAATCAACCTCCTGATCCAGTGGAGGAGCAGGAAGCCAATGATTTAAAACAGCAGCTTCTTAGACTGCGTGCTGATGTTCAGCGTGAAGAGGCGCGACTGGCGATGATTAAAGCGGAGCAGGCTCGCCTCAAAGGGGACAGTCAGTCTTAAAGCAGACCAAAGTTATCAGCCATAGTATGCAAATCTAAGGCAGAGCTTTAGTTATCTGCTTCACTGAGCCATCTTAAATTTAAGGTGGCTTTTTTTATGAGACTTTTTTATGAAGCTATTTTACTGATAATTTCATTCACTTTGTCTTCTCTAAGCGGCTTCAGCCATTCTTAAAATACTTCTCCCGTGGTATCATTAAAACCAATTATTTAAGCTTATTAAGGCTCCGTAGTGAGTCATGGCTTTGTTTATACTCCTGATATGGGTTGCTCCACATGCTGTTATCTCATCGCAAAAGACTACTTGAGCTTTGGCGCATCGCCGCTCTTCACCGCCTCGATACCCACCTTCCCCTAGAAGAAGCTCCCCAGCTACAATCTGTAGCACGTATGATTAAATCTCACCCCGCTGCTTGGGGCAAAAAGCATCAGCCAAATGGGGTGAAGCTTGCGCTAGAAGAAATGGGAACGTTATTCCTTAAACTGGGTCAACTTCTGTCTACTCGTCGCGACCTCGTTCCCCCTGAGATTATCGAGCAATTGGTTCAGCTTCAGGACCGAGTGAAGCCCTTCGATGTCAATATTGCCATCGCCCAAATCGAAGACCCAAAATTTGGCCTAGGCAAATCCATTAATGAATTGTTTTCTCGCTTTGATACCAAGCCTTTAGCCGCAGCGTCTATTGCCCAAGTGCATACCGCTGCTTTGCATGATGACCGTGAGGTGGTGGTCAAAGTGGTCAGGCCCGATATTCGTGAGCGTATTGTCTCTGACTTTGAGCTACTACGTGACCTAGCACAGTGGGCTTCTGCTCGTATTGAAGCGGCACGTGCGGTGCGTATTATCGAAGTGGTAGAAGACTATCGTCAAATTATGCTCAATGAGTTGGACTTAACCTTTGAGGCGGACAATACCACTAAGATGCGCAATAATTTCTTAGGCTCTGCGATGATGTATGTGCCTGAGGTTTATGCCGCTTCAAAAAGCGTGATGGTCATGGAGCGTATTGTGGGTGTGCCCATCTCGCAGACTCAAGTCTTCGATGAATTAGATTATGACCGTGCTGCTCTAGCAGAAAAAGGGCTAACCATCTTCTTTACTCAGGTTTTCCGCGACAACTTCTTCCATGCAGACATGCACCCAGGAAATGTCTTCGTCGAAACCTTGCCAGCAGATACCCCAGAGCCTTATCGCTTCTACCCCAGATATATTGGCCTTGATTGCGCCATCATGGGCGAATTATCAAAAGAAGATCAGATGATAGTGGCCCGTATGTTACTGGCAGTGATGAATAATAACTTCAGCAACTTGGTGGATATTGTGAGCCGAGCGGGCTGGATATCGCCCAATACCGATAAGCATGCCTTAACCCGTGACATGCGCCGGACTGTTTCGCCTATGGTCTTAAAGCCCATTAATGAAATAGATTTCGCAGGGGTGTTGATGCAAATCTTAGACATCGCTCGTCGCCATCATATGAGCATTCCCCCTCAGCTTATGCTACTCCTAAAAACCTTAGTACACGTTGAAGGTCTTGGTCGCGACTTATATCCTGATCTTGATATTTGGTCTTTGGCCAAGCCAATTTTGACCGGGTGGGTAAAAGAGCAACTTGACCCTGCTCGTAATATGCGTGAGCTGCGTGAACAGTTACCTGAACTATTGCTGTCAACCGCTCAGGTTCCTAAGCTATTGGATCAAGGGTTACAAAGCATGGCCTCACAAGGGGCAAGGCAAGACCAGCAGCTACGAGAAATACAGCAAATTCGTGCTGATATGCTAAATGACAGACGCAAGGACTGGATTGCCTTAGCTGGCTTCGTTATCAGTGTGGCTGTAGCCACACAGGTCATCGCTTGGCTATCACCTGTATTTTATATCCTAGCCATTTTGTTTGTGCTATGGCGTATCTTAGGCTAGATGTCAGCTGAGTACCTAACTATATACAAGATGAATAAATCATTAAATTACCATTTACATTTAGGCTGACCGCCAATAATGGCAGTCAAACCGATGATTATCGTTAGCCAAGCTGTCAGCCTATATTAGTTATTTCCATTCTTTAGATATCTTAGTGAGTGTTAACCATGCGTAATGCCTCAATTACTATAAACTCTGCTGCTCTAACCCATAACTTAAACCAAGTCATAAAAAAAATCCCTGAAAAAACCAAAGTTTTGGCAATGGTAAAAGCAGATGCTTACGGTCATGGGGTCAAGCACTGTATTCTAAGTTTGCAGCAAGCAGATGCTCTAGGTGTGGCCTGCTTTGATGAAGCGAAGCAGATTCGCAGTTTGGGCTGGCAAAAAGGCATAGTGCTGATCGAAGGGGTATTTAGTCAACAAGAATGGGCAGAGTCTATTGAGGCTGACTGTCAAAGTATTATTCATCATCAAAAGCAAGTACAGTGGGCTGTAGATCAGTTACCTGCCGCTGACTCTGCTTGCCGAACTTTGTGGCTTAAATTAAATACAGGCATGAACCGCTTAGGTTTTGAACCTGAAGAGATTGTAGCCGTAGCAAAAACTCTGGTTGATGCCGGATATAATCTTATCCTAACCAGCCACTTTGCCAATGCTGATCGCCCTGACCATCCCTCTAACGTCAATCAAATTAAGATATTTACTGAGGCCTTAACCGAATTAAGAGAACAAGTAGATAGCAATATTAAAGCCTCTTTATGCAACTCAGCCGGTATCCTAAACTTTCCCGAGTGCCATTTTGACTGGGTACGTCCTGGCATTATGCTTTATGGCAGCACACCTTTAGAGGGCATCAGTGCTCGGGATTTACAATTAAAACCCGTCATGACTTTTGCAGCTAGCTTAATGGCGATTCATAACATTGCGGCTGGAGCGCCGGTAGGCTACGGCAGTCGTTTTGTCGCCAACCGTCCTATTGTTAAAGGTATTGTTAGTATTGGCTATGGTGACGGCTATCCTCGAGTGGTTGATGGCTCAGCCTGGGTTACTGTGAAGCAGATGGCCAGTGATAGCACCGAATCTGAGACGACAGTAAGTTATAAATGTCCAGTCATTGGACGGGTGGCCATGGACATGATTGCCATCGATTTAACTGAAGTCCCTAACCCTATGGTGGGCTACAAGGTTGTCTTATGGGGGGATCCAGAGCAAGCAGAACCTAGTGTCGATGAAATTGCCAACTCCGCTCATACTTTAGGCTATGAATTATTATGCCGAGTGACACAGCGCCCTACTCGTGTGGTAATTTAGCCCTCACTAACAACTGAGGACTCTTGAGACCAGCTACATTTAGATTAACTGTATTGTTATTATCTGCATTTAGATTAACTGCATTTATATAAATGATAGCGAACTATTTTCACATAGCCAAAAAGTTCGTTATACTGACAGTTTAGTCAATTATTTTTTGGAACCTTCTACCTAAATTAACTGTTATTTAAAGAGAGCCACATGAGCGTGCGTCATTTTTTAACTCTACTCGATTTATCTCCAACCGAGCTTGAAGCCTTAATTAGGCGTGCAAGTGAGCTTCGAAAGATGCAACATGCTGGCGAAGTGTATCAACCCTTTGTAGGTCGTACGTTAGGTATGATCTTTGAAAAATCCTCTACCCGCACTCGTATCTCGTTTGAGACCGGTATGGGACAGTTTGGGGGACACGCTATCTTTTTATCACCCAAAGATACGCAACTGGGTCGTGGCGAACCTATTGAAGATTCGGCTAGGGTAATTTCAAGCATGGTCGATCTCATTATGATTCGTACCTTTGAGCATGAAAAAGTAGAAAGGTTTGCCGAGTACTCTTCGGTGCCTATCATCAATGCTTTAACAGATGATTTCCATCCCTGCCAATTATTAGCGGACATGCAGACCTATTATGAGCACCGTGGTAGCATCAAAGATAAAATCGTCACCTGGGTGGGTGATGGTAATAATATGTGCTCTTCATTTATGGCCGCTGCCCATCAATTTGGCTTTGAGCTAAGGGTTGCTGCCCCTTACGGCTTTGAACCGAACCCAGATTTAATGGAAAGGTTCAAACACTGTGTAAGCTTAGTAGAAGACGTCCAGGAGGCGGCTAAAGACGCTCACCTAATCGTTACCGATGTCTGGGCCAGTATGGGTCAAGAAAGCGAGCAGAACACGCGTGCCCGTCGTTTCGCTCCTTACCAAGTAACGCCTTCTTTGTTGGATAAAGCAGACCCTGATGTATTATTCATGCACTGCTTGCCCGCACACCGTGGGGAGGAAATCTCACATGACCTACTTGATGATCCACGTTCTGTAGTCTGGGATGAAGCAGAAAACAGATTGCACGCCCAAAAAGCTTTAATGGAATTTTTATTAAAAGATAAAATCAAACTAAGCTAACTTGTCCACCATATAAATTGTCGTTAATAATATAAAAAGGCTAAGTCATTAAATAACTTAGCCTTTTTTATTGGCTCAGGATTTGAGCTTAACACATTACCCTTATATAAGGATGTCTGGTTAAGCAATAACCTGCGTTAAGAAGGTACTTATCACCTCATTTAATTGCTCTGGCTGCTCTACTGGGGTACTGTGCCCCGAGTGCTTAATCACTGCTAGCTTCGAGCCGCTAATAGCAAAGTGCATTTTCTGTGCTTCTTCATAAGGGGTGGGTTTGTCTTCATCCCCCACCACAATCAAGGTTGGTAAGGTAATTTGAGGCAAGCGGCTTAATACCTCATCACGCTCTATAACCCCAATGGTGGCTCTAGCAGCCCCTTTCTTATCGTTTCGCTTCAGGTGCTCAAGCCAAGTTTTATATTCTTGCTTACGCGACTTATCGTTTAAAAACGTCTCACCAAACATAATGGGCATCACCTTTTTACTGATCCGTTTAACCCCTAACCAGTGAATCGCCTTTAGCAGCTTTTCATAACCCGCTTTCTTTTCTGGGCTTTCAGCTTCCGCTGCTGTGTCTAACAAAATCAAAGACTGCAATAAGTCTGGGCGCTTTAACGCCACACGCTGTGCGACATAACCGCCCATAGATAGGCCAACGAAATGGCATTTTTTAATCTGTAATGCTTCTAATAAAGCGATGGCATCGTCTGCTAAGCTGTCCATATCATAACCAGACTTGGTGATTTCAGATTTACCTTGTCCTCGAAAATCGAAGGCAATACAGCGATAATCTGGTTTGAAATGCTCTACTTGTTTGTCATAAAGGTGGGTGCCCCATAATAGCCCATGTGCAAATAGCATCACAGGTTTTTGTTGCTCTGGGGGTAGGTTGGCTTGTTCAGGAGCACTGTCTTCGTAATAAATTTCAGCGCCATTAAGGGAGAGGATAGGCATGGGTTTGACGTCCTTGTCAGTCGGTTAATAAATAAGTGGCAAAAATAAATTCGTCGTTATCAATACGAGATCCTAAAACTAACGACAAATTGCTATTACTTCTTTATTTAACCATAAACCCAGTAGCAGTAGAGTATTAATTTATATTAACGCTGTAACAGCTCTACCCCTGTTGATTTAGCAATTAATAGCTTATCTGCTTGATTGGCGGCAAAGATACCATTACATACCACCCCCACGATATTGTTTAGAGTTTGTTCCATCTCGCTGGCACTGGTGATTTCAAGATTATAAGTATCTAAAATCAGGTTTCCATAATCGGTCACAAAGCCTTCACGGTACACCGGCTCACCGCCCAATTTGACCAATTCACGAGCCACATATGAGCGTGCTTGTGGTAAAACTTCGATTGGAACTGGGAACTCACGGCCTAGTTGAGTGACCCATTTGCTTTCATCGACCAAACACAAGAACTGTTTTGAGGCGGCTGCCACAATCTTTTCACGAGTTAAGGCACCACCGCCGCCTTTAATTAACTGCAGATTAGGATTAACCTCATCAGCACCATCAATATAAAGGTCTAGCTCACCCACATAGTTTAGGTCCATCACCTCTATTCCCAAAGCTTCTAACTTATCTTGGGTTACTTTGGAGCTGGCCACAGCCCCTTTTAAATTCACTTGCGGCAATAATTTAATCAAGCAGTTCACAGTACTGCCCGTGCCCACACCCAGGATCATTCCGTCGTCAATTGAGGCCAATGCGGCTTTTGCGACTTCTTGTTTAAGCTTTAGTTGCTGACTCATAGCTGCCCTTTTTATGTATGCAATTAATAAGGTGTAAATTGACTTCCTCCCCTCGCTAAACCGAGGGGATTCCTACAACTAGACGGTCAAGCCCGACCGCAAGGATGTTCTTAGCAGCATTGATATCTCTATCATGCCATGTGCCACACTTAGCACAAGTCCATCCTCTTATTCGCAAACCTGCTCTACCTTTTGGACTACTGTCACTTATTTTATGGCAGCACGAGCAGGTCTGGGTAGTGTAACTCTCATTTACGATCTCAAACTGACAACCTGCATACTTGCATTTATATTCCAGTTGTCGTTTAAGTTCAAACCAACCTGCATCGTATGTCGATTTAGCGAGCTTGGTTTTTTTAGTTGTAAATGAGCGTGATTTAACATCACCAACTACAATCAAGGCATTGTCTTTAACAAGCTTGGTGGTGAATTTATGAATTAAGTCTAATCTTGTATTTTTAATTTTGGCATGGATTGCTTTAACACGTTTTTTATTCTTAGCACGCTGGGCGGTTGCTAATTTATTCGCCCATTTTTGGGTTTGTTTGATAGTGAGTTTATCACCCATTGAGGTAGTAGCAGACTCTTTTAAACCTAAGTCAATACCAATGCTGCCCATACCACTGGCTAGTTTGGGGTAGTCTTTAACAGTGATACACGCATACCAACGATTACGACTGTCTTGTACTATCTCAAGCGTGTTGATTTGATATAGGCTTAGGTTGTAGCTATCGAATACATCTATGATAAGCTTTTGACCTTTAGAAAGCGAGAGTTGTATTGTTGATTTAAGTGTTTTTTTGCCTGTTTGTCTTGTACTTAGATACTTGATAGCAGACTTTTTAAAGGGTATCCAGCCCAGTGATTTACGTTTGGCATCAGGACGATTGCTGCGCCAGTTAAGTTTGGCTTTTTTAAACTGTTTGCGAGCCTTGGCGTGAGTCTCATTGATAGCTTGTAAGGTCTGACTGTGTAATCCTAAATACTCACCGCTTCCTTTGGTATACTCACTTAGATCATAAGCACTAAAAAACTTACCGGTACGTTTTAGATGCTCAAAGCTTAACGCATTAACATAGTTCCACACGAAGTTTACTGAACCGCTTAGACGATTCAGCTCTTTTATGTGCTTGTCTTTAATGCGTAGTTTGAGGGTTTTCATGCCTTTAGTATGGCGAGGTTAATTTTAACTTACAACCCTTTAACGGCTTCTTACGACAGTGTGTGTCGCCTTATATCCACCCCCTGAAGTGCATAGGTATCTACACAAATTTACTAGCGGCATCAGCGAATTCACGTAGTTTGTCAGGGGGATAATGATTTACCAGTTCGGTAAAATTAAGCCACTGGAACAATCCTGCCATCACAGCAGGTGCGGTTATTGGTTTGCTGCGTTTCATTTGTCGACCTGAGAGGCGCACTAAAAACAAAGCAAACTCTTGTGACTGTTTATCAGATGCTTGCATAATACGCCACACGAGCGTACAAGCCTGAGAAGCAATT
>NZ_FUGE01000068.1 GCF_900162825.1 Psychrobacter piechaudii
TTTACGTGATTTAGCGTGTGTCTCATTGATAGCCTGTAAGGTCTGACTGTGTAATCCTAAATACTCACCGCTACCTTTGGTGTACTGGTTTAAATCATAGGCTGAAAAGTACTTACCGGTACGTTTTAGATGCTCAAAACTTAACGCATTGACATAGTTCCACACGAAGTTTACCGAACCGCTTAGACGATTCAGCTCTTTTATGTGCTTGTCTTTAATGCGTAGCTTGAGTGTTTTCATATGCTTAGTATGGCTAGGTTAATTTTAACTTACAACCCTTTAACTGCTTCTTACGACAGTGTGTGTCGCCTTATATCCACCCCCTGAAGTGGGTGTTTTTACGGCGACTGGTGATAAAAAAGCTCTGCCAAATAGCAAAAGCCCTATCAATTGACAGGGCTTTTTTTTATCGAATGACCACCATTAAAGGTATCTATTTGTTGATTGGACTATCAGGTTGATAGTTAGCGTCTGAAGGTTTGGCGAAAGTTAACTTCACAACCTGCCAAGCGACACAGACAGCCCCAATGATAAATACCACGTCGCCGAAGGTACGGATCCATCTTAGCGTCACTAGGAAGTCTTGTTGTAAGAAGCCTTCACTGCGCGCATACCATAGACCCTCAGTGATTGAAGCATGAGCTTGGAAAATACCGATTGGTAATAAACTGGTGGCAATCATTAATACCAAGCCTAGGTTTAGCATCCAGAAGCCTGTTTTCATAAGCTTATCACTGAACACGTAATCAGGGCGAATATAGCGCATAACCAGTAATACAAAGCCTAGCGCTAAGAAGCCATAAACCCCAAATAAAGCTGCATGTGAGTGAACGGCTGTGGTATTTAACCCTTGTAAGTAGAATAGAGACACAGGAGGGTTAATCATAAATCCAAATACACCTGCGCCTAGCATATTCCAGAAAGCCACGGCAACGAAACACATGATTGGCCATTTAAGTTTCTGCATCCAAGGAGACTTGTGCTGCATAGACCAGTGATCATAACCTTCATAACCAAGTACGATTAAAGGAACCACCTCTAAAGCACTGAATGAAGCCCCAATGGCCATAACGGGCGTGGTGGTACCTGAGAAATATAAATGGTGGAATGTACCAGGTACGCCGCCTAATAAGAATAAAGCTGCTGAAGCGATAGAAGAGGCAGTAGCAATTTTTTTATTTACTAAGCCTAAGTTATAGAAAATAAAGGCCAATGATACCGTAGCGAATACTTCGAAAAAGCCTTCAACCCATAAGTGAACTACCCACCAGCGCCAGTATTCCATGATGGTTAAATGAGTACGTTCGCCGTAGAATAAACCACTACCGTAGAATAAACCGACACAAACCACAGAGGCGAAGAAGATAGCCAGTAGGTTGTTATCTCCCTTGTTTTTAAAGGCAGGCATAATGCCACGAGACATCAATACGAGCCAGATTAAAATACCTACCCATTTTAAGATTTGCCAGAAGCGGCCTAAGTCGATGAACTCATAACCTTGGTGACCAAACCAGAAGTTATATTTGGCTGGCATGATTTCAGCAAGGGCAAAATATTGGCTAGTAAAAGAACCCACACAAACAATGATTAAAGCAACCCAAAGGATATCAACGCCTAGCTTTTGGAATTTAGGGTCCTTACCCCCGTTAATAATTGGGGTTAAGAACAAGCCAGCCATTAAGAAGGCAGTAGCGATCCAGAATAGGGCGGATTGAATGTGCCAAGTACGCACTAAAGCATAAGGGAAGTAGTCCGCTACGGGTATGCCATAGAAGTTTTGACCTTCTACAGTATAGTGTGCAACGAAACCACCAATAAACACTTGGAAAACAAATAGAGCAACTACCAAGAAGCCATATTTTGCTAAGGCTTTTTGAGAGGGAGTTAAAGCTATTTTAGTGAGAGGGTCCGCATCAGGAGTAACCAGTTTAGGCTCAAGATCATCCTCTTTACGTAAGAATGCCCAACCCCAAATTAATAGACCCACACCAGCAATTAAGAACACCACACTGGCAACTGACCACATGATATTTTCAGTGGTAGGCTTATTATCGATAATAGGTTCATGAGGCCAGTTGTTAGTATAAGTAGCCTCAGTACCGGGGCGTTCTGCTGAGGCGACCCAAGTGGTCCAGAAGAAAAAGTTGGTTAAACGCTGTCTCGATTCTTCGCCAGTAATGGTATTGTTTTTCATCGCAAAGTTTTCACGAGTTTTCTGGAACTCTGGATCATCACCATAGACACTCATATAATAAGGCGCGATCTCATTCATTGCCTCAATACGAGTTTGTGACAACACAACGGTATTGTTTTCATCAACTGCACTACCACGGTATTCCTTCTTTACCTGCGCATCTAGCACCGCTTTTTGATCTTCATTTGCAGCCTTATAGTCAACACCGTAAAGCTCGTTTGATTTAATATCAAGCCAAGCTACCAGCTCTCTATGTAACCAGTCTGCGGTCCAGTCCGGGGCCTGATAAGCACCATGGCCCAGTACAGAACCTAACTGTTGTCCGCCGGTACGTTGCCAAGCTGATTGACCATCTAATATATCTTCTTTGGTCATAATAACCTGACCATTGCTGTCTACAAATTGGTCAGGAATAGGGGGCGCTGTTCGATAAATCTCAACTCCGCCCCAGCCTAAGAAAGAGAAGGTGACAATTAAGATGGCGATCAACCCCCACCAGTACTTTTTGTACTCACCCATAACGTGCTCCTAAATAAATTTAAACATATATATAAAATGAATGTTTAAGGTTGGAGTTGGGCATTAATAACCCTTAATACCTAAACATTTTTCAAGCTACTAAATTACCTATCCCATTTTTGACAAATTATGTCCCAAACATATTCACAAAGGGTGAGTAATATAGTTTTAATCTACCTGTTGGGGTGAATTATAACATTCATTTTAAATGAATGTTAATACATG
>NZ_FUGE01000127.1 GCF_900162825.1 Psychrobacter piechaudii
GGGCTATTATCATTAGGCTCAAACAATTGATTCTTGCCTTGTTCATGCTCAGGTTTTGGGTTAAGGTTTCACTAAGTCTGTTAAAGTTTGGCATGGTCTGATTCGTCTTAAAAATTACTATTATGCCTTTGCTTTAACAGACTTTTTTGTTTTTTTGTCGTGTGCAGAGTTTTTTTTATGAAATAGTAAAAAATAATCTAGCAATTTGCTTTTTTTTGTGGCAAATTGCAGTTACTTAGAGGTACTTTTTAGTAACATTTAGCTAATCTAACTTACAGTTACTAAGAGTACAACTTACTTATGTGTTTGTGTTTATCTAATTGTATTGGTTAGATTTTTTCTACAGAACTGTTAATTAAATAAGCGCTGTACACACCTTTAGATTATTACAATTAATTGAGCGACAGGTAAGTTACTCAATTTGTTAACACTAGGAAACACACTATGGAAGGCATCGTAAGTGCTTTAAACTCCGTTATTTGGAGCCCTGCCCTAATCTACCTCTGTTTGGGCGCAGGTTTATTCTATTCAATCATGACCCGCTTTGTTCAAATTCGTCTATTTAAAGAGATGCTTCGTCTTCTTTTTAAAGGCAAACCAGACAATGACGGTATTTCTTCATTCCAAGCTCTTGCTGTAGCCCTTGCCGGACGTGTCGGTATGGGTAACATTGCCGGTGTTGCTGCTGCTATCGGCTTCGGTGGTCCAGGCGCAGTATTCTGGATGTGGATTGTGGCCTTCTTAGGTGCTTCTACTGCTTATGTAGAATCTACCTTAGGTCAAATTTATAAAGAGCGTGATGTGATTACTGGCGAATATCGCGGTGGTCCAGCTTATTACTTTGAACGAGCTTTAGGTCAAAAATGGTATGGTATTTTATTTGCCATATCTTCTATTATTGCTTGTGGTATCTTCTTACCTGGTGTACAAGCCAACGGTGTGGTTAACGCTGTAGCTCAAGTAACCGGTGAAGGTACAATGATGAACTTTATGGGCATGGATGTTGGCTCTAGCCGTCTAATTGCTCTAGCTATTATTTTATTAGTGCTAGGTTTCATCATCTTCGGTGGTATTAAGCGTATTGCTAACTTCGCTGAATATGCCGTTCCTTTTATGGCTGTAGGTTATATCGTTTTAGCCATCTTAATCATGTTTACCAACTTCAGTAAAGTTCCTGAAGTATTTGGTATGATTATCGGTGATGCCTTCACAGCTCAAGCAGGCTTTGGTGCCGCTATTGGTTGGGGTGTAAAACGTGGTATCTACTCTAATGAAGCCGGTCAAGGTACAGGACCACACGCCGCAGCTGCTGCCGCTGTGGATCATCCTTCACAACAGGGCTTGGTTCAGGCTTTCTCAGTCTATGTAGATACTCTGCTAGTTTGTTCTGCTACTGCGTTCATGATTTTATCTACCGGTATGTACAACATTCAAGGCACATTACCTGACGGTCAGTTTATCGTCCAAAATGTCGCTGCAGATATTGAGATTAACTCGCCTTCATTTACTCAAATGGCGATGGAATCAGTGTATGGTACCTTCGGTGACTCATTCATTGCGATTGCGGTATTCTTCTTCGCGTTTACCACTATCTTAGCCTACTACTATATCGCTGAAGTTAACATCTCTTACTTAACCCGCTCTATGGGTAAAGGCGCCAGTAAAACGGGTACCTTCTTAGTAAAAGTTGTGATCATGATTATGGTAGCTTATGGCGCCTTAAACAGCTCAGGCTATATCTGGGGCTTAGGTGACGTAGGGGTTGGCTTGATGGCTTGGTTAAACATCGTAGGTATTATTGTTATCTTCTTTGTAGCGAAACCAACATTAACTATGCTTAAAGACTATGAGGCACAGTTAAAAGCAGGCGGCGGTACTTCAGAGAAACGCTTCGTGTTTGATCCTAAGAAGTTCGGTATCAAAAATGCCACTTACTGGGAAGAGCGCTACAAGCAGACTGTTGAATCCAATCGTAAAAACGATCTTAAATAAATCAGCAAGTTAACAACCCAGTTAATTTAAAAAAACCCGATGCTTTAAAGCATCGGGTTTTTTTATGTCTGTCTATAACCTACTGCACTAGCCTTCTGGAAAGAGCACCTTATCAATCACATGAACCGTACCATTGCGAGTAGGAATATCGGCCGCCTTAATCATCGCTGTTCGGCCTATGCCATCTTTAATCATCTTTTGATTGGTGATGGTCAATTGATAATTATTAAAAGTGGTCAACCGACTGGGCTGCATCTGCGCTACAGTTAGTGGCTGAGGTGTTTTTAGCACATGATAAGCCAATAAAATACGCAGTAAGGGTTTATTTTGCATCAGCTTTTGTTTGGTCATTGTAGTTTCATTAAACCAAGCCTCAAAGGCGGCATTATCTGGGGCAAAAACTGTGTAATTACTCCCTGCAAATCTAAGCACGCCCGTTAACCCTGCTGCATCAATAGCCTCTACCAATATTGATAAATTAGGATTTCGTCTTGCCAACTGTAAGGCGTTCTCTGAAGCATCATAATTTATGGGGGTAGAAGTAACTGCAGTGGTGGTATTAGATAAAGGAGCTTGCGTAGGCTGACTAAGCGCTGAGGAGCTTTGACCGAAGCTGCCATAAATAGCATTGGGTTGTCGCAGCGTAGATTCATTAATGATGGAGTTTGTGGCTGAGCCGCTAGAAACAGGCGTCTTAGACTGTGCATTGCTTGGGCTAGCAGTGACTGCCATTAAAGCTATAGCCAGTGTCCATACAGGCATAGTTTTTATCATAAAATACGTCCTTTTATATAAGTTACCTTAGTTTATACAAAGAAAATCAGTTGTGTCTATTTTCTTGTATACTCAGACAAACTTTTTTTATGTTATTAATTTTAGGGGCAGCACTGTTAAATTAATCCCATTAGCTTAGCTAGCTTGCTCCATGTTGCTATGGATTTATCCCTGTAGAGAATTAGATATTCACAAGCAGTATGCTACACTAACCTAGATTTTAGAAATCTTATTTGGCAACCCGTAGTTCCAAATATATATAGCTGTAGAAGAGATTTCTGTCCCTGTTAACTCAATATATAAGATAGCACTATGGCCAATTGCTCACATCCTGAACACAATACCCAAAAAGACCTCCCAGAAAATTCTGCAAAAAAAGAACACAATCCCGATAACTTCAATTTAGTACCTCCCGCTACCTTGCCTTATAAAGACCAGCAACAAACCGCCCGCCAGCGTATCGTTGAGCACTTAGAACAACGTATCTTGATGCTTGACGGTGCAATGGGTACCCAAATTCAAACTTTTAAGCTGCAAGAAGCCGACTATCGAGGCGAGCGCTTTGCTGACTTTCATCGAGATGTCCAAGGTAACAACGACTTACTAGTACTGACCCAGCCAGATATCATCAAGAGCATTCACCGCGATCACTTGACTGCGGGGGCCGACATTATCGAAACCAACACGTTTAATGCGACTCAGATTTCTATGGCAGATTATGCGATGGAACATCTGGTGCCAGAGATTAACCGTGAAGCGGCACGTATCGCTCGTGAAGTAGCTGATGGGTTCACTGCGCAAAACCCAGACAAGCCTCGCTTTGTGGCCGGGGTTATCGGACCCACTTCTCGCACCTGCTCGCTATCTCCTGATGTTAATGACCCTGCCTTTCGTAACGTCACTTTTGATGAGCTAGTCGATAACTATACCGAAGCTTTATACGCTTTAATTGAGGGTGGTATTGACCTTATTTTGGTTGAAACTATCTTTGATACCCTAAACGCTAAAGCAGCTATTTTCGCCATTACTGGGGTATTTGAAGTCATCGGTTATGAACTACCCATTATGATTTCAGGTACGATTACCGATGCCTCGGGTCGTACCTTATCGGGTCAAACCGCTGAAGCTTTTTATAACTCGATTCGTCATGCCAAGCCGCTATCAGTAGGTTTTAACTGTGCTTTGGGCGCTGATGCTTTAAGACCTCATATTCAAACGTTATCGGATATTGCTGATACCTATGTGTCTGCGCACCCTAATGCCGGCTTGCCCAACGAGTTTGGCGAGTATGACGAGACTCCTGAAGAAACCGCTGCCCTACTTAATGGCTTTGGTAGAGCAGGAATCCTAAATATCGTTGGGGGCTGCTGTGGAACTCGCCCTGAGCACATCAAAGCTATTCATGACGTGATGCAACAATATCCGCCTCGTAAAGTTCCGACTATCCCACCAGCATGTCGCTTGTCTGGTCTAGAGCCTTTTAATATCACCGAAGACAGCTTATTTGTGAACGTCGGTGAGCGTACCAACGTCACCGGTTCTAAAAAGTTCTTACGCTTAATTAAGACTGGCGAATTTACTGAAGCATTGGATGTGGCGCGCGACCAAGTAGAGGGCGGGGCTCAAATTGTCGACATCAACATGGATGAGGGGATGCTCGACTCCAAAGGGGCGATGATTCACTTCTTAAACTTGGTCGCTGGCGAGCCCGATATTAGCCGTGTGCCCCTGATGATTGACTCTTCAAAATGGGATATCATCGAGGAAGGTTTAAAACGCACTCAAGGTAAGGCGGTGGTGAACTCCATTTCACTGAAAGAAGGCCATGACGAATTTGTTGAAAGAGCCAAGCTGTGCATGCGCTATGGTGCAGCAGTTATTGTTATGGCCTTTGATGAAGACGGTCAAGCCGATACGTTTGAGCGTAAAATCGAAATCTGTCAGCGCAGCTATGATGTCTTGGTTAATGATGTGGGCTTCCCGAGTGAGGACATCATCTTTGACCCCAATATCTTTGCGGTAGCAACCGGTATCCCTGAGCATAACAACTATGGCGCAGACTTTATCAACGCCACCAAATGGATTACTGACAATCTACCCAATGCCATGGTATCAGGCGGTGTCTCAAACGTTTCGTTCAGTTTCCGTGGTAACCCCATTCGTGAAGCGATTAACGCGGTCTTCTTATACCACGCTATTAAAGCGGGGCTAACCATGGGTATCGTCAACCCTGCCATGCTTGAGGTGTATGATGAAATTCCAAAAGAAGCGCGTGAAGCCATCGAAGATGTGATGCTTAACCGTAACCAAGGTGAAAGCGGTCAAGACGCTACTGAACGCTTGATGACCATTGCCGAAGCCTATGTGGCTGGCGGTAAGAAAAACGATGGTACAGTCGATCTATCATGGCGTGAACAGTCGGTTGAAAAGCGCATTGAGCATGCTTTAGTCAAAGGTCTTACCACTTACATTGATGACGATACCGAAGAGGCACGCCTCAAATACCCCAAACCGCTACATGTGATTGAAGGGCCCTTAATGGATGGCATGAACGTAGTCGGTGATCTATTTGGCGCCGGTAAAATGTTCCTACCTCAAGTCGTGAAGTCGGCCCGCGTTATGAAACGAGCAGTTGCGGTATTGAACCCTTACATCGAAGCTGAGAAAGTAGAAGGTGAAGTTAAGGGTAAAGTGGTTATGGCCACGGTCAAAGGTGACGTGCACGATATCGGTAAAAATATCGTCGGCGTAGTACTGGGCTGTAATGGATATGACGTGGTCGACCTAGGGGTTATGGTGCCCTGTGACAAAATTTTGGACACAGCCATTGCTGAAAAAGCAGATATTATTGGCCTATCTGGTCTAATTACCCCTAGTCTTGACGAGATGGTCTATGTCGCTAAGCAAATGCAAGAGCGTGGCATGGACCTGCCCCTCATGATTGGCGGTGCAACTACCTCTAAAGCCCATACTGCGGTTAAAATTGAACCCAATTATCAAAACGATGCGGTAATTTATGTGTCTGATGCTTCACGTTCTGTGGGCGTGGTGACCAAGCTGCTTTCTAAAGAACATCGTGTCGAGCTGATTCGTGAGACGCGTGAAGAATATGAAAAAGTACGCGAGCGTCTGGCCAATCGCAAGCCAAAAGCAGCCAAACTAAGTTATGAAGAGTCTATCGAGCAAGGCTTCCAGTTTGATTGGGATACTTATACTCCGCCTACTCCGAATGAGCTGGGACAAGTTGTTTTCGACAGCTATCCTATTGAAAACTTACTTCCCTACATCGATTGGACACCGTTCTTTATCTCTTGGGGCTTAGTGGGCAAATACCCAAAAATCTTTGACGATGAAGTGGTCGGCGAAGAAGCCAAAGACTTGTTTAGCAATGCCAAAGAATTGCTACAGAAGTTTATGGATGAGAGTTTAGTCACGCCGAAAGGGGTGTTCAAAATCATGCCGGCCAAACGCACTGACCATGACACGGTTACTGTCTATGACAAACCGCCTAGTGAGGGCGGCCAGCCAACCCATGTATTTGAGCATCTGCGTCAACAGTCAGATAAAGCCAGTGGTAAACCCAACTACAGCTTGGCGGACTTTATCTCACCCTCAGATGAGCACACTGACTATTTAGGTGGATTTACCGTTTCGATTGAAGGTGCTCAAGAGCTATCTGATGCCTATAAAGAAGCCGGTGATGACTATAATGCCATTATGGTTCAAGCACTTTGTGACCGCTTAGCAGAGGCCTTTGCTGAGCATTTGCATGAGCTTATCCGTACTAAATACTGGGGCTATCAGCCTGAAGAGCAATTGAGTAATGAAGAGCTGATTAAAGAGAAATATGTGGGTATTCGCCCTGCACCAGGCTATCCTGCCTGCCCTGAGCATACTGAAAAAGGCAAACTGTTTGATTGGTTAGATACCACCAATACCATCGGTACTTATCTGACAGAAAGCTTTGCGATGTGGCCTGCGTCTTCGGTGAGTGGTTTTTACTATTCACATCCTGAAAGCGTTTACTTCAACGTGGGTAAAATTGAGCGTGATCAGTTAGAGGACTATGCCAAACGTAAGGATTGGGATATCAAGACCGCTGAGAAGTGGTTGAATCCTAACTTAGCTTAGGCTAATTTTCGTTAGGTAAATTTAAAGCGGGCTTCTTTTAGGAGGCCCGCTTTTAATTGTTTATTATTTTAAGTTTGGACTATAATTAAAAATATTATTTTTCTATATTGATGAATAAAATACCTTTACTAACTTACAGGGATAAAAATGAGAAAGAAGTTATTTCGTTTTTTTGCTCTACTTTCTACAGGGCTATTTTTATTGACCGTTTTTCTATTCACAGAGCTCTCTTACGTTGGTGTCAAAATTCAATACTTCTTAATTCCAGCTCTTATAACATCCATCTTCCTTAGCTGGTTATTCTATAAACCAAATTCAGATTACTTTGGATAAAATGACAAAATAAACCATCATAGTGGAGTTAGAGTTTTAAGGTTGCTTCACCCCAATAATAATACCCAACAACGTTGACTCTTTGAGTAAAACCTTGACAACCCGATACCACAAAGCCAGCTTGACTAATTAACTGCTCAATATTCCTATCAAGATGACAGCCACCAGCTAAAGGTTTCCAGGCAGGAGTTATAATCTGTTGAGCCTTTTTAACAAAATTAGGCTGAGGAGCCAACCCATGTTCAGCATAATATAAAATACCATTAGGTTTTAATACCCGCTTCATCTCCCGTAGCGCTTGTATTGGATCAGGAATCGAACACAAGGTAAAAGTCATCACCACACTATCCACACTATTATCTGCTAAAGGTAGAGTTTCAGCAGACAAAGGCTGAGCATTGAATTCTATGCCAGCTTGAATAAAGCGATCTTCAGCAGCAGGATGCAGATGTGGATCTACTCCTATCACCTGCTTAACAAGTTGGGGATTATAAAACCTTGCGTTATGACCTCCGCCTACCCCAACCTCCAACACCACGCCATGAGCTTCAGGCACCACCTTTGCTCTTAATTTCCCTAAAGCCTCTAACGCACACACCTTATCAACGAGAACCGGCAGCATCTTATCATCATATAGACTTTTTAATTTGGAAAACTTGGTTGCTGATTTCATGAGTATTAGTCTCGACTAAACAATAGGGGTTATAGATAATTATTAGAGTAAAAAGTAGAGTTAAGACCGCAACAGCTTCCTAACTGAAGAAATACCACCCCCATTATAGACTTTCTTATACCCCATCTTTTTTAGCTGCTGCTTTGCCTTCATCGATCGACCTCCTGAAGCACAATAAACCACGATGGGCTGCGAAGTATCACTTAATTTAGCCGTCACCTTTTGCGGGTCAGCCAATTCTGCTAAAGGCATTAACACCGATCCTGGCAAAGTGCCTATGACATGCTCTTCTGGACTACGCACATCTAATAAAACTGCATTATCAGGTATTTCATTAATTTCACTAGTTAAACTAGAGATAAGATTTTTTATTTTCGTGACAAGCGAACCCATGAGTTTACTCCTTTTACTTTTATAAAAAAAAGCTAAGCCATTACTGACTTAGCTTTCTCATAGATAATCCATCAAAGGATCTAAAAACGCTTTTTGAAATCTGGTGGAAGCTTTTGTTCAAGCTCTTTCATTTGGCGTTCCATCTCTTCCTTGCTGGGCATATTACTTGGATCTAAACCAAAGGGAGGCATGCCACCTGATTTAGCTCCTGCACCTGCATTACTTTGGCCACCGCCAAACAGTGGGCCACCGCCAGAAGCGCCGCCACCCATACCGGTTAAGCCTTGAACCGCTTTCATCATCTTACTTAGCCCTTCAGGCTTAGACAACATCTTCATCATCTTAGCCATTTGCTTATGTTGCTTTAGCAAACGGTTGATGTCCTGAATTTGCTTACCAGAACCTGCGGCAATACGGCGCTTACGGCTTGGGTTAATTTTATCTGGGTTCTTGCGCTCATATGAGGTCATTGAGTTAATCAGCGCTTCCATCTCTTTTACTTTTTCTTCTGGCTTAGCTTCTTCTAGTGCTTCTTTCACACCAGCGCCACTCATGCCTGGCATCTTATCTAAGAAACCAGCCATACCGCCCATATTTTTCATTTGCTGGAACTGGGTTAGTAAATCCTCAAGGTCAAATTCGCCGCCTTTTTGGATTTTCTTCGCCATTTTTTCCGCTTTTTCGCGGTCAATCTTCTGCTCAACTTCTTCTACCAAACTCAGTACGTCACCCATGCCTAGGATGCGCTGGGCGATACGTTCTGGGTGGAAAGCTTCTAAGGCATCAAGTTTCTCACCACGGCCCAAGAACTTAATAGGCTTACCGGTAATGGCGCGTACAGATAGAGCCGCACCGCCACGCGCATCCCCATCGGTCTTGGTTAAGATAACGCCCGTTAGCGGTAGCGCATCGTTAAATGCCTTGGCAGTATTGGCCGCATCTTGACCGGTCATGGCATCAACAACGAATAAAGTCTCTGATGGATTAACCGCAGCAGTTAACGCTTTAATTTCATCCATCATCGCTTCATCGACGTGTAAACGACCGGCGGTATCGATGATCAAGATATCTTGATACTGCAGCTTAGCTTCTTCAATAGCACGCTTGGCAATATCAATCGGATTTTCATCGGTAGTAGAGTTGACAAACTTAGCGTTTACCTGCCCTGCCACTTGCTCTAACTGCTTAATAGCTGCCGGACGGTAGACGTCAGCTGAAACCAGCATTACCTTTTTCTTATGACGCTCTTGTAAGAACTTAGCCAATTTACCGGCTGTTGTAGTTTTACCCGCGCCTTGCAAACCTGCTAGTAAATAAACTACAGGCGGCTTACCCGTCATCTCTAACTGCTGATTGGCACTGCCCATCATCTCAGTCAATTCATCATAGACAATTTTGACGAAAGCCTGACCAGGGGCTAGCTCTTTTAGCACTTCTTGACCCAAGGCCTGCTCTTTCACACGCTTTACAAAATCACGAGTAATCGGCAAAGCCACGTCAGCTTCTAGTAACGCCATGCGCACTTCACGCAGCGTGTCTTTAATATTGTCTTCAGTCAACTGTCCTGAACCTGAAATCTTGCGCAGGCTACCAGAGAGTCGTTCGGTTAAAGTATCAAACATAAGGTTTTCTCAATAAAACGTCTGTTAAATTAGGAGGTATTAATATCTTAAATGGGGCACTAAACCCCTAATAAAAGGGGCTTTATAATTGGGTAACTGTTATTTGGTTCAATTGTTTTAAACCGTTTAAATCTCAAATATTTGGCAAGTTTAGCAAAATTAATCTATAAACTCTTTTATTGTTTCTGTTAAACCATTAATTTTAACAAAAGCCGTCAGTTAACTGTATAGCAATCGCAAATAAGAGTCATTCTATGCTAAATTAGGGTATGATTGCTTTGTGATAAATCTGCTCTATGATTTATAGCCATTATCTTACAGTTATATTGACACACAAAGAGGTTGACGCACAGATTACCACACTTAGTATATCAAATATTGTCAGACCTAATTTGTTAACTCGATTTCTTTGAGGACCCAAACACCGTGTTGCTTGCCTATGTCATCGCCCTTATTATTTACACCCTTGTAAGCTGTCATTTGGCATGGGCTTTGTTACGCCTAAAGCCCATTGCTAAAGGCTTCACTTTGGGCATGCTACTGGTCGCTTTGGTAGCTCATGCAATTACCTTATACCCCAACATATATACTTTGCATGGCCTTAACTTTAATGTGTTTAATACCGCAAGCCTAACCAGCTTCTATTTTGTGCTGTTTTATGTGATATTTTGTTTTTATCGCCCTATTTTAAGTCTAGGGCTTTTTGCAGCACCGACCGCCATTATTGGCTTAAGTTTGGGTTATTTTGGGGTAGCTCCCTATGCCCCTTTGACGGATATTAGCAAAGGTCTAGAAGCCCATATCATTTTATCTATTGCCGCCTATTGCGTGCTATTAATGGCTGCAGTACAAGCTGTTATTTTACGCATTCAGATTCGCGAACTTAAGCATAAAACCAAACAGCGCTTCTGGGTCAACAAATTGCCCTCGCTACAAAGCATGGAATCTTTGTTATTTGACATGATCTTGGTGGGCTTTAGCTTACTTACTTTAGCTTTGGCGATCGGTTTCGTCTATGTCAGTGACTTAATGGCTCAACACATTGCCCACAAGACCGTGTTTAGTATCATGTCTTGGCTGTTATTTGGTTGGTTATTATTTGGGCACTGGAAATATGGATGGCGCGGTCGCCGGGCAGCCAACATGGCCATATTGGCCTTTCTATTATTGGCTGTAGGTTTTATTGGCAGTAAGTTCGTGCTTGAGATGCTGCTCTAACATCGACTTTCGATCGCCTAGCCTAACCCTTTAAACACTTAATCACTCACAGCTTATAACTGTTTAATAAATTGACTGCGCCAGTAGATCAATGGCAATAAACATAAGCAGCCCAACCCCACGCTGATTATAAAATGAGCGCTATACCCCACCTGAGCAGCAATAAAACCACTGATTAAGTGCGCCCCACCACTAAACACCGTTAATAAGCATACCTGGGTAGTAAAATCACTGCCCGCTTTATCATGTCTAGCATAATGCATAACCATAGTTAACATAGCCACTAGCGCCATTGCCCCTGCCAAATGTTCAATCGCATTGGCTGCATAGGCCCACCAAAAAGGCACTGATCGTCCCTCAAAAGATAGCCCCAACCAACTTGGACGCTCAAAGCCAATAGCCACAATCACATAGAGCACCGTGGTAGCCACTTGTAGCGCATTAAAGGCCAACAACGCATTATGATGAGCCATTCGCTTTAACAGCACTGCCGCCAAAGCAGCACCAACCAAGGAAGCTGCAGAGCCTAACACACTGGCCCACAACCCAATACTAGAAGTCGGTATACCCATATCCACCATCATAGGCTTAACCATACCACTAGAGATGCCATCTACTACTTTAAAGGTCAATAGTACGGCTAGCCACGCCCGCATGTGCTCATTTCGCCAAAAATAACCATACTGACTTTTAATATAGGCCATAAAGGAAGCCGATGTGGATTGGTTTTTTAAGGATTGAGCTTCCTGATTAATAGGGGCTGGCTGAGTAGCTGGTAAAGAGTTTAACTTCGACTCATCAGCGGCCGCATATTTGCTTTCGGGGTAACGCCAAATCGGTAAGGTATTTAACACAATCAAAGCCGCCATCGCAAAAAAACTATAGCGCCAAGACCACTGCCCCAGTACCAGTAGTAATACGCCCCCTCCCAAAATAAGCCCCATACGGTAACCTATTACTTGTGCCGCATTGCCCATGCCTTGATAAGGATTTTTCACCGCAGGCAAAGAGCGATTATTACGTATTAAGCTCGTCAATGACCGCGTGGCTAAACCATCCGCTGCCACATCATGGGTAGCTCCTATTAAGCTTAATAAAAAAAGCAGCCCATAAATGGCCCAAAGCGTGTGCGGTGAGCTTAATTGATTCGGATTAAATAAACCCACTACGGCCACAATTACCGCTGAGATAAGCTGCAGGGGCAAAATCCAACTACGTGAGCGCCCCCACTTAGTAATAAAATACTTATCCACCATAGGTGCCCATAGAAACTTTAAGGCCCAGGGCAATAATAGTAGCCCTGAAAGCCCAATCATCTCGAGCGACACCTCATACTCACGCAAAATAGCGGGCAGTGCCTGAGTAATAAACCCTGAAGGCAGGCCTTGAGCGAAATAAAGAGTCAATAGCACCAGCATCAAAGCATAAGGAGATTGATTGGGATTAGCTGGCTGATTGTTGTCAGAATTATCAGCAGGAAGCTTATTTTGTGCCTCTTGAGCTGAGGCAGTTGAGGCAGACGGTTTTTGCATCTTATGAGAGCGTCCTATAAGCTTGAGATCAATACTAAGCTAAATCTTAACAAGGCGGATTACTGTAGCGATAAAATTAAAAAAAGACTTTGCTAACCTGCCGTATAATATCTGTTATAATAGCCGGTTTTAACATGGCATTGGTACATCTTGCTGTGACATCCGCATATTTTAAATTTATGTTTGAAGTTTTGCAGTTTTAACCTTTAATTATTAAGCTGAATTTATCAGCTAATGGTGAAAGCTTTATATAACTCTTTATGTTTAAGCCACTTAAACAGTGCTTTAATCTTTAGGGGCTTAAAGTTTTGGGTTATTTATGCGATAATAGACAAACATTTAATTTGAAAAAACTGGGTATATGTGGTATAAATACGCCCTTAAAAATTTATTCTGGTCAACCTTTACTTGTTGTGGCGATTAAAGGGCAAAGACCACTATCTTTCTGTTAACATTTTATTCAAGTTGCAGTCCTATGTGTCCATAGCCGCATTGTGATTCGTTATCTTGAGTAGTTAAGGCAACCAACTATCTCGACATGATTGACATGTCACCCAGTTGCCTTACAACTTTATTAGGAGTCCGTCATGTCTCGAGTATGTCAAGTGACAGGAAAGCGCCCTCAGGTGGGTAACAATGTTTCGCATGCGCTTAACAGAACCCGTCGTCGCTTTTTGCCAAATCTACATAACCATCGTTTTTGGGTAGAATCTGAAAACCGTTTTGTTCGTCTTCGTGTTTCTACTAAAGGCATGCGTATCATTGATAAGCACGGTATTGATAAAGTACTTGCTGATTTACGTGCCAAAGGTGAAAAAGTTTAGTCTATCAAACGACTAACTAGAAGGCTTCTTAAGCCCTCTTACTTTACAAATTAATAGGAATGCATCATGAGAGACAAGATTAAGTTAGTATCTACCGCTGGTACTGGTTACTTCTACACCACTACCAAAAACAAACGTACTATGCCTGGCAAAATGGAAATCAAAAAGTTTGACCCAAAAGTACGCCAGCACGTTATCTTTAAAGAAGCTAAAATCAAATAATTTTTTGATTTATTAGCATCAAAAAAGCGGGTTATCCTAAGATAACCCGCTTTTTTTGTGTGTTAGATTTAATGAATGCTTATTGCTTATGAATAAAAACCAAGCTTAGCAATAGTTAAAAGAATTTAATAAACTGATGGTTAGTAACTTAGCTATAATGCTCAGGCTCTTCGTCATAGACATTCGCATGCCATTGGCTCACTTGCTTTTGCATAACGGCTTGTACCGCAGCATGAATCATTTTATGACCAATATACTGCGCTTCACCGCCTAGCATATCTTTAATCTTCTCAGAGAAAGTAATGGTCACTAAAGGATCTTCAGAGTCTGCTGAGTCACGTAGGACGATTTGACCCTTATCGTTTTCGACCAACTCCAGTATCGCTTCTTGAGCGAAACCTTGAGCTCGGCGAGTCTTTCGCTCTCCAGTGTCTGAGTCAATTTCAACATCAATGTTGTCTTTTTCAAAATCAAATACCATGCCCTATTCACCTCATATAGCATATGTGTATCTATTAACAATGGACGCTAATGACTCAAATTTCAAGGGCTAATTGTAGTAGCAGCTATCTAAAGTGATTATTTGTGGCTGTTTATAGGGCTATTACTAAGCTTAAAACTAACATTAAGCTTGGGTTAACGCCAATAACGCAGCTTAGCTAGAGTAAATAGCAAAGACACAAACATGCCCAGATAATAAGCATTTTTTAGCTCAAAGCTGGGATCTCGATATTTAAAAGGAAGGGCAATTACCGCGGTAGCAGTGGGGAAGATTACCAACATCAGTAACCAGTTTTCAAAAACCGCCAACCAACCTTGCCAGCCTTCTGCATGGCGCAGTCCTGCTAATCCCATTAGTAGACAAGCAATAATTAGGGTCTTAATCAGTCCCTTAGGTAGGTTGTCTGGATAAGGGTAATAAAATGAATTGCGATCAAAAATTGACAAAGGAATTCCTTTTTATGGATTCTTATAATCTTACTTTAAATTAAGTAGAAACTGGCTAATAAAGTGCTAACTATAAGTGCCCATTAGCCACAGCATGGTCACACAAGAGATTAGCCAGCCCAAAGTAAAGGCATTACGTCGCTGAATATGCATTCCCTTAATCTTGTTCATAATTAAGGCGCCCAACCAAAAAAGTAGCGGAATACCAATTACGAACGCAGGGACTAACACTGCAGCATGACGCAAAATATCTGTAATAGGGTCACCAGAAATATAGCGAAATACATAACCGGCCAAACTTAACACTAATGAAAAAATAGCTAAGCCGATAGTAAACCCTTTGGGCACCAAGCTAGGTGGCGCCTCGAAAGTAGCGTTTCTATCGATATCGCTAGTAGGACTACCCTTTAGATTACGGTCCATCGGCTTATTATTTGTCATAGTATCTCTATTAAATTATCCACATTTATATATTGTGAGCTGCTATTTTTTGGATTGAAAGTTTGGGAATTAAGCTATTAACGTTAACGCTAAGAACTTAAGCTTGCGCTGCTCCTACAAGACTTAACTCCTGACGCATCGCATCAATCGCTTGCTTGTAATCTGGTTGATTAAAAATAGCTGACCCAGCAACGAACATATCTGCCCCTGCTTCAGCAATGGCTCTAATATTACTGGCTTTAACCCCACCATCCACTTCTAGACGGATATCACGGCCACTGGCATCAATAAGCTCACGTACTTGTTTGATTTTATCTAAAGTACCGTCAATAAATGACTGACCGCCAAAGCCTGGGTTCACACTCATTAGCAAGATTTGATCCACTTTATCCATCACATAATCCAGATAATGGAGTGGCGTGGCTGGGTTTAATACTAGGCCACACTCCGCGCCCCCATCTTTAATCATTTGTAACGAGCGGTCTATGTGATTGGTGGCTTCTGGGTGAAAAGTAATGATACTTGCCCCCGCTTCCAAAAACTGCTCAATCATACTATCTACTGGCGATACCATGAGATGCACATCGATAGGAGCCTCCACACCATAGTCACGCAGTGCCTTACAGATCATGCTACCAAAGGTTAAGTTTGGCACATAGTGATTATCCATCACGTCGAAGTGAATAACATCGGCACCCGCCTTAAGGACATTTTCAACTTCTTCTCCTAAGCGAGCAAAGTCCGCTGAAAGAATTGAGGGAGCGATAAGATAATCGCGCTGAAGGGCTTGGGTGGCTGCGGCTTGTGTGCTGCTCATAGTAGGTCTCTAAGATAATTTCAAATTTAGTTAACAGGAGAGTTGGACAAAAGTACTGCTAGATCTAGCAGCACTTTTATAGCCTACTATTATAACAATTATCCATGGCTTAATGCGGCGTTATAGTGATGATCGATATGATCTTCAATAACGGTTTGGATAAAGTAATAACTGTGATCAAATCCGGCGTGATATCTAAGCGTTAAAGGCTGCTCAACTTTCTGACAGGCCTGTTGTAATGCTTCAGGGCGTAAATAGCCGTCGATATAAAAGTCATCGGCAGCCCCTTGATCCACTAGAATTAAAGGATATTGTTTACCTGCTTTTTCTACCACATTTACGGCATCAAATTGTGCCCAGGCCTGTTGCTGATTGCTGTCTTGTCCAAAGTACTCGCTAAATGCCGCTTTACCCCAATCTGATTCACTGGCGACACAGACAGGCGCAATAGCTGAGACACTAATGAACTTGCTTGGGTATTTAAAGCCAAACATAATCGCCCCATGACCGCCCATAGAGTGCCCGGTAATGCCCACACTGCTAATGGGAAACTGACTGCGAATTAAATCATAGAACTCATCTGCAATATAACTATGCATCTTGAAGTTCTCAGCCCAAGGCTGCTCGGTAGCATCCACATAATAGCTTGCCCCTTGACCCACAAAGTAACGGTCATCGTTAGCAACGTCCTCTCCTTTAGGAGAGGTGTCTGGTGCAATAAAGATCATCCCAAGCTCGCTACACTTTTGTTGAAAATGTGCTTTGTGAGTAACGTTATCAGGACTACAAGTCAGGCCTGACAAATACAATATCGCAGGACAACTCTTACCGGCAACAGCTTCATCTGGTAAATAAATACTAAAACTCATCTCTGAATTAGTCACTGCAGACTGATGGCTATAATAACGCTGTTCGCCATTGAAGCAGCGATTGTTACTGGTCAATGTTAACTGAGTCATATCATCATCCTAATTTTCTGTTGTTTATAAGGGAATTCATTAAAGTATAAGTTGATTCTAACATAGCCCCTAGCTTTTGAAAGTAAGGGCTAGTAACCAAGCCAAGGCTTCAAAGGTGAAAAACGTGCTGCCTTATAAAATTAAGATTTTGAATAAATATCTTAACCTTAACGCCATTTAATCTTTGTTAGACTTATAGCTATTAAAGCTAACTATTAAAACGATAATCGACAATGGAGGTGCCCTATGAATAAAACTACCTCTACCGAAGCCCAGCGCATATTAGACTTTTGGTTCGATCCCGAAAATCAGCCCTACTGGTTTGAAAAAAGTGAAGCTTTTGACGATAAGATTAGAGATAACTTTTGGTCCACTTTATTAGCCGCTAAAGCGGGAGAATGCGCCCACTGGCGAGACACAGCACAAGGCGCATTGGCTGAAATTATTGTCCTCGACCAGTTCTCTCGCAACTTGTTTAGAGACTCTACCGAAGCTTTTGCTCAAGATGGTATGTCGTTAGTTTTAGCACAAGAGTTGGTGAAACGTGAAGACTATACCGATATTGATTTAGATCATAGAAAGTTTGCTATCATGCCTTATATGCACTCTGAATCTGCTCTGATTCATGAGCAGGCCCTGCCTTTATTTGAAGCCTTAAATGATGAATACACTCTAGGTTTTGAGATAAGACACAAAGAGATAATTGATAGATTTGGGCGTTACCCGCATCGTAATGATGTCTTGGACCGCGAATCAACCCCAGAAGAAATCAAGTTTTTAAAGCAGCCTAACTCTTCTTTTTAAGCTCCTTTTTTAGATAGCTCTTTTTTGAATACCCTTTTCTTAAAAAAACGCCACTGAGAATTAGCAACGTACATAACTAAGCCCAGCCTGAAATTCAGACTGGGCTTTTAAATAGCTAGAATAAGGCACTCTACTTACAAAATAAATGATATACAAAATAAAAAGAAAACCCAGAATTAAGACTAAGCCACTATGCCTAACTCTTCTTTCATAATATCAATAATTTTGAATTTTTGAATTTTGCCAGTCACCGTCATCGGGTACTGCTCAACAAAACGAATGTAGGTGGGAATCTTAAAGTGGGCAATTCGGTTATAACAAAAGTCACGTATCTCTTGTTCAGTGATGGTTTCGCCTGCCCTAGGAATAATCCAAGCGGCTAGAACCTCACCATACTGTTTATCCGGCACCCCTACTATTTGTACATCAGAGATTTTGGGATGACGATATAAGAAGTTTTCAACTTCAATGGGGTAAATATTTTCCCCACCGCGAATAATCATGTCTTTGCTACGCCCTACTATTGAGATATAGCCTTGCTCATCCATACTGCCCAAATCCCCGGTGTGCATCCAGCCATCAACGACTGCCTCGTCGGTTTTAACCTTGTCATTCCAGTAGCCTTTCATTACCGCATAACCTTTGGTCAGTACTTCCCCCACTTCGCCAATAGGCAGCGTTTCGCCCGTCTCTGTGTCTACTATTTTCACTTCTAAATGCGGCTGAACCACACCCACTGTCGAAATACGTTTTTCAAATTCAGTCGTCGGCAATGTCTGGGTAGACTTCGGACTGGTTTCAGTCATGCCATAGGCAATGCTTAGCTCTTTCATATGCATGTCATTGATAACGCGCTGCATTAATTCACTTGGACAGCTTGCACCCTCCGATAAGCCCCCTCGTAAACTACTCAAATCAAATGTCGAGAACTCTGGGTGATTTAATATTGCCAAGAACATACTTGGCACCCCATGTAATAAAGTACAACGCTCTTCACTGACTGCCTGTAATACAGTTAACGGCTCAAAGCTACTACTAGGATAAACCACCGTCCCCCCTATGGATAGCAGGGTTAGATTGCCCAATACCATCGCAAAACAATGATATAAAGGCAGCGGTAAGCACAATTTATCCTCGGAAGATAAGCACAGTGACTCTGCTAAGTGATAGGCGTTATTCAATAAGTTTCGATGGGTTAAGGTTGCCCCTTTTGGGGTACCTGTGGTGCCACTGGTAAATTGGATATTGATTGCATCATTGGCATTTAGCTGTTTTTGTCGTTCTGCCAATCTAGGATCGTTGGCATCCCCTTCAGCTATCCAGTCAGAAAAGTTCTGCATATAGCCGAAGGTCTCCCAAGTACCTGGTTGGTCAATCAGAATCAAACGTTTTAAATTAGGTAAGGTAGTTAGCTCCAAATAGCGATAGTCTTGATGGCAAATCTCTGGGGCCATTTCTTGTACCATTTGTACATAGTCACTGCTCTTAAAGTGACGCATATAGACCAAGACTTTACAGTCTACTTTATTCAGCGCATATTGTAGCTCTGAGATACGATAAGCAGGGTTAATATTGACTAAAATAATACCTGCTTTCGCCGTGGCCAATTGCATCAGTAGCCACTGTGCATTGTTATATGACCAGATACCGACACGATCGCCTTTTTCTAACCCCATATTAATCATACTACTGGCCAATTGATTGGCTTGTTGCTGCAGTTGTTTATAAGTCATGCGAATGTTTTGATGACGCGATACTAAGGCTTCTTTATCAGGATACTGAGCCACTACTTTGTCAAAATAATCGCCAATAGTGTCTTCAATTAACGGGCTGTCCGTAGGACCGATATCATGGCTCATTTTTAAGGGGGCATTTCGGGAGGATGCTTGAGGATAACGTTGCTCTAATAAGTCTCTTAACATTGAAACTCTCCTTGTCAAATGTTTAGAGGATGGCTATCAACTTCCTGTGATAGCTGTAAGGATACCTAAATATATAAGCATAAATAAATTTAAAATGAAACTATTTTTATCGTTATAAAAGATATTTATATTATTGAAATACTTGATTTAATAAATTTTTCTTAGTTAACCTGAGTTCGGGATAAGCAGGTCAAAAAAGGCAAAAAAAAGAAGTCCAAAATTGTTAAAGTTAAGGTACCAACAAAAACTCAACAAAAAGGACTTCTTACATGGACAACCTAACCGAATTATACTGCCATATTGACGACTTTTACCAAGAATTCAAATCAGAATTTGAACGTCAGCTGATCGAAAATGGGACAAAGCGATTAAGAGCATGCAAGATAAGTGTACCAGAG
>NZ_FUGE01000183.1 GCF_900162825.1 Psychrobacter piechaudii
AATTGCTTCTCAGGCTTGTACGCTCGTGTGGCGTATTATGCAAGCATCTGATAAACAGTCACAAGAGTTTGCTTTGTTTTTAGTGCGCCTCTCAGGTCGACAAATGAAATGCAGCAAACCAATAACCGCACCTGCTGTGATGGCAGGATTGTTCCAGTGGCTTAATTTTACCGAACTGGTAAATCATTATCCCCCTGACAAACTACGTGAATTCGCTGATGCCGCTAGTAAATTTGTGTAGATACCTATGCCTAGATGGTAAGGGGCTATTTTTTATTTCCTCATCTCAGATAAGCCTTAGCAAATATTTCAAATATTATCCCAGTAAGGCTCATCCCCGATCTGCTCAATAATATAGTCAATTAATAACCGGCAACGCTGTGATAAAAATCTATTTTTTGGGTACACTGCATATGCATTTAAAGTGGGAAACTGATGGTCCTCCATAATCGGAACCAGCTCCCCTTTTGCCAAACTTTGATAAGCAATAAATGTCGGAGTAAACGCAATACCATGACCTTTAATGGCCATATCCAATAAAAAATTGCCATTGTTGGCTTTAAACCGAGACGTCATCTCTACCCTATGTCTTTTTCCTGCAGGGTCGATCACATCTAATTCGCCTTGCTTATTGGTTAATCCATACTGTAAAAAAGCGTGCTGTTTTAATGCCTCTACACTGTCAGGCAAGCCGGCCTGCTCAAGGTATTTAGGACTGGCACAAAGCACCCGCCTAATCACCGTCAGTCGCTTGGCCTGATAAGAGGAGTCTTTCAGCTCACCAATACGGATGGCCAATTCATAACCCTCCTCCACTAGGTCAATGTGCCGGTCAGAGAAGTCAATCTCAAAGCTTAACTGGGGGTGCTGCTGGGCAAAGTTATGTATAATTTCATCTAAGTGCATGAGCCCGAAAGACAAAGGAGCGGTCAGCCTCATCTTACCTTCTAGCTGAGAAGACAAACCACTGATTTGCTCATTTAACAGATCCACCTCGCTGAGAATACTACAGGCTTCTAGATAATACTTCTGACCCGCTTCTGTCAGAGTCGAATTGCGGGTCGTGCGGCTAATTAACTGGGTATTCAAGCGCGCCTCTAACTCTTTTAGCCGCCGGCTTACCGCAGATTTTGCGATATTAAGTTGGTCAGCTGCATTGGTAATGCTCCCAGAATCGACCACCTTGATAAACATTGCCATGTCTTCGAACTGTCCCATAACCTCTCTCCTGTGTCTTTATTACGACTGTATTGTTCTTATGAAAAGAACTATCATTTGTAATTATTGATGTTTATTGAAATAAAATCAACAATTATAATGGCTTCATTACTTAGCAACTGTAAACAAAATTATTTTATATTTAAGGAATTATTATGAACACTTCAGTAAACAATGCCAGCGCCCTATTGGGTCGTTTTTTATTAGTAGTCATCTTTATCTTTTCAGGTATTGGCAAAATTACCGGTTATGCGGCCACTCAAGGCTATATGGAATCCATGGGCGTACCGGGCTTCATACTGCCTCTGGTTATCCTGTTAGAAGTCTTTGGTTGTTTAGCCATTTTGGTTGGCTTTAAAACACGTTTGGTCGCTTTCTTAATGGCCGGATTTAGTATCGTTTCCGCCCTTATCTTCCACGCTGACTTTGGGGATCAAAATCAAATGATGAACTTTATGAAAAACTTAGCGATGGCAAGTGGCTTCTTAATGATTATGGCTCATGGCCCAGGCGCTTATTCAATCGATGCGCGTAACCAGACACAGCCTACAACACTTAGTGTATAGGTCGAAGCACGGCATAAAAGCCTGAGTTAGCGGCTGGGTTAGTTAAATCGCCCAGCCTATAACCTATAACTAACTACCGTTATTAGGGCGCTGCATTATGAAATACAGAGTTATCTTGGTACTTAGGATGCTTATCAATATAAGACTTAACGAAAGGACAAATGGGTTTAACGCGTAGATTTTTTGCTGCTGCGTCTTCTAAAAGAGACTTCACAAAATAACCGGCTATCCCGCGTCCGCCTAACTCCTTTGGCACTTCAGTGTGTAGATAAGCAATACCGAGCTCACCGTTACTGGTGGTGAAGTAGTCATAGTCTTCAAACGCTATATGGCCATCAACGTGTAACTCAAAACGACTCGCTTCTTTATTATCAATGAGGTCGTAATTAAGCGGCTCTTTATTAATCATAGTAATTTTCTCTTATTTTTAGTTAATTTGCGCTAATCCAATTGATTAAATTTAAGGTTGCTTATTACAGTGTTACCAACAAACAATCTACGGTTATCAGCACTACTTGCAATAATAATTATAACCATTATTATGTAGTCATGTTAAATATCCATCCCATTTTATTAAGTTTTTATTGTTTATATTAATAGTGAAATAAGGATAAGTTATGAAAACAATAGATTAAGTGGTTAGTAGCTGATCGCGCTCACCAGGGCTAGATAAAAAGCAAGCATAACTTTGGTTTTGCTGATTATTACCCCCTTACGAGATTGAAGATGCGTAAGATTTAGTCATGAAGATGTCACATAATCGTTAACTGCTAGCCCTGATACTCTTAATAAAAATGATAGGTGCTTTATGAAAACTGTAATATTAGACCCCCGTTTGGCAGATGTTGGCGGTATTCCAATCGCTCGCTTGTTACCTAATAAAGGAAAAGAACCTATTGGCGCTTGGTGCTTTATGGACCACGCAGGCCCTGCCGAATTTGGTGATGAAGAAGAAGGCATGCAAGTGGGTAGACACCCGCATATTAATTTGCAAACTTTCAGCTGGATGATTGAGGGAGAGGTGCTTCATAAAGACAGCCTAGGAAATGAGAAAGTCATTACCAAAAACCAAGTGAACGTGATGACTGCGGGTACCGGTAACGATCAAGGTATTAGCCACACCGAACAGAGTGTGTTCCCTGATACTGGTGGCTCTGCAGAAGCTTGGCGGGGTATGAATATGGTGCAACTATGGATTGCCTTACCTCTAGATCAAAAAATAGAACGAAATTTTCATCACTACCCTGAGTTACCAAGCTGGAAAGAGCAAGGCGCTGAATATGTGTTGACCACAGGGAATTACACCACCTCTGAAGGAAAAAGCTATAGCGCTCCAACCATTCAGTACAGCAAACTTATTGGCTTGGATGTGCATTTGGTTGAAGACACTGAAGTATCTTTGGTGCTAGAGCCAGGTTTTGAGTATGGTATATTAATGGTCGTTGATGGCATCGAATACCAAGGCAAAAATTACGAGCAAAATCAGCTGATTCGTTTTGATGACATTAGCCAAAAGATGGTCATTAGTGTTAAAGGCCACAAAGGCGCTCGCTTTATGCTACTCGGCGGCGAGCCTTTAAATCAAAAGGTACTGCTGTGGTGGAACTTTGTCGCTGACAATAAGCAAGACATCGAGCAAGCCATTATCGACTGGAACAATCATCATCCTCGTTTTGGTGAGGTCGATTCTGAATTAAAAAGATTAGAGGCGCCCGCGTTACCAGAAGGCTTTAAAGGCTGATTATGTAACTTAAATTCACTATATATAGTTATTATTAAATAATTTTAACATAAATTACATGGA
>NZ_FUGE01000130.1 GCF_900162825.1 Psychrobacter piechaudii
GATGCGCTATATGGCCCTTAGAGCTAAGGTTAGCCCTCTAAGAATTAGCTTTCATATGGCGTCTATTACGATTGTTGATCTGTTACGGTTTGCACCTTTACAGGCTGCAGGACTCTTCCCTAAGTTGTTAGATGCAGTTTTAGAGGAAGGAAAGTTGTTTGTTATTCCTGAACGTAGAAAGCGATCTTGCCCGAGGGTGGTTAAGGGGAAACCACAAAAATATCCCAAAAAAAATACCAGTCAGCGTTAACTGACTGGCATTACACCTTAGGGTGCGTTTTTTTTGTGTCGGACCTTATTTTCGCGTATGATATTGCGTTAACCTCTTATTAACCTATGACTGATATGTACTATGGAATCGATACGTAAATTTCTTAAAAGTTGGCCTGGTAGAATTTTCTTAATGCTTTGTTTATCGCCTTTGGTAATCCTAGGGCTTGAGAGCTATTTCACTGGGTCAGCCAATGCAAATGATGTGGCTAAAGTAGGCGATCAGACGATTAGCCGCGCTGAATACCAAGACGCTATTAATAATCGCAGAAATGAACTGCTACAAAATGGGGTAGAAGCCAGTGCGATTAATACCAATGCTTTAAATCGTGAAGTTCTAGACAGTCTAATCAACCGAGCCTTACTTAGAAACCAAGCGGATCAGTTGGGCATGCACGTATCAGATCAGGTTATCAACAACTTGCTGCTACAAGACCCTCAGTTTTTAGACGAAAATAGTCAGTTTTCAAACGATCGCTTTGCTTTTTCATTGCAGCAGCAGGGCATTACTAAAGACCAGTTATTTGCGCAGTATCGTCAACAGCTAAACCTAATGCAGCTTTATGCCAGTGTGGCACAAACAGCGCTGTACCCAGAAGCTGAGATTAATGACCTATTGGCGCTACAGCTAGAAACTAGAGATGTTTGGGTATATCGCTTGCCTTGGGAGCAATACAAAGACAAAGTGTCTGTGTCGAATAAAGAGATTGAAGACTATTACAATGAGCATAAAAATGAGTTGAACAGTGTGGCTATGGTTGATCTGGCGTACATTCAACTGGATTCAAGCAAAGTAGCCGTTGCAGAAGTGACTGATGAAGAAATTCAAGCTCAGTATGATGCCTTTAAAGCTAACTATGGGGGCGATTACAGCCAAAAGCTCAGTCAAATTTTAGTGACAGGTGACAATGCCCAAAAAACCATACAGCAAATTGAAAGTCGTTTGAAAAAGGGTGAAAGCTTTGAGAAATTGGCTAAGGAGCTTTCCGAAGACCCAGTAAGTGCTGCCAAAGGCGGTGATATCGGTACCTTTAATCCTGAAGTGTTTGGCGCAGATGGCTCAAAAGTTGCCCAAGCCATTGAAGGCTTAAACAAAGGTCAGGTTTCAGCTCCAGTTAAAACCAGCTTCGGTTATCAGTTATTTAAAGTTACTGAAATGTCGGGTGCGGGTGTGCCAAGTTTAGACAGTGTACGCGAGGAGCTTGTAGCGCAAGCCAAACGTCAAAAACGTGAAGAACTAATTGCGGATAAGATTACCCGTATTAATGAGATGGCCATTGATGGGGTGAGTATTGAAGATATTGCCCAACAAGAAGAGTTAAGTGTACAGAAAATTAAAGACTACACTAAAAAGGACAATAAAACAGCTTTGGCTCAGCCAGCGGTTATTGAGGCGGCCTTTGATGACTACGCTATCCAAGATGAGTCAGTGAGCGCCAGCATTAAAGTTAATAATAATGGAACATTGTGGGTACAGCCTACCAACTATCGTCCCGTTAAGCCTTTAACGCTGAAGCAAGCTACTGCGCAAATTAAAAACGTTCTAGTGAAGCAAAAAGCCAGCGCTCAAGCTTTGGCTGCAGCTCAAAATATCAGTAAAACAGTTAATAATAAAGGCATGCAGGCTGCCCAAGCTAAATTCCAGTCTTTAGGAAATGTCAATCGTCAGAGCTCATTGCTAACGGTTGATGAACAAGCTATTGCCTTTAGTAAAGACAGTGCCAATGGTAAGCAAGTGGCTGTGTCTGAGAAGACTAAAGAGGGGGCAACGGTTCTGGTATTGGGTCCTATCACTAAGGGGTCTATGAAGGATGTCCCTGCTGCTGAGCTTTCTCAAGCAATGTTTGATATGAGAAGTATCCGTGGCCAAGAGTACTTTAGTGATTATGTTGAGTACTTAAAAGGCGCTACCAAAATCGAGAAGAACGAAAAAGTGATTAATGAGGTAGGGGGAGTATAAGACTCACCTTATCATGGTTAATTTAAGTCCTTTAAGTTTAGGAGACCAAAAAAATACCGCCTCAAATGAGGCGGTATTTTTGTTTCTATCTAAGTAATACAGCAAGTTGTTCACTTATAGAACAGATAAAACAAGTTTAATTAGTGACGGAAATGGCGCATGCCAGTGAACACCATAGCGATACCGTGCTCATTAGCGGCAGCAATGGTTTCATCATCACGGATTGAACCCCCTGGTTGAATAATAGCTTTAATACCCACTTCAGCAGCGTTATCAATGCCGTCTCTGAATGGGAAGAAGGCATCTGATGCCATAACTGCACCTTCAGTCTTAAGGTTAGCATGCTCTGCTTTGATAGCCGCAATACGAGCTGAATTAACACGGCTCATTTGACCAGCACCAACACCGATTGTGCGCTTATCTTTACCATAGACGATAGCATTAGATTTCACATATTTGGCCACAGTCCAAGTAAATAGAAGATCTTCTAACTGCTCAGCAGTAGGCTGTAAGTCAGTAACTACTTGTAAATCATCTGCAGTGATTAAGCCCAAGTCTTGGTTTTGAATCAATAAACCGCCCGTCACACGTTTATAGTCAAATTGAGCAGCACGGTTTTGTGGGTTAGGTAACTCACCACAGGTTAAAACACGGACGTTTTTCTTCGCAGCTGTAATTTCAAGGACGCCTTTCTCTAAGCTTGGAGCAATAATAACTTCAGCAAATTGATTATCAACGATAGCTTTAGCAGTTTGCTTAGTTAGCGGACGGTTGAAAGCAATGATGCCACCAAAAGATGACTCAGGGTCGGTACTAAAGGCAGTCTTATAAGCTTCAGTTTGATCCGCATTGATTGCCACGCCACAAGGGTTAGCATGCTTAACGATCACACATGCAGACTCAGAGAATGATTTTACACACTCTAAAGCAGCATCGGTGTCGGCGATGTTGTTGTAAGATAACTCTTTACCTTGATGCTGTTTGACAGTAGAGATGCTGCCTTCGCCCGAGCCGTTCTCTTCCACGTAGAAAGCCGCTTGCTGATGTGGGTTTTCGCCATAGCGTAAATCTTGAGCTTTTTTCAACTGTACGTTGAAAGTACGAGCAAAGTTATCTGGCTCTTCAAACGACTGTAAACGGCTGCCTAAGAAGTTAGCAATCATGCCGTCGTAATGAGCAGTGTGTTCAAAGGCTTTAACGGCCAAATCAAAACGTGTCTTTTGGGATAGGCTACCCGCTTCTTTTAGCTCTGTTAAAATAGAATCGTAGTCTGCAGGATTGGTAATGATAGCCACGTGCTCATGGTTTTTAGCAGCAGAGCGAACCATTGTTGGCCCACCAATGTCAATGTTTTCAATAGCATCTGCTTTGGTGACATCTGGTTTTGCAACGGTTTGGGCGAATGGATATAAGTTGACCACGACCAAGTCGATAGGGCGAATACCGTGCTCGCTCATGACGGCATCATCTTGACCACGGCGGCCTAAAATGCCCCCATGAATTTTTGGATGTAGAGTTTTCACACGGCCATCCATCATCTCAGCGAAGCCGGTATAGTCTGCTACTTCAGTCACTGCGATGCCATTGTCAGACAATAGGCGATAAGTACCACCTGTTGATAATAAATCATATCCTGCTTCGATTAGGCCTTTGGCAAAGCTTTCGATTTGAGCTTTATCAGAAACAGAAATAAGAGCGTACGGCTTATCAGACATAGTTTTTCCCATAGTGTATACGATAAAAAGGGTGATTAGATTCTGAAATCATCGTGGGTTTTAAGTAATTGTCTTAACCCTGTCAGGCTAAGACCCGGGTATATTAGTGCAAAACTGAAAATATGACAAAACTTTAGCTCACTAGGAGTAAAGTTCGCTAGCCCATTATCTGTTTTGCCCCTAACATAAAGCGTTAACTTTTATATAAAAATAAAAGCAAAATAAAAAATCACATCAAACCATACTGCTGCATCTTCTTGCGCAAAGTGCCTCGATTTAATCCCAATATTAGAGCAGTTTTAGACTGGTTGCCCTGGGTTTGCTCAAGAACGACTTCCAATAGCGGTTTTTCAACTTCTTGCAGTATGGTCTGGTATAGATTGGTGGCTGTTTCTCCTTCAAGTTCTATAAAATACTGCTCAACCGCTTGCTGCACATGAAAACGAAGCGGCATACGACCTTCGCTACCGTTCGCTAAAGGGCTTGCGTCACTTAAAGAAGAGATTTGGTTATCCATAGCTTTATAATAAATCTAATAGTGAATAAAAGGTGGGTTTAAACTTTAATTTTAAGAGCGTTTTTAGTTAACTAGAGCCGTGCAATTAACCCTTAAAAGTACCTGATAAGCGGTGCCAATGAGAATCGTCATGATTGTCATTTTTCTCATACGAGTGACGGGTATCTAGATTAAACCAAGGCTGATAGGTGCTGATGACATCTTCTAGCTGCTCGGAGATTAGGCCTGCCAGTACAATGCCGCCTTGAGGTTTGATTAGAGTCGCCAGATAAGGAGCCAACTCCATTAAAGGTTTGGCTAAGATATTCGCAACAATAATATCTGCTTTAGGAATATCTCCAGCTTCAAAAGCTTTGGCAAAGTCTTCAGGTAAGAACGCCTGTAATTGCTGATCCACATCATTACGCTCAGCATTTTGCTTGGTGGCTAAAACGGCCTGAGGGTCAATATCAACACTATAGACTTGCTTCGCACCTAGCAAAAGAGCAGCAATGCCTAAGATGCCTGAGCCACACCCATAGTCAATAACAACTTTATCTGATAAATCTTGGTCAGTTAGCCAGTCTAGGCATAGGCGAGTAGTTGCATGATAGCCGGTACCAAAGGCTAAGCCCGGATCCATCATAATGTTTATCGCCTCTGGATTAGGAGGGGTCATCCACTTAGGAACAATCCATAAGTTATTGGTACATTCAATAGGGGCGTAATGTGACATCCACTCGCGTTCCCAATCCGTATCGGCAAGGGCAGTGGTCCAGACGCGTCGGGCATTAACTTGCACAGCAATGGTCTGTGCTGCCGACTCAATGTCTTGTGCATTATCTGCGGTGAAAAGTCCCGTTAGGATAACTTCGTCCCACAAAGGAGACTGACCCGGCAATGGCTCAAATAACGGCTGATCTCCAGCATCTTCTAAGCTAATTGAAAGTGCGCCTTCTTCTAACAATAGGCTTTCGGCCAAGTCCACATCTTGCTTTGCACACTGCAGGTGTAATTGCTGCCAATCCATAATGATCCTTAGGGTAAATAAACTTTATAAAATGGTATATTTTAACGTGATACTACTTAGGTTGATAGCCTTTATCTTGAGAGGGCAGCTTTTGCTTCCTTAATGACTCGGCTGTTGCCTTGAGCCTGACCAGCTATCAAAATAATTTGCCACAAGGCTCTTTTTCTGGCTTCAGTCTGAGCCACCACCAACCCACGACGGGCCATGGCTTCGGCCTTCAAAGGTTGGTTCTGTTTTAAAGCCACTTGACCCAAATAGAAGTAAACTGCTGAGGATTGAGGGGCTAAGCGCTGCGCTCGGGTGAAAGTAGCTTGAGCGGCAGAGACTTGGCCTTGACGTAATTGCTCAACCCCAGTGTCCATTAGTTTTTGAAAAGCAGGAATAGTACTACCATCTTGGATAGAGGTTGGTCTATTAGTCGATTTTTTTGAGTTCTGACGCGCCTGCTCCAGTAGGCTTTGCTGTACTGTTTTGGCATCTGCTACGGGAAGCTTAACTACCGGAGCTTCATTGGTGGCAATAGGGCTAGAGGGGATAGGAGAGGCGGGTCTAGTTTGGCCCACAGCATTAGGGTTATCGCTAGGAGTGCTGTCTTTAGTAGCCTCAGGCTCCTGGCTACTTTCTGTGGGAGGCTCTACCGGATAGGAAGGCTGGTGATCAAAACCTGACTCTTGTGCCACAGCTTCAGTATTGTCATCCACCTCCAAAATTGGGTAGTCCTCTTCAATGCCTTGGTAAACAGGAGAAGAATCTGAAGCAGCAGTTGGATTTGGGCTAGTTTGACTGGTGGGCTGGGTCACAGTCACTGAAGAAGGGGTTGATAAGCCATCAGTACTTTGACAGCCCGTCACAGCACCCAGCATAAGTAAGCCAAGCGCTGAACTCGCTAGTAAAGATTTTAAGGGGCTAACTTTGGCAGAAGTTCTAGCCGCTGTTGCAGTTGTTGTAGCTTTTGCAATAGGTACTTGGGATTGCAGAGACATAATTTCAATCCAAATTGGTAAGTTGGGGGCAGACCATTAAGTAAAGCCGACTCATTAATAATGATGAGTCAGCTTTGGCACTCTAAAAACTAGATGTTAAAAAAGTTAAACTTAGCAGGAAGATTAAAACCATTCTAGAGCTTTATCATACCAAGTGTCGCCCGAATTCTCACTGTTATTGTTGTTTGAAGCCCCGCCTTCGTCATTTTGAGAACCCATACCGCCCTCATTATTTTCACCGTTTGAAGCGCCGGAGGGCATGCCTTCTTGGACACTATCTAACTCACGACTGCGATTCAATAGCGCTTTACGTTGATCGTTGAGCCAGCGCATTTGTTGGCGGGATTGTTCTTGTTGATAAAGCTCTAAGGCGCAGTCACTGGCATCTTCCGGTAAACTCCTTGATAGTACAGGCAGGTATCTTGCGCCTGGACAGCTTTCATGAGACAGCTTACCAGTACCGTTTTCTAACCAGAGCCACTCAACACTATCAGGCTGTACCAATTCGACAGGCGTTAGACGCAAGCGGCCCATAAAGTCTTTCCATAAGGGCAGGGCGCCACTGCCACCACTTAGACCAATAGGTTTGTTGTCATCTCGGCCGACCCAGACCACACTGACGTAGTTACCACTGTAGCCTGCAAACCAAGCATCTCGGTAATCATTGGTGGTCCCTGTTTTACCCGCTAAATTAAGATCGCTACCTAAAGACTTCAATGAGCTCGCTGTGCCATTTCTAACCACTTCTTGCAGCGCATAGTTGGTTAGATAGTTAACATCAGGGGGGACACTGCGTTTGGTATCAAATCCAGAGCGCTGTAAAATACTGCCTCTATCATCTACCACAGTACGGATACTGATAATGGGAGTGCGGAATCCACCGGCTGCCACAACTTGATACATGCCCAACATGTCCATAGGACTCAGCTCGACAGAGCCTAAGAACAAAGAGGGGTAAGTGGGAATTTTTTCATTGATACCCAAGCGATGCATCTGATTGACAAGGGTTCCCACCCCGAATTCTACCCCAGTATTAACAGCTGCCTGGTTGTAAGACTTCGCCAGCGCCGTGGTTAAAGGCACATAACCATGATCCACCCCATCATAGTTTTTGGGAGTCCAGCTGCTACCATCAGATAGGTTTAAGGTGACAGGACTGTCATTGACCGAGCTGGCAAGATTGTACTTGCCACTTTCAAGAGCCGTCATATAGATAAAAGGCTTTAACAGTGAGCCGACTTGACGCTTAGCATCTACCGCACGGTTAAATCCAGTAAATTCACTACCACTACCAATGGCAGCCACCAGCTCACCTGAAGCGGGATTGGCACTCAATAAGGCTGCTTGTAAAGGTTTGGTCTTACTGCTTTTTTTTCGTAGCACTGACAGCTGCTTTTGTACCGCATTATCAGCCGCAAACTGAGCAATAGGATCTAAGGTACTAAAAACTCGAAGCCCTTCGTTCTTTAGATCTTCGGGATGATAGTTTGACTGCAGCTCACGTTTTACAATATCTAAAAAGTCTGGAAAACGGCTTTTACCTACACTAGGCTTTTCGACGACATCAAGCGGTTTTGCTATGGCCTCTTCATAAGTTTCTTGGTCGATTTTTCCAGTAGCTAACATATTAGCTAAGACCGTATTTCGTCTGTCTAAGGCCCGCTCAGGGTTACGACGAGGGTTGTAGTAACTGGTACCTTTCGCTAAGCCAACCAGTAAGGCTTGCTGATCAATTCTTAACTCTTTTAACGGTTGATTAAAATAAAACTGCGCGGCTAACCCAAAGCCATTAATAGAGCGATTGCCATTTTGACCTAAGTTAATCTCATTCAAATAGGTTTGTAAAATCTCATCTTTGCTGTAGTGCATCTCTAGCAATAACGCCATAACCGCTTCATTGGCTTTGCGCTTTAAAGTACGGTCTGAGCTAAGGTAGAAGTTTTTAACCAACTGCTGAGTGATGGTCGAGCCACCCTGCATAGAACCGCCTTGCAAGTTATTATAAAAAGCTCGGCCAATGCCTTTTAAAGACACCCCTTTATGCTGATAAAACCCTCTATCCTCAGTAGAGATTAAGGCATCAATAAGCGGCTGTGGAATCTCAGAGATCGGTAGTACGATGCGATCTTCATTATTATCTGG
Organism: Psychrobacter piechaudii; assembly: GCF_900162825.1. Lineage (GTDB taxonomy): Bacteria > Pseudomonadota > Gammaproteobacteria > Pseudomonadales > Moraxellaceae > Psychrobacter > Psychrobacter piechaudii. The sequence continues at coordinate 8,597 of NZ_FUGE01000130.1, forward strand.
ATAAATACCGCCAATAGTTACTGGTTCAATGCGTACAATTCCGGTATCACTAGGCTGGGTGCTTTGAATGCTAGTGATCTTTGAGTCTTGAATTTTGATCTTGATAACCTGCTCAGGATCAACATCACTGGCGCTATACTGGAATCCCCGAGTATGAATCACATACTGACCAGAGGATTTATTATAAGTACCGGTACGATCATAGTTTGAGCTGGATTTGTAGTTTAGCATCTCTAACCACGAGTCTAAGTTTTTGGTGGTTAGGGTAGCGCCTTGGTAGAGCTCAAGAGGTTGCGAATAGACTTTGGCGGGGATATTCCAGCGCTTACCTTCAAATTTAGCGGTAATGACTCTATCTTGCTTAATTAAATACATAGCAAGAATCACCATACCGACAATGATGATAATCAGTAATAAAAAACCAAGCACTGAGCCTCTTTGTTGTTCAGGATTTGGCGTCTTGCCTGTAAAAGTATTTAAAGAGGAGGCTGATGATTTAGAAATGGGGGATTTTGCTAAAGAAGGTTTATGATGCACGATAGTTTTACCAACATAAAAAAGACCTGATTATAATGACGGAAAACCGCCTTTTTTTCAATGTAAATGCTATTTAATACTCGGCTATTGTACATTAAAACTAGGTTTTCATTGCTTTTCCATAACCCAACTCAAAGATGGATTAAATATTGATCGCTTATATTCAGATAACAGTGCTTAGTTGTTAAGACCTGATACAATAGACAGTATCTTTACTGCGACAATTTGTTGTGAATAATGTTATGACCCATCCTAAAAATAGTTCTATCCAGCCTACCAACTCTAGTACTAGTAGCTCCTCTAATTCAGCCTATTCTGACACTAAGTCAGAAACAGGGGTGAACCAGCAGATGCCCATTAACTATTTGGCCGAGGACATTGATAATTTAATACTGCCCCCTGATGGGTGCTGCTTTCATTGTGCTGAGCCTGTGCCAGAGCCTCCGTTTACCGCTCATATCCTAGGTGAAGATCGATTGATGTGCTGTATGGGCTGTCAATTGGCCGCTGAAAGTATTGTTGAGGCGGGGCTTGAACAGTATTACCTCGATCGCTCAGAAATCAACCGCACGGCGAGCATGCCGACAGAGCTAGAGCGCTTAAGAGCTTATGACCATGAGGACATTCAAGCTCAATTTGTCTACGCCGCTGATGGGAAATCAGTGGCTGAGCTTTCAGTAAATAACCTACGCTGTGCTGCTTGTACTTGGCTAATTGAAACCCGGTTGTATGAAATGCCTGGGGTCGATAAATGTCAGGTGAACTTAACCAATCAGCGGATGCGAGTGATTTGGGATGAGGACAAACTGCCCATTAGTGATATTTTGGCCACCATCAACCAAATAGGCTATGACGCCAAACCGTATCGTCAAGATACCCATGAGGCGATGCTAGAGCGTAACAATAAAAAGATGATGATTCGTCTAGGTATTGCTGCCCTCGGGGCGATGCAAGCTATGATGTTCGCGGTCGGCATGTATTTTGGTAACTACACCAGCTTTAGTGGGATGTTGGTTGAACAAAGGGATTTTCTACGTTGGGTATCGCTGTTCGTTAGTATTCCCGTCTTTTTCTACTGTGCAGTGCCATTTTTCACCTCGGCTTGGTCGGCAATAAAAATCCGTCAGGTGAATATGGATGTGCCGGTCAGTATTGCTTTAATAGTGACCTTCTTTGCCAGTTTATATGCCACCATCTCCGGAACAGGTGAGACCTATTACGACTCGGTCAGCATGTTTGTATTCTTCTTATTGGCAGGGCGTTATATCGAGCATAATGCGCGGCTCAAAGCGGCTAATATGGCCAATGACTTGGTGGTGGTTGAGCCCACCTTGGTACAACGCTTGGGCAATGAATTGGCGCTAATACAGCAGATAGATCAGGCCAATATCACTCCCAATCAGTCGGTAGAGCAAAAAATTGAAATGGCCGAACATGCTTTGGTATTAACGGATGCTGAGCACCAGAAACTGGCACAATTAGGCGAGCTGATCCATGCTGCTAAGCGTAGCAAACAGTCTGAACAGCAGGCAGCGCTACAAGTACAAGCTCAAGGTGTTCAAAAGCAGAATGTCGTAACTGGCGAAACAGACTTAAATTCACAACCACAAAAATATGAGACAGTAACCGCTCACACTTTAAATATCGGCGATGTCATTATGATTGACGCGGGTAGTGAGGTGGTCGCGGACGGCATATTGTGTAGTGAAACTGCGACCGTATCTCAAAGTCTGTTGACTGGGGAGAGTCTACTGATAGTTAAGCACAGAGGCGATAGGGTCATTGGCGGGTCACAGAATGACAGCCAGCCTTTTGTGATGATCGTAACTGAACTACCCGAGAACAGCCAGATTGCCCTGATTGACCGTCTAATGAACCGAGCTCTTAGTGAGAAGCCGAAAGTGGCTGAGCAAGCGGATAAATGGGCACGTTGGTTTGTGGCCAGAATTCTGGTATTGGCCGTGTTTGTCTTTATTGCTTGGTACTTCGTTGATCCCTCTCAGGCGCTTTGGGCCACTGTTGCGGTATTAGTGGCCACTTGTCCTTGTGCGTTGTCACTTGCCACGCCGATTGCCTTAACGGTTTCAACTAATAGGCTGGCAAGTTATGGCTTCTTAACCACGCGGGGTCATACCATTCAAACCTTGGCCGAAGTTACCCATGTGGCTTTTGATAAAACGGGTACCTTGACGTATGGTAAGCCTAATCTTCTCTACATTGAGCCACTTCAGTCACTTGTTGAGTCAGAAAGTACAGAGAAAGATTCAGCTACGCGTATGGATCAAGAACAGCTGTTGGCCATTGCTGCCGCTTTAGAAGTGGGCAGTAGACACCCTATAGCCAGTGCCTTGCTTGATGCTGCTTACCAGCTTCATTTGCCGTCTGTGACCGATTTGGTCCATCATACTGCTGGCGGTGTTGAGGCTGTGGTCAATGATATCGGAGGCGGTTATAAATACCGTTTGGGTCATGTTGACTTTGCCTTAAATCATACAGATTCAGAATCGGTGGCTGCTAAAGACAAGCTACAAATACAGCTACAAAAACATAATGCCAGTACTGCGGTAATGTTGACTCGATGTCGCCTAGCTTCAGAGGGTGAGACGGCGGGTGAAGTTTGGAAGGCCATGGCGCTGTACTATTTCAATGATAGCGTTAGAGAAGGGGTGGCAGAGATGATCGCTGCCTTGCAAGCTGAGAATATAGAAACAGTAATCTTGACCGGGGACCCTAGTGAGCATGCCCAAACAGTGGCCAAAGAGTTGGGGGTTGATAAGGTCTACTTCGGCTTATCGCCAAGTGATAAAGTCGACCATATCAAAGAGTTACAACAGCAAGGTCATGTGGTGATGATGGTTGGGGACGGTATTAACGATGCTCCAGTATTGGCCGCCGCAAATATCTCAACTGCCATTGCAGGTGCTGCTGATTTGGCTCAGGTCTCAAGTGACAGTGTCATCTTAAACGGCAAAGTGCCTGCAGTATATGACGCGAAGCGTGTGGCGGATAAAGCGCAGCATATTATTAAACAAAACTTACGCTGGGCATTAACCTATAACTCAGTGGTGCTACTGCCTGCGGCTTTTGGCTATGTGCCCCCTTGGTTGGCGGCCATTGGCATGTCACTAAGCTCACTGGTTGTGGTGTTAAATGCCTTACGCCTAAAAAGAGCTTAGAATAAGGCAATACTGATGAAAGTTGATGAATAAAGCTAAATAGAGACATAAAAAAGGGGTTCCAATTGGAACCCCTTCTTTTTGATAAGTTGATAAGATCGTTAGTTTTAAACTTAGACCGTTTAGTCTTGGAAGTGGCTTAATAAGCGCATGAATTCGAAGTACATCCAAACCAGAGTGGCTAAGATACCGATGCCGAATACCCATTCATAGTCTTCTGATACGCCGGCAGCTACAGCACGCTCAACGTTATCGAAATCAAGCAGTAGGCTAAATGAGGCGATTACTACCACAAATAAGCTAAAGCCAATGGCTACTAGGCCGCCAGTTTGGAATAAGAAAGGCAGAGAGGAGCCAAATAGAACGAAGCCCCATTGCACAATATAAATTAGCAGAATAGCAAAAATAGCGGACATCATGACTGAGCGAAACTTTTCATTTACCTTGATCATGCCTGAACGATAAAGTCCTAACATTACTGCAGCGGTAACGAAGGTAGCGGCTAGGGCGTTAGCGGGAATACTAGGGTCAATGCCCATAAACATAATTGACACGCCGCCTAAAAATAGACCTTCTAAGATGGCATACGGAGCTGCTAAAGATTTGGCTTTTTGAGGTTTAAAAGTAATAAACAGTGCCAAACCAAAAGCGGCAAACATACTGCCGAAGGTGATCATCTGAGCCATACCGCCGCTGATGCCACCACTGATAATGAAGAAGAAAAAGCCCAAAGCGGCAACAGCGCTTAGACCCAATAAAAAGCTGGTTTTATGCACAACGCCCTTAACGGTCATTGATTTGCCGCCAACGGCAAGTTCTGTACGACTGACAATAGGGTTTGCCATATTGATTTATTCCTTTAGTATTTAGTTATGAATATACTAGCTATTCACATGTTACCTAGATTTTTTAAAACTTAATTTTAGCTTCAATTTATTACGGTTAGTTATCGGCTATAATAACGTAATTCTACAAGTGAGGTAAAGTTATCTTACTTGAGGCTAAAGTTAACTCAAATCAGGAAAAAATGTGAGCACATTTAAGTAGTTAATGGTCACGATTAAGCCCATTTTCAATATCGACTTTTTTTTATTGTATGGGGTGTAACGGTTATTAAGTCGCTTTTCATCGAGGCTCTTAGTGAGAATTGGACAATAGGTTAATGCAGTGAATCTGATAATGTGGTACGCTTAGCCACTCTATTTAAAGCGATACAAACTGCTAGTAAGCCTATTAAACTTTGAATAACTTAATAAATTATCAAAATTAAATGACCTATTTGATGAAGCTTAAGCCTATGGAAAGCTCCGCGCAGTCCGATAAGCTCCCACACTTATCAGAGTCTCCTCATTTTCATTCTATAAAAAACCCCGCTTTTAGACGCATAGGCTTGATGGGTCGTGCTCGTAAAAGAGGGGTAATCACTACCATCCATGAGATTGGTCAACGTATTAATGAGATGGGGTTGAGTCTTTATGTGGATTCAGAAACCGCCACTTTGCCTGATCTTGAGCTTGAGAAGCTGAATCAATTACAGATAGTTAAACGTAGTTTACTGGGTGAGATTTGTGACCTAGTAATTGTGGTGGGAGGGGATGGATCCATTCTTCATGCCGCCCAAGCTTTAGCGCGCTACCGGGTGCCCGTATTGGGTGTGAACCGAGGTAGATTAGGATTCTTAACAGATGTGAATCCTGATGAGGTCGGAGTTAAATTACAGCAAGTGTTGATGGGCGATTATCAATTGGATCAAAGATTCTTATTGATGATGGAGATTCAAGAAAATCATGAGATTATCCATCAAGATATGGCCCTAAACGATGTGGTATTGCACGCTGGTAAATCAGTGCACATGATAGATTTTCAATTAAAGATTGATGGTCTAGATGTTTATCGTCAACACAGCGATGGTCTTATTGTGGCCACACCCACAGGATCAACTGCTTATGCCTTATCCGGTGGTGGCCCTATTATTCACCCTAGTTTGGATGCGATTTGCTTAGTGCCTATGCATCCGCATACCTTATCGAGTCGTCCTATCGTGGTGAGCGATAAAAGTGAGATCATGATCCGGATCCATAAGGACAATCGTACTCAGCCAATGGTAAGCGCAGATGGGAAGCCTAGTATTGCTCTAGAGCAGCATCACAGATTATTTATTCGTAAGCATCCTGATAAGTTAACTTTATTACACCCTCCAGGTTTTGATTTTTATGAAGCGTGTCGCACTAAGCTAAACTGGAACGTACATGCTGAAGAGTTTGCTTTAGATGGTGAAGAGGATTTATAGTCACTAAGTGGTATAAATTTTAGCTTTGTTGGTATTAAATATGAGGTATTACATGAATAAAGAAGATGTATTTGCAGCAATGACTCCTGAATTAGTGGCTTGTTTTCGAACAGCAATTGAGTTAGGCAAATGGCCTGATGGCAATAAGATAACCCCAGAGCAACGTGAGACTTGTATGCAAGCAGTGATGATTTGGGAGCACGAAAATCTGCCACCTCAAGAGCGTGTGGGCTACATCCATAAGCCTGTGAAAAAAGATGGTACTGTGGTTGGTGAGGAGTGTGATGTAGAGCATGAGCATCATTATCCCAATATGCCAAATCCTAAAGGGGATATTCAGCCAGTCAAGTTCCGCTAACTTATCATAGCTATCTTCAATAGATAAAACAGAAATTTAAAGCAAAAAAAAGACTAACCTAGGTTAGTCTTTTTTTATTGCCAAGTAATAAGCAACTAGAGGTTTTTTACATCAACCTCTGGACGAGGTGTTAATGGGTTTTTTTCCATTAAAAAGGCATTCCAACCCCAATGTAGAAAGTTACGGATATTAGCGTGATCCGTACCATTTGGAGTGGCCAGTACCGACTGGTAATGCTCACCAAACAACTTTAGGGTATCAACTTTATTTAAGCCATGATGTTTGGCAAAACCAAAAATCTTAGCACTGCCTTCATTGACACCAGGCTCATTAACGCTATCCCCATTGCTAAATTTAACAGGGGTGTAACGATAAAAATCGTCGATAAAATTAATGACGTCATTAAAGCCAATGGCTTTTTTATCTAGTCCGTTTAGTAGTGCAGATACGTCAGAATATCGGATACTCATAATGGCCTCATTATTAAATCAGAACTGATTATTAGCTACTAATATTTAGTATATTGTCAGAGGCATCCTCATAAAACTGATGCCTCTTTAGGACAATACGTTAAAAATGATTAGTTATCTATTAAAAAAGTCGTCATCGTCAAATGAGGTAGGAAAGTTGCTTTGCTCTAAGTGCTGCATTTGAGACTGCATTACCCGTTCATGCTGAATACGTTGATAAATTTCTTCACGATGCACAGCAATATCTTTCGGTGCATTTACGCCAATACGAACTTGATTGCCTTTCACACCCAAAACAGTGACACTTACCTCGTCACCAACCATTAAAGTTTCACCAACACGGCGAGTTAAAATTAACATGCGTCACACTCCTTATGTCGCAATTGAAAAAATTGGCAAATGCCAAATGATGAAATAGTCATAACGCTGCCCATTAAGTTTGCCCTTTAAGAAAGGCGACTTTGATTGTCCAACGCTATTTTGAAGTTATTCGCTAAATTTAAGAGTATCCAATTAAATAATGGAATGCCCAAAATATAGCTAACCAACAATCAACTTTTCAAGGGAATATAAAGTGTTCAAAATAGCATTGCTATTGCTGATATATTTGCCCTAAGGATCAGATATCCTTTTAATTACACCAGCATAGACCATATTCGAACAGAACATTATAAGACTTTATAGCGGCACTGTCATTAATATTCACTATTTTTAACATACAGTCCGATTTTTAAGCCTTATATAAATTAAAAGAGCCCGAAGACTCTTTTAACATAGCAAAGTTTGTTAATAAAATTCCAGCTAATTAATGTGAAATTAAATTACCTGTTATTAACCTTATTACCTGTCTTACTATTTAGCTAGCCAGGTGTTAAAGATTATAGTCCAGCAACTTTGCTTTCACCATCAGCACGGTCTAAACCAAATGCAGTATGTAGAGATTTAACTGCTTTTTCTAAGTGTTGTTCTTTGATCAAAACAGAGATTTTGATTTCACTGGTAGAAATCATTTGGATGTTGATGTTGTTCTCAGCCAATACTTGGAACATTTTGCTCGCCACGCCAGCATGTGAGCGCATACCCACACCTACCAAAGATACTTTAACCACATCTGTGTTGCCATGAATTTCTTTGGCATCGATATCTTGTTTAATATTTTCTAAGATTTTTACTGCTTTATCAAAGTCAGGACGATTCACAGTAAAGCTGAAGTCAGTTAAACCTTGATCGGATAGGTTCTGTAAAATCATATCAATTTCGATATTAGCATCGCTAATAGGGGTCAAAATTGAAGAGGCAACGCCAGGATGATCAGGCACACCACGTACCACAATCTTTGCTTCGTCTCTGTTAAATGCGATACTTGAAATGACCGGCTGTTCCATGTCGTCTCCTTCGTCTACTGTGATCAGTGTGCCAACATTTTGGCGGAATTCTTCATCAAAGCTGCCGTCTTGACCTTCATCAAAACTAGACAGAACTCTTAAAGGTACTTGGTATTTACCAGCGAACTCAACGGCACGAATTTGCAATACTTTCGAGCCTAAGCTGGCCATTTCTAGCATTTCTTCAAAAGTTATTTTATCAAGCTTACGCGCTTTGGCGGTAACGCGTGGGTCCGTGGTATATACACCATCGACATCCGTATAGATTTGACACTCATCAGCGCCTAAAGCAGCAGCAAGGGCCACCCCTGTAGTGTCTGAACCACCACGGCCTAAAGTGGTAATATTGCCTTCAGCATCAACACCTTGGAAGCCCGCAACCACTACCACATTACCTGCATCAAGCTGTGCCTGAATTTTTTCAGCATCGATGGCTTCGATACGGGCTTTATTGTGCTTGTTATCAGTACGAATAGCGACTTGACCACCAGTAAAAGAGCGGGCACCAATACCAAGCTCTTTGATAGCCATAGATAACAAGGAGATAGAAACTTGCTCACCCGTAGAGACCATTTGGTCGTATTCACGAGGATCTGGAGTGCTGCTGATTTGATTGGCAAGGTCGATTAATCGGTTAGTCTCACCGCTCATGGCTGATACGACAACGATTACTTGATGTCCATGGTCATGCCAGCGCTTAATTCGCTTTGCAACATTTTTGATACGGTCGATACTGCCCATCGACGTACCACCATATTTTTGTACAATCAATGCCATGTGAAACCCTTTGAATTGAAAGTTTGGTTTTCACCATTATCTCTACTACTATCGCCCAAACTTATGCCTTAAATGAGAAACGCTGTTGATATACAGTCACTACGACATAAGTAGTAAGAGAAAATAATAATAAAAAACGGTAATCCCTTGGTTTATTTGAATTTGTCTGTACGTGTAATGAGATTGATAACCCTGATAGAGACATCTAATCATTTTATTAAATGAATCTGTTTTAATCGTCAAAAAACTATTCAGACAAACGTACTTTATATCACAACAGAGCGTTACCATCAAAGAAAGCAGGAAAATTAATGATGGTAAATAGTTATGGGTAACTAAACTTATTGCAATATTGATTATTAGCCCCGCAAAATATCTTAATTGGGCCCTCTATATAAGAGGACCCTATAAAATCCTAAAAATATAAATAGAGACTATAAGGTGTTAGGTTATTGGCTTAGTTGGCCTGCTAACCAAGTGGGCAACTGCGCCATAACAGAGGCCAGCTTATCACTATTAGGAGCCCCGCCTTGAGCATAATCAGGCTTACCCCCACCTTTTCCACCAAGCTCAGTCGCCAAGTGACGAATGATATCACCAGCTTTAATATCAGCAGTTAAAGATTTACTTACCGAAGCAGCTAAGGCCAGTTGATCGCCTTTTTCACCCACTAACACAATGATGGTGTCTTGAAGTTTGGACTTCATATCGTCGATCAATCCGCGCATCGCTTTGCCGTCAATACCGGCCACTTGAGCGATTAGCACTTTTTTATCGGCAATGGTTTGTACTTGATCAACCAAGGTAGCAGCTTGAGCGCTGGCGATTTTTTGATTCAGGCGCTCAATCTCTTTTTCTAGTTCACGCTGTTTGTCCGCCATAGATTGGACACGATCAGCCACCTCTGGACGTTTTGCTTTTAGCTGATTGGCTAGGGCAGTTAACTGGCTGTCAGCTTGCTGTACATAGCGTAATGCCCCCATACCGGTTAAAGCTTCAATGCGGCGAACTCCAGCAGCAATACCTGACTCTGAGGTGATTTTGAATAGACCAATGTCACCAGTACGCTTCACATGTAGGCCACCACATAGCTCGATAGAGAAGGGCTTTTCAATGCCATCTTCAATTTCGCTGGTGCCCATGGTTAATACGCGAACGGTTTCTCCGTATTTTTCACCAAATAAAGCCGCTGCGCCTTTGGCCATAGCTTCATCAATACCCATGAGTTCAATTTGAGTCTCAACGTTGGCTTGAATTTGTTCATTAACTAAGCGTTCGATAGTAGCCAAATCTTTTGCTGACACAGCGTTGTCGTAAGAGAAGTCAAAACGCAGGACTTCGCTGCTAACCAGTGAGCCTTTTTGGGAAACTTTATCTCCCAATACTTTGCGTAAAGCGGCATGTAATAAGTGAGTGGCTGAGTGGTTTCTGGCGCTGGCCGAGCGAATGGCAGAAACAACTTGGGCTTCAGCAGTTTGTTTGGTCTTTAAGCTGCCCATATTGACCACACCATGATGGATAATGGCTTGACCCGATTTCTTAGTGTCTTCTACATTAAACACACCTGAAGTGGTACGGATTTCGCCCATCTCGCCTACTTGACCACCGCCCTCAGCATAAAAGGGAGTGCGGTCTAGTACGATAACGCCTTCGTCACCTTCGTTTAGCTGGTCAACTTCTTTACCATCTTGATATAGGCCGATGATATTAACTTGAGTCTCATCTAGCTTTTCATAACCGACGAATTCAGTCGGGGTTTCGACCTTAATAGCAGCTGAGTAATCCACGTCAAATTTACCCGCATCACGAGCACGTTGACGCTGAATGTTCATTTGCTCATCAAAGCCTGCTTCATCAATACTAATACCACGCTCACGAGTGATGTCAGCGGTTAAATCTACTGGGAAGCCATAAGTGTCATATAACTTAAAGGCGGCTTCACCGGATAAAACATCACCCGATTTTAAGCTACTTAATTCACTGTCTAATAGACGTAGACCTTGAGCAAGTGTCTTAGCAAATTGTACTTCTTCTTTTTCAATAGCTGCTTCGATAAAGGCTTGTTTTTCAACCAGTTGCGGATAAGCTTCGCCCATCTCGGCTACTAACGGCGCTACCATCTTATAGAAGAAGCTGTCTTCAGCGCCTAACTTATTACCATGTCTTACCGCACGGCGAATGATACGACGTAGCACATAGCCACGGCCTTCATTACTTGGCAACACACCATCTGCAATTAAGAAACTTACCGCGCGGATGTGATCAGCAATTACTTTTAATGAAGCTTGGTCTTCATTTTTAATGCCTAGCAAGTCCGCAGCACTATTGATTAAATTAACGAATAGGTCGATTTCATAGTTACTGTGTACGCCTTGCAGGATAGCACTGATACGCTCAAGCCCCATACCGGTATCTACACTTGGTGCAGGTAAGGGCTCCATGGTGCCATCAGGCTGACGGTTGAACTGCATGAAAACACAGTTCCAAACTTCAATATAGCGGTCGCCATCTTCTTCTGGTGTCCCTGGCAGACCACCCTCTACGTGCGCGCCATGATCATAGAAGACCTCTGAACAAGGTCCACAAGGGCCCGTATCGCCCATAGCCCAGAAGTTATCTGAAGCATAAGGAGCCCCTTTGTTATCACCAATACGAATAATACGCTCAGCTGGCAGGCCAATGTCTTTGTGCCAGATATCAAAGGCCTCATCATCCGTCTCATAGATGGTGACATACAGACGATCAGCATCTAAAGCCAACCATTCTGCTGAGGTTAGAAATTCCCAAGCATAAGCAATGGCAGATTTTTTGAAATAATCACCAAAAGAGAAGTTACCTAACATTTCAAAGAAAGTATGGTGGCGAGCGGTATAGCCCACATTATCTAAGTCGTTGTGTTTACCACCAGCACGCACACATTTTTGTGAAGTAACGGCGCGACTGTAATCTCGCTTATCGATACCTAAAAAGCAGTCTTTAAACTGGTTCATACCCGCGTTAGTGAACAATAAAGTGGGATCGTTGTAAGGCACTAAGCTTGATGAAGGGACATGAGTGTGCTGCTTACTCACGAAGAAATCGATAAAAGATTTACGCAGCTCGGCTGTGCTTAAGAATTTGCTTGAAGCAGGAGATACTGAATTTGATGATGTGGGCGCAGACTGAGTCACATGAACTCCTTAAAGAATGGCTGATAAGCTAAAGGTTTATTAAAATAGGTTGCAATAAAAATCAGATTTTATAGCTGTCAAACATGTTACGAATTTATTGTAAATGTGCAGCTATAAATAATTGGGTCAAAGTTTAGCATATTTATAGCGAAAACATGACTATTCACTTCATATAGTGTCACTATGGGCCGTAACTTTAACGCAATTAACGGTTGTTATTCATAGGTTATTGGTAGGCCTATTATTCATTGGCTAAGATGGCAGCATCTGTCTTGTCAATTTCATCTTTATGATAAGGGCTTGATTCAATAACAATGACGGGTATATATCGTAGTTGCAGGCGTACCGGCTGATATTTGGGGTACTCTTGTTCAATAGTTTTATTAATTTGTTGTTCTAGATACCTAGCCTCGTCAGAAGAGGGTCGAGTTTCTCCCCGTATCACAGCTCTGACGGTCTGATAGTCTTCTCTTGGCACAAACTGAGTGGTGGTTAACGCGTTACCTTTATCGATGAAGTAGTCGTCAAGACTTTCCTTCACCTCGTTTTCAAACTTTTGCTTCTTAGTAATGGTGTTAAAGTTATAGGTTAAATAAGCGCCAATGCCTACTAGCAACATCAGAGGGACGGCGTTGCGACGGAAGAAAGCGATGAGAGGGCTGCTTTTATAGTCATCTTCAACCAAACGCCGAAAACCGGCCGACCACAGAACCAACGCATTGGTAAACTGAATGGCGATAATGTTGGTTAGCGCTAACAATAAGGCGCCAAATCCCAATGAACTCTCACCATGAGCAAACAGTATCCCACTAGCAGCTAAAGGGGGAACCAAGGCTGTGGCTACCGCGACTCCGACCACGGCAACAGAGAGTTGCGGGGAGATCATGGCGTAGGCACCAGCAGTTCCGCCTGCCAATGCAATCATTAAATCCATAGAAGTAGGCTGGGTGCGAGATAAGATTTCATTGGTAAGCGGAGAGTCTTGGTGCATCCAGCCCACGATGAAGCCGATGACCACCACCATGGTCGCCCCAGCAAGCACTGTTAGTAAGGATTTGCGTAAAAAAGGGATACGATAGTCAATAATAGCCAGTGCTGCCCCACTAATAGGCCCAAGCATCATTGCGACCAACATAGCCCCGATTACTACAGCAGCCGAGTTGACAACCAAGCCATAGCTAGCAATGATTGCAGATAACGCATTCATAATAAAATACATGCGACTGGGTAGGGCATTGGCTTCAATATCTACCCGAACACCAGGGTAATCAATTTTTACTTTGCTTTTTTGTTCAGCCAAAAATTGCTTATAAGATTCCAGCTGCGACTCTTTTTTAATTTTCTGTTTTTCATCTTCGCTAAGCTCTTCATCTTCATCCTCACTATCCTCTTCGCTATCTTTGGCTATATATTCTTCATACTGGGGAAGAGGTTCAGCCTCTTGAAATTGAGGCGGTTCAGAGTCCATTGGACCCTCATCTACTAAAGAGCTTTGTTCTTCATTTAGGCTCTGTTTCTCTGGTTCAGCTTGTTTCTGCTGAGTAGGTATAGGGTTTGTGCTATCTTTTATTGATGACTCTGCTTCTAAAGTGTTATCTGCAATTTCACTATCTTGATCAGCATTTATTTTATTTTGATTGTCTAGAGGCAAGTCAACCGCCTCTAAATCATCTGAATCAGCGGCTTGATTTTGGTAGGCTTTAGCGTGAATGGGATTGGCTTCTTGTTTGGCTAAGTAGTCTAGTTGTTCTTTTTTTAGAGCTTGCTCGTCTGCCGTATTGTTTTGTTGTGGCTCATCTGCTATTGATGAAGAAGAGGATTCAGGATTTTCCTCTTCACAAATGGCCACAGCCACATCCATTAAAGGGGCGTTAATGTAATCTGCATCTATAATAATAAAAGGGCAGTGACGGTGTATTTTTTTATTGGGGACGGTGGTAAATAAGCTCTGGGTTAAATCAAAAATGGCTACCTTAGGAATAAACTGGAAATAGGGCACTGGAATGTAGGAAGCATGTGGCATGAATTAACCTGTACTAAGCCAATAAAAACTAAGTCAATAAAAATAATGATTAAAGCTTAATTGTCGATGAATAAAGATGAATAAAATAAAGTTGCGGTAAAGCTAAATAAGCCAAATTAGGCTTATTTATCGCCGTAAAGGTAGCTTCTTTGAGTATATCACTTAAGCGTCTGATGGTCTTTAAAATAGGGCGACTGACGATGTGATAAAATTTTTTGTAAAAACCCTTAAAGAATCTAAGGATTTAGTGTATAACTATAGTTATTAATTATTAATTGGTAATCTTTTTTTTAAGTGAGGAATTAATTATGAACTGGCAACTACTTAGTATGATATGGGGTATGGCAGCAACTGTTCTTATCGGCGTCTTTATGATTGTCGCTTTGGTGGTTGGTTTCGATGATATCCCTCATATTATTAGTGCTGCTGTGGTAGGGGCTCTAGTAGCTATTCCAATCTCAGTGGTGGTGACTAAGAAAGTCAATCGTATTAGCTAGTTTGACGATTCGATTATATTTCTTTGTATCTGTCTTTGTATACAAATGAGCTATTCATGAATTAACATCGCTATGAATTTAGCTTGTCTTTAAAACTGTCAGTTTAAGGGTTTGATAATTTAATAAAAATAAAATAGACCATAAAATAAAAAAGCCAACTTCTGAAGTTGGCTTTTTGTTTTTTGCTACTGAAAACGTTACATAATCAACGCATCTTGCTGAATCTGCATGGTGTCTTTATATCTTTTTAGTTTAAAATATAAAAATACGCCAAACACGATATTCAGCACTCCTGTTACCAAAAACAGCTGAGGTAAGGAGAGTTTTAGTAAGTTAAGGATGACAATGGCAAAGATAGCGGATGTCACCATAAATATGGCGTTAAAAATGTTATTGGCGCCGATAACCCGTGCTCTATGAGTAATGGGTGAGTAAGCCTGCATAGCTGCATATAAAGGCACAATATAAAGACCGCCACTAAAGCCTAAGAAGAAAAGATCAGCAAAAACACGCCAGCTGCCACTCATCTGGGACAGCTCACTTATGCCAAGCAGGGCACTTGAGTTAATATTTAGAGCAGAAAGTGAGAAGTATAAATCAATGGCAAAAATACTTAGCCCAGCAATACCAAAAGGCAGAAGTTTAAAGCTGACCTGATTTTTGGTTAGGGTTTTACAAATTAGAGAGCCTGCTGAGACACCGACAGAGAATAGAGTTAGTAAAAAGATAACCACTGATTCATTACCATTTAATATAACTTTACTAAACTCGGGCGTCTGAGTTAAAAAAGTGGCGCCATAGAACCAAAACCAGCTGTTACCAAGGATGATAAAGAATAGTAGAGGTAAGGAGTATAGATACTTAATGGTATCCATACTGGTGCTAAAGATATTCCAGTTGATTTTCATATCCGGTTCAACGGCCGGCGTGTGGGGAACGAATTTACTAGAAAGTAAGCCTAACCCTGCAATGAGAAGCGCCATGGCACTGACCCAATACAAGTGATTGTCTAATTGGGTAAACACGCCTGCTACTATCATACCCAGTAGAATAGACAAAGAGGTGCCTGTTTGAAAAAGCGCATTGGCACCGACTAACTCATCTTTATGCATTGCTTGGGGTAGGTAGGCGTATTTGATAGGACCAAAAAAAGTGGACTGGGCGCCTAACAAGAATAAAGCCACAAATAATAACCAATATATTTCAAATATAAGGCCAAATGCAGCCAATATCATGATGACGATCTCTAAGACTTTGATATAAACCGTCAGCCTGGATTTTTCATATTTATCAGCCAGCTGACCGGCCAAGGCTGAAAATAGGAAAAAAGGTAAAATAAATAACATGGCCGCTAAGTTATTCAGTAAACTAACTGATGATCCTAGCTTTGCAGCGGCACTATAGGTCAGTAGTAGTAATAAAGCTTGTTTAAAAAAGTTGTCGTTAAAAGCCCCCAAGAATTGAGTAAAAAACATAGGGGTGAAACGACGACTACGAAATAGTGTGAATTGTGATGCCATAAACCGGCTTCCTAATATAATGTTAATGCCATTTAATTGTTATGGTTTTTACAGCTCGATTAAATGTAGCAAAGTTTGATTTAACACCAAACCTGGCTAAGTATTTTAAAATAAGCCTTCTAAAATATGCTAAGTCAGCAAGTATAATAGCCACAATTTATCACAACTAAATTAAATTTGTTTTTTTGGTTGGTTAAAATCGCATTTGCAGAGAGACAACTTAAACGTTAATCTTTCGCTAATAGAACTACTTATAGCAAGTTAATATGGATAAGAGAGCAGCAATGCCGAATTTAGACGCTTCTTTGTTGTTGGCTAAGCAGTCAACTGATACTCAGTTTTCTCAGGGTCATTTCTTTGACAGTCGCTGCGGAGGTCGAAAGTTGCCTTTTCGCCCCTCTAAACTTGCGTGTGGATTATCAGTATGTTTGATGGCTCAAGCTTTTATGACAACAGCAGCCCATGCTATTGAGCCGACTAAGCCTGAAGGGCTGACTAAAGACAGTCAGTCGTATGATCCCAACCTAGGCAGGTCTCAAATACAGTCGCAAGATGAATTAGAAGAAGCGCTTATTGCGCTTAAACTAAAAAGAGCAGTTGAGCAGGGGATGATTGATCCCAGTGTGCTTGAAGATTACCAACGCGAAACGCTCAACTCTCCTGTGCCCCGACCTGGAACGCAGAGTCAAGTGGACAAGGTAGCTAGTAGCCAAGAGACACCCAACCGTGAAGCGAATGAGAGCAGTGAGGCTGTCTTTGATAGGGTCTTCTCTGACAGAAGCTTACAAACCAATGAAGATGCCGGTAACCGCTTGGCCAATGCACCCGTCATGCAATCCCCACAGCAGATTGAACAGGCCTTATCGCAAATCACTCCCCAAGTTTCTCGCGATTTTAATAAACCCGTGGCTCGCTTAGACGCCACAGAGCCTCCTTTAGGCTTTGATACCGCCTTAGATGCTTCAGCTCAGATTAATCCTTCCAATAAAGAGACTTTAGGTATTATTGATGAGGGGGTTACTGAAGAACAATTAGAGGGTACCAAGCCAGTATATGAGGCAAAGGATGTTACGGTAAATCCTGATAGCGAACAGGCAAAGTCGGCGGAAAATGCTGCGCATCAGGCGGTTAAAAACACAACTATCGGTAAGGTTGATAATAAAGTTAAAAACGCTGATACAGAAGTCACTGGTGATATGGTGGCTGAGGCACAACAAAACGGTGCTGCAGACTCCGGTATTAATCCAGAGGATTATTTACCAGAATATCAAGAGGACCCTAATAATGATTTAACAGCTACGGTTATTGAGGAGCAGTATCAAGACGAGGATGACTCTAAAGCCAAGCCTGGTTTCATCAAAGGTCTTTATAACCGTTTTTTTAATGATGGTTATGCCGCATTACCAAGAATTAAGGCAAAAATTTATTTACAACAATCACCCGCCACAGCAGGGTCTGAGCCACAACTGGTTAAAGTCGACAAAGGGACTCAGCCTGCCACTAATATTAAGGCGGCGATGGAAAACATTACCGTTGAGTCTATCTCAGATTTCACAGCAGTTACGCCAAAGCTACATCAAGAAGCTTTAAATGCAGCTCAAGCCGTGGGCTACTATGACATTAAGCTAAGCTTTAAGCGGGTTGACTCTGATGAGATAGCGGTAATCATCGAACGTCTAGGTGATCCTGTAAGAATCAATACGTCCCCCATTATTGATATACGGGGCGGAGGCGAAGATCTGCCAGAGTTTAAAGTCATTCAAGAAGACTCACCGCTTAAAGAAGGTGAGATTTTTAACCACGGCGAATATAAACAAACCAAACAAAGAATTGAAACCACAAGAGATCAGTTTGGTTTCTTTGATGGACAGTGGCTGAATAAATCAGTAGATATTATCTTACCCGATAACACTGCAGACGTGGATTTGGTCTACGATACTGGGGAGCGTTATCATTTTGACAAAGTAGTATTTTTCACCGTGGACAAAGAGACCGGTCAGCTCACCACAGATCCTGACAAACTGCCTGTTAAAGCAGAGCTGCTCCATCAATTACACAGGTTTGAGGTGGGTGATGACTTCTATGCCCCTGATGTTACAAGGTTTACCAACGACTTATCTGCCACGCGCTACTTTAACTCAGTAAACGTTGAGACAATTAGACCCAACACCACTGGGGCTACCTTGGGTTTTGAAAACGATGATGAGGAAGATCTCCTAACAAACGGTGATGAAGCTCAATTAAATGGACAAGCCAATGGCCAGAGCTCAGATGCCATACAGTTTGATGAAAACGGCAAGCCTTTAGATACTAAAGCCATGACTAACCCTGCTTGGGATGATGAGTTTGCTCCCATTGAATACACAGTGGATCAAGAGACTTCAGCCAAGCTGGAGAATATCACTACAAAAGCTGAGCGATTATCGAGATTGCCGGATGATAGGGTTTTAGATGAATCTGAAGAGAAAGCAAAAAGCTTGTTGGGTAAAATATCCAATGCTGTTAGTGATGTAGTAAAGCAAGTTTTCCCGGATGAAAGAGATCCTTATTCCGATACCAGCGCTTTGCCTGATGATTTGAGTAAGACCGTATTGGCAAATCGTAAAACCCCACAAGAGGTGGCTGAAAGTAAGTCAGTCCCTCTCTATGTTTTCGTTACTGCAGATAGGCCTAGAGATGTCGATTTAGGTATTGGTTATGGTACAGATACTGGGGTACGAGCTGTGGCGCGTATGGAGCACAACTTGATTAATCGTGATGGTTATCAAGCCGGTATTAGTGTGGGGGCCTCGAAGATTAACAAATCAGTGAACCTTCATGCCAGCCGCCCTTGGAAGCATCCGTTAGATGACACGCTTAATGCCAATATTAGTTATGAGCAAGAAACCATTAACCAAGGTGAGGGTACCTTGGATTTAGAAACCAACACCATTAAAGGCGGTGTGACACGCAATATTCGTAATGAAGGGGGCTGGAATAGAACTTATTCGGTACGCTATCGTCAAGATCAATTGGAAAGTGGTGTGACCGGTCCTGATCGTGAAAACTTACCGGTTCCTTTTAACCGAGAAGGGGCACAGTTTAATCAAGAAGCCTTCTTGCTGGGTTATCAGATAGACAAAACGGTTACTGACAATGTTACCAATCCGACCAAAGGTTGGCATCAATACTACTCAGTTGAAGCGGGTACTGACAGCGTGTTATCTGACACAGACATGGCCATTGCTAGAGCGGGTGTGAGCGGAGTATATAGCTTTGGGGAACAAAATAAACACCAAGTGGTAGCCAGCCTAGATGGCGGATATATCTGGGCCAAAGATTTTGAAGATGTGCCTTATAAGCTTCGCTTCTTTGCTGGGGGCGATCGCAGTATCCGCGGTTATGATTACAATAGTTTGTCTGCCACCGAAAAAGGCTATTTGGTCGGGGGTCAAGTGTTGGCCGTCGGTAGTACTGAATACAACTATGAATTTAAGCCGGGTCTAAGAGGGGCAGTATTTGCCGATGTGGGGAATGCTTATGATACTAACTTTGAAGCTGATACCAAGCTAGGTTTGGGCTTTGGGGTACGTTGGGCTTCACCGGTAGGCATGGTCCGAGTTGACCTAGCAGCAGGGGTTTTAGAAGACAGCATTCCTGTTCGCTTGCACTTCTTTATTGGGTCACCCCTTCAGTAACACCCTGATCTAAATGACTGAGGGAAATAAAAGCAGCTTGTGATGTTGCCGTTATATTGAATATCATTTACTATGACTTGACTTCGATTCTCTTGTGAAAACAGGCCATTCTAATCTTAAATATGTGAAGTTGTTATTAACTTTAATAGGAGTTAATCGCTAGTGAAATAGACATTTTCAACTATTAGCGATTAGCTCTGAGTTAACTATTAATTTTTTATTTTAACTTCCCTTATTGAAAACAAGCTACTTAACCCATGACCACTTCGCAAACCCCTGAGCCTAATCCAAAAAAAGACCCTACTCAGCGTGATGCTGAGCGGGTTAAGCACCATTATCCTTTGTCATTTCTGATAAAGCTTCTAGCGTTACTATTGATTCTATTTTTAATTATATGTATCACTTTTTATATAATGGCAGGTACGGAGAGGGGTACTAAGTTCATACTCGAAAGAATCATTTCAGAAACTGGGGTTAAATTAGAGTACTCAGAAGGTAATCTGCGCGACGGGCTTAAGGTGAAAGACATCACCATGAGTGCCTCAGAAGATGTGGACATACACTTCGTAAATACTTATGTCAAGATTGGCTGGCGCGCCTTGTTTTCTAAAGAAGTGCATTTACGCGATGCTGATATCGAAACCATTGTTATTGAAAACCGTTTACCGCCCTCAGGCGATCCGTTTGAATACAAAGAGTACGAGTTACCGGTTAATTTACGCTTTGATAAAGCCCGTATTAATCGAATTATCTATAACCAGGCTGGTAGAGAACCTGTAGAAGTAACTGATATCAAAGCTGATGATTTGTATTGGGTAGGCACTCAAGTTAAGTTGGGTCGAGGCAATCTACAATATAGTGATCTTGTCAAGATTGAGGATTTAAAAGGTATAGTGACCTTAGAGGGCAACTATCCCTTAGATTTATCTGGGGTAGTCACAGTCAAAAGCTTAGATAAAGTTTATATCGATCCCATTGAAGTTGAGGCTGTGGGGAGTGTTAAACGCACTTATGGCAAAATACGCAGTAAGTATAATGATAACAATTTCAGAGGTGTGTTTACCGTTCAGGGCTTAGATGACAACGCTCCTTTTGAGGCCAAATTAAACTGGGATGAGATTGACCTGCCTTATGCTGAAGGTCAGGACATTCGTTTGCAAAACGGTTTAGCGACAGCTTCAGGGGTGCTCTCTGATATTGAGCTTCGTATTAATAGTCGACTATTGGCCAATGACATTCCAAGTGGTCATTACCAAGGGCGAGCCAACATTATTGATACCAGCAAAATGCTGGTGCATCGCTTAACGGCTAAAACCCCAGAAGGTAGCTTGTTGGCAGTCGGAGTGCTTGATTGGGAAGACGACTTCACTACCAAAGCCATGCTTTATAGTAAGGATTATAAAGTACGCAGCTTGCTGCCAGAGAGTGCCGCGCCTTATGCTCCAGAATATCTAGATGGCCAATTAGCAGTGGTATTTGATCTGCGCAATAAAGAGGGCTTAATGCAGATTAATGGCGACCTCAAGCAACGCGACGGCGAGCAGATTAAAGCTAAGGTCGTGCAAGGGGTTAAACCTAAAAATCCTAGATTTAACGCCCCCTGGTATGTCGATGCCAGCTGGCAGAATTTACGCCGCAAAGGAGTGCCTGACGTTGGGGAGATAGATAGCCCTAGCGGTATGGCCAATGTCATGTTACGTGATGATAGATTATGGGTAACCGCGGATGCTGAGATTATCAAATTAAATGTTGCCCCTGCTGGTGACTATAAGGTTAAGCTCAATAAGTACAATAATAAAATTGCGCTGCAAAACCTAAACTATGATGGGGTGATGGGTAATCTTGCCGGCAACGGTAATATTTTATTGGCCACCAATAAATCCCCATTGACTTGGGATATAGATGCCAAGACCAAAGGGCTAAAACCTCAAGCCTTTAGTGACACCATTCCAGTGACTAGATTGGTAGGGGATATCAAGGCTTCAGGTAAAATGATAGACATTACCCGTCGTCTTAATGGCAAGGTTGTCAAAGGCCAGCGTCATGCCTTTACTATTAAATCATCAGATTTATCTTCAACCCTAACTGCGCAAGTTACTTCCACAGACCCAAAAACTGGAAAGAGTACTTCTGAAAATCGCCGAGTCGATGTTATGGGCTATGGGGATGGCGTGGTTGATGTCTTAAATGGGTCACTACAAAATTTTGATGCTAGATTTAATGGCAAGTTGGCCACTCAAGGAGTGCCCAAAGGCAATTTCATTGTTGATGCCAATGGGACTACTGAAAATATCAATATCAAAAACTTCAGTCATAAAGGTGAGGCAGGCGATATAACGGCCTCTGGTAACGTAAACTTACGTGACGGTATTGGGTGGAATGTTAAAGCCAATACCAATAAATTTAATGTGGGCTTCTTTGCGCCTCAGACAGAAGGCATTATTAGCGGAGATCTACAAACCTCAGGCAAATGGCGTAATAACCAAACCAAGCTTGGGGATTTGCGTGACTTCAATGTGAAGTTTAATGGGTCAATTGATACCCCGCAATTACCAAAAGGTAAGTTGATTGTCGATGCTGGAGGTAATGCTCAAGCCATCACTATTCGTAATTTAAGTCACGTTGGCGAGGCGGGCAGTCTAGTCGCCAAAGGGAAGTTAGACGTTACCAATGGCGTAGCTTGGAATGTAGACGCCGTTATGGATGATTTTAATCTGGGCTATTTTGTCAAAGATTTGCCAAGTAACATTACAGGACGTGTGTCTAGCACAGGATTATGGAAAGACTCAGTACAGCGTATTAGTATTGATCAAATGGCACTGCGAGGCGAGATAGATGGTGAGCCACTATTGGCTCAAGGTAGTCTAAATACTACTTTGCATCTGCCCAAAGATATGAATCAGTATTTTGAAAGATTAAAAGCGACAGATGCCAGCGGCCAAGTTCAACAAGTTAAGAGTGTGGTTGAAACCTTAAATGCCAATAACTTGATGATGCAGTGGGGCGACAACCAAATTGTTGCCAATGGTAATACAGAGCTTTTAGAAGCCAAAGTGAATATTCGTAATCTAAGCCAGATCAGTAAAGACTTCTCAGGCTCTGTCTTAGGCGGCTTTACTTTAATGCAGAATAAAGGCCAAGCCTTACCGACCATTTATGTCGACTTGACCGGCAATAAATTAGCGCTTCCAGGCGTATTGTTATCACAAGGTATGATTAAAGGTAAGATTGTTGATTTAGCCAAACGTCCAAGCACCTTAGTGGTTATGGCAGACGGCTTACAGGCCTCCGGCAGTAAATTTGAAAATATATATGCTGTATTTAATGGTACCGAACAAGACCACACCTTAACCTTAAAAGGCGATACCAATAATGCCAATACCGATGTCGGTATCCAAGCTACTATTAAAGGGAGCTTAGATCGTAAAAATGGTAGATGGCAGGGAGTGGTCGGTGACGGTGAAGTATCAACGGAGTATGTGACGTTAGCTCAAAGCCAGCCAGCGCAGCTTATCGCCTCTTTTGGAGGAAATACGCCTGAAATCCAGTTGGCAGCTCACTGTTGGGAGGCCGTGGGTCAGACCGGTAAGCTATGTCTACGAGAGAACTTGATTGCTTCTGCTGATAAGGGTCAGGTTAACGTAGCCATCCAACAAATTGACACCTCCTTATTTGCCCCTATTATGCCTAAAGACCTTAGCTGGCAAGCCAGTCTAAATGGTAAGGCAGTCGTTGAATGGGGTAAGGGAGTTGAGCCGGTAATTAATGCCACTTTATATTCCGACAATGGTAAGTTAGGCCTAGTTCAAGAAGGCCTAGATGATGCGGTGACTATTCCTTATAAGCGCGTGTCGGTCATTGTTAGATCATTTGAAGAAGGCTTAAAGCTGCGTACTGATATCGATAATGGCAGTGGCGCCAAAGGCTATGCTGATGTTGTGATTGATCCTTATAAAGAGGACAAACCTATATCAGGGGCGTTGGTGCTTAACGAGCTGAACTTAGCGATTTTGAAACCTTTCTTCCCAGGTATGCGAAAACTTGCTGGTAACATCACTATGGCAGGGGGGTTAGGCGGAACTCTGACCAGCCCAGTATTCTATGGAGATATTAACTTAAGAAACGCCACTGTGGCCATGTTGGACTTGCCAGTGAACTTGACTAATATCAATGCTAAAGCCAAGATAAGAGGACAGAGTGCTGAGCTTGAAGGAACCTTCTTAAGTGGTAAGGGAGCGGGTGAACTAACAGGAACGGTAGACTGGAAACAAGAGCTACAGGCCAAGTTACGGGTTACCGGCGAAGGTTTGGTGCTCACTCAGCCACCACTGTTGTATGCAGAGGTCAATCCAGATTTCAATATTATCGTCAAACCGATGCAGAAGTATGTCAATATTGTAGGGGCAGTCTCCGTACCTACTGCGACCATTAGACCGCCTGAGGCTAACGAAGAAGTAATCACTAAGTCTGAAGATGTTGTGGTTTTAGATAGACAGTTAGTGAATAGAATCGAGGATGTATTGGCAATCTCTAAACCTTGGTCGATTAATGCCGATATCGGGGTGGATTTGGGTGAAAATGTTAACTTCCGCGGCTTTGGTGCAGTATTGCCATTGGCAGGAGCGGTGCATATTACCCAAAAAGGCCAAGGCGTAATGAATGCGCTAGGGGTGGTTCAAGTCAGTCGCCGCAGCACCGTGGATATCTTTGGCCAAAACCTTGAATTAAACTACGCTCAAGTTCGATTTAATGGCGATGTGGTTAACCCTCGCTTAAGCATCGAAGCAGCTAAAGAAATTGAAGGCCGTACTGTAGGTTTACGCGTGAAAGGTAGAGTTTCAGAGCCTAACATCGTGGTCTTTAATAATGCTGGTTTAACTCAGCAGCAAGCCATGAATGCTTTGGTGACAGGACGTATCTCTAATCCAGGCGCCACTCAGATTAGTGAAGAAGGGTTTAAATCTGAGGTTACCAATAACTTGGCAGCGGCCGGTTTAAGCTTAGGGTTAACAGGGACTCGAAGTCTCACCAATACTATTGGAGATGCTTTTGGCCTAGAACGTTTGACCATTGATGCCTCTGGGACAGACAGCGATACTAACGTCAACGTTACTGGTTATATTACCCCAGATCTATATATTCGTTATGGGGTCGGGGTATTCAATGCACAAAGCAGCTTATCGTTACGTTATCAGTTGACGCGTCGAATTTATATCGAAGCCACGTCGGCGGTCGAAAACGCAGTAGATGTGGTTTATAGCTTCAACTTCTAATAAAAGTAAGGTCAATAAAATAAGGGGTAACTTTTTAAAAGTCACCCCTTATTTTTTGCAGCTCTATTTGGTTAGGATAAGTCTATTATTTCGGGTTAGACGCAAACGGTATTCTTCTCCCTCATGCTGAATTCTTACTTCTTTGGTTAAAGCAAATAAATGCTCTGACTGTAACATAGGCAGCTGGTTGTCACGAAGGTACAGTGCTCGAGAAATGATAGTGGCCATAAGCTTAATCCTTAAGTTTAGAAGTTTTTTTAGTTTCTATAATGAAATATAGACGAATCGAAATTATCTAATTGATAATGATTATCATTAACTTTAATTATTATTGTTTATTATGTTGGATATTGCAAGAGTTTTATCAAAATAAATTTATACGTTAGCTAACGTAGCAAGGACTAACTTAGGCATTGGTCTGCTGCCTTTAGTCATAAATAACTTTTAGTGATTAATAAAGAAAGGATGGTGCTGTGATAAAGATTGATGTGGCTGTGGCGGTAATTCAGTTTGGTGAGCAATACTTATTGGGGTTTCGTAATGCTAAGCAGCATCAAGGTAACCGTTATGAGTTCGTTGGAGGCAAAATCGAAGCCAATGAGAGCGCTAAACAGGCCCTTATTCGTGAAGTTTTTGAGGAAATAGGGTTAGATATAGCCAACCATAGTGTCATTAATCCTTTGGGGGTGTTGCGTCATAATTATGCAAATACCGAGATGCCTAGTAAATCAAAGACGGTTTGTTTGCATGTGTTTCGAGTTGACTTAAGTGAACAGCAGTTTAAACAGTTTGCTCATGAAAAAGAGGGCTGTGAAGGTCAACAGTTACAGTGGGTGAGCCAAGAGGATTTGATCAATAATAACTACCCACTGCCTGATGCTAATAAAACCATATTACAGTGGCTGAGGTTGCCGAGTACCATAGTGATTACCCAGGAGGTTGGCTCTGTAAAAGCAATTAAAGATAGCACAGCCTGTAATACTCAGAGTGCAGTCAAAGATCAGTCGTCACAGCAATGGTTAAACTATTATCAGCAAAATTTACCTCATCAGGCCTGTGTCTATGTCAGATTAAAGCAGTCGAGCTTATCTCAACGTAAAGAGCAGGTGTTAGCCCTGATGGCCATTCGACCAGATATCAAGCTAATTATAGATTATGAATTGGCCAATTACTTATATGACCGTAATAATATGGCTATAGCAGATCAAATTATCGCGCAGCATTTAACTCAGCAGGCTTGTGCTGATACAGATATTGAGCTGTTGTCTGGATTACCACTGACTGTAAGTGCTCACAGTTCAATGAGTATTCAACAAGTAAATAAGTTGGCCCAATATCGATTGAATCATGACTTATCCCCTGTGGTGGGTGTTTTTATTTCCCCTGTGCAAGCAACAAACACTCACACTGAAGCGACTGCTCTGGGCTGGGAGGAGTTCTCCATTTTGGCCGGGGATAGTGAAGTACCCGTCATTGCTTTAGGTGGTATAGCGCCAGAAGATATCGGACAAGTACGACATTATCAAGGAGATAAAGTAGCAGGAATAAGTAAGTTTTTACCGTAAGCTCACGTAAAAATCAAAATAGAACAAAGGATTTACAAACCGTAGCGTATTACTACACTTTTTGGATAGTGAAGAAGTTAGTCGAGTAATATGATAGCTATGTCGAATAATACAGTAAAAAATACAGAGAACTTTAATGAAAGTTTAGTCAGTTAAAAATTAAGTCACTGGCGCAAGATGACTTTTATTAAATGACTTGGCACTTTATATTAATCTTATAACTACCTTGATACTATTATGAATAAATTTAAGCACGATATCCCAGAAAGAGCCTTCATGAAAGCTTTGCTTAAGCACACAGGCATAGCTTTGGCTTTACTAGTCCCTTTAGCGGCTTACTCAACCTTCTCCCATGCAGAAACAGGTACGGCTTCGACTAACGCACCTATGAGTGTGACAGCACCTACTTCTGTAGACCGAGTAGATTTAAATAAATATGCAGGGCAGTGGTATGAAATAGCCCGTATGCCTATGTATTTTCAGCGTAACTGTGTCTCTGATGTAACCGCAACTTATAACTTAAATAAGGACGAGGCTGGCAAGTTGACCTCAGTTGATGTTATTAACCAATGCCGTAAGCAAGATGGTTCGATGATGAAGGCTGAGGGGTTGGCAAAACCTGCAAATGATACTGGTAGTGAGCTAAAAGTTACCTTTATGCCCAGTTGGTTAAGATGGTTGCCCGTCGGTAAAGCAGATTATTGGATCTTACAGCTTGATGAGAACTATCAAAGCGCATTAGTGGGCACACCAGACAATAAATACTTATGGGTATTGTCACGTAAGCCTACTTTATCTGAGGCGGTCTTTGAAGATTATAAGAAGATAGCAAAAATGCAGGGCTATGATATTAATAAGTTGGAAATTACCACCCATACTCGCACGCCAAAGACTATAGTTAGTGAATAAATTAGTTACTGACTAAATTACAGTTACTAAATAACTAACATCTAACTAGCTGTAGCTATGTATAAGAGTAACTCTCAAGAATTTGTTACCCTATTAAAAAGCTAGGAAAATCCTAATCACAACTGGTACTTATTCTTGTAACTAATTCTTGTTCAGAACAAGGATTACTGCCTGATGTACTGGCTAAAATTGTCAATATGATTTAGAATCTACCTTAAATATAACGGTAGAGAATTCGACTTAGATCTGCTTTTGAACATCAAAAGCAGATTTTGCACATATCTACCCTATTTCTTTTCATTTAGCGATTATATTGATTTCACTAACCCCTTCACTTCATTTACCCAAAGGATAATTATCGTGAGTAATGCTAATACGCGCCGTGAGTTGCATCAAGTTCATTTAGCCAAATATCAAAAACAAGAGAACCAGGCTTATGAGCTAGTGAACCAACTGCATAATCTTTATAACGATAAAGACGTAAAAGTTAACTTATTTGGTGAAACACTTAATGGGCTTTCAACAGCGGATCTATTGACTAAAGTCCAGCAAACTGCTGACCGTAACAATGGTCAAGCGTTGGACATCGATGATATCGTTGCTACTGTTAAAGAAGTGGTAGATAACCAAGACATCAAAACTGCAGTAGTAGATGCAGGTCAACTATTAAAAAATAAAGTAAGCGTTGCTGATGCGCTAGCCAAAGCTGATAAATCAACTCCTGCTGCGAGTGAAGCAACTGACGTTGTGCTTTACGGTTTTGGTCGTATTGGTCGTGTTTTAACTCGCTTATTATTAGAAGAAGCGGCTACTGATAAAGGCTTGCAACTGAAAGCTTTTGTGGTTCGCCCAGGTAAAGACGGTGATATCGCTAAACGTGCTTCTTTGTTAGAGCGTGACTCAGTTCATGGCACTTTTGCAGGCTCAATCGTCGTTGACGAAGAAAACCAAGGTATTATTGTCAATGGTCGCTTCATTCAAGTTATCTATGCCAATGATCCAAGCGAAATTGATTACACCAGCTATGGTATCAATGATGCTATCGTTATTGATAACACAGGTATCTGGAAAGATGAAGATGGCCTAGGTAAGCACCTAAGAGCCAAAGGTGTGAAGAAAGTGTTATTAACTGCACCTTCAAAAGGTGAGATTAAAAACATTGTATACGGCGTAAACAATGATACTATCGGCGATGACACTATTGTAAGTGCTGCTAGCTGTACTACCAACGCCATCACTCCTTCATTAAAAGTACTTAATGACGAGTTTGGTATCGTAAATGGTCACGTTGAGACTATTCACGCTTTCACTAACGACCAAAACCTAATCGATAACTATCACAAAGCGGATCGTCGTGGTCGCAGTGCTGTGTTAAACATGGTTATTACCAGTACAGGTGCTGCTAAAGCTGTAGGTAAAGCTTTACCAGAGTTAAATGGTAAATTAACAGGTAATGCCATTCGTGTTCCAACACCAAACGTTAGTATGGCTATCTTAAACTTAAACCTTGAAAAAGCGCCTGAAAGTGCTGAAGCCTTAAATGCTTTCTTCAAGCAAGTTTCTGAAAGCGATGCTTGGCAGTCACAAATTGCTTATACTGATTCTACTGAAGCGGTATCAACAGACTTCGTGGGTACTAAGCAAGTGGGTATTGTTGATGCCCAGGCGACTATCGTTACTGACAACCATGCGACTGTTTATGTATGGTATGATAACGAAGTAGGCTATAGCACTCAGGTATTAAGAGTGGCTGCGCAAATGGCTGGCGTTCATTACACCAACATCACTGCGTAATTTTCGCTTAGCTGTAGCGGGCTATAAAAGATAAGTTTTATAGCCTTAAGCATTGAATGTCATAAGTTATAATAGACATAATGCGGTTGTAAATACTCGGTTAGTTTTTGACTCAGACAATGGGCTAATATATAAAAAAGAGCTTATTGCATGCGGGCAAAGAATAGCGTAATGACTGAGGCGATTTGCAACGATACCCGATAATCGTTATGGTTATCGGGTATTTTTATTAAAGTAGCCAGCTATATTAATTCTATGTAATCTAAAATAATGCTGTAGAATACGGCGTTATAAAACAACTCTATTTTCTAGAAAGTTATTTTTTTGAAGTATTATTTTTCTAAAATACTATTTATTTAAAATATTTTTTCTTTAAAACATTATATTTCTAAGAAGCAAACCTTCTACAATAATTAGTAGAAGACTGCAATTAGCCGATTTTCGTTAGACTAATTTAAAAGAAGTTAAGGGAGCAAGCCCAATGCGATTTATTGATGAAGCAATTGTTACTGTCAAAGCAGGCGATGGTGGTAACGGCATTGTGAGCTTTCGCCGTGAAAAATATGTGCCTCGTGGCGGGCCAGATGGGGGTGATGGGGGTAAAGGAGGCGACGTGATTGTGGTTGCTGATGATAATACCAACACCCTAGTAGACTATCGTTATACCCGTCGTTATGATGCGGGTCGTGGCCAAAATGGCCAAAGTAAGAACTGCTCTGGTAAAGGGGCGGACAATATCTATCTGCGTGTGCCTATTGGCACCACCATTGTTAACAATGAAACTGGTGAAGTGGTAGGTGACTTGACTGAAATAGGTCAAGAGGTATTAGTAGCCAAAGGCGGAGATGGTGGCCTAGGTAATACCCATTTCAAAAGCTCTACCAACCAAGCACCGCGTAAAGCTACCTCAGGATTTGAAGGTGAATTAAAAGAACTTAAGTTTGAGCTAAAAGTTGTGGCCGATGTGGGCTTAATTGGTCTTCCAAACGCGGGTAAGTCTACCTTTATCAGACAAGTATCTTCAGCTAAACCAAAAGTAGCCGATTATCCTTTCACCACTTTAGTACCTAACTTAGGGGTGGTGGATGTTGGCCTACATCGCTCATTTGTTATGGCTGATATTCCAGGTTTAATTGAAGGAGCTTCAGAAGGGGCCGGTTTAGGGATTCGCTTCTTGAAGCATGTGGCACGTACCCGTCGTTTGTTACATATCTTAGATATTAAGCCCATTGATGGCAGTGACCCTGTCGAAAACGGCCAAGTGATCTTAAATGAACTTGAGCGCTTCTCACCTGAGCTTGCCAATTTACCGCAGATTTTGATTTTAAATAAAATTGACCAAGTTCCCGATGCTGATGAACTTGATGAGTTGTGCTTACATATTGTGGCAGAGCTGGGTTGGACAGGAGCTGTGTTCAGAACTTCAACCTTGACCGGTGAGGGCGTAGATGATGTTAAATATCATCTGATGAATGAGATTGAGCGTGAAAAAGAGCGCGAAGAAGAAGATCCTTTATTTGCCGAAGAGCAAAGAGAAAGGTTTGAGCGTCTTGAAGCTGAAGTACGACTCAATACAGAAGAACAAAAAGAGGCTTACCGTGCTGCCCGTCGAGCGGCCCGTGAAGCGGCTTTCAATGCCAATAATGAAGATGATGATGACGATGGCGTAGAGGTAATTTATGCCCCTTAAGGCAGTCCCTTCATCCTCTGTAACCTTTTTATATCGAGTTGTGGGTTGTATTTCGGTAATAAGGTAGAGGATGAGAGGGGGCTTAAACCTTCAGCAGCTTTTTTATATTTCGCAATAGTTCAGAGTGTTAACCCAGCATATTACTATTCTATTCATTAGATTTTGGGAAGAATTATGAGTGCTAATAATAACCAGAAAAACTCTAAAGTTAGTAAAGCAAAAAGCAGTATAGCCAAGCCGATTGAATCAGATCCAGAGGACAGTCGATTTGTTAGCAAAAATCGATCATTTAATCTAAAACGAGTCATTGTAAAAATTGGCTCCTCTTTACTGACCAACAATGGTAAGGGATTAGATCGTACCGCAATCTATGAATGGGCTAGCCAGATTGCTAAGCTGCATAATGAAGGCAAAGAGGTGATATTGGTCTCATCGGGTGCAGTGGCAGAAGGCTTAGTCAGAATGGGGCTTGATGAGCGCCCTAAAAAATTAGAAGCGTTACAGGCCTGTGCGGCCATTGGACAAATGGGGCTGATAGAGACTTGGTCATCAGCTTTGATCCAGAGCGGAGTCCGCAGTGCTCAGATCCTATTGACCCACGATGATTTGTCCAATCGTGAACGTTATCTGAATACGGCTAACACTTTGCATAAGCTTTTAGCATGGCGAGTGTTGCCGGTTATTAATGAGAATGACACTATTACTGTTGATGAGATTAAATTTGGTGACAATGATACCTTAGGCGCAATGGCTGCAGCGATGGTAAGTGCCGATCTTTATATCATATTAACCGACCAGGACGGCGTATTTACCGATAACCCTCGCGAAAACCCCAATGCAAAAATGATTCGTCAAGAGCGCGCAATGGCAGACTATTTGTTTGATATTGCGGGAGAGGGCGGTAAGCTTGGCAGTGGAGGTATGCTGACCAAAATTAGAGCCGGTAGATTAGCGGCCATGGGTGGCTGTCCAACGGTCATTGCTAATGGTAGCCTTGATAAAGTCATTACCCGTATTGTTGAAGGTGAGCCTGTAGGTACGCTATTGCAGACCAATCAAGCTGACAAAATTATTGCCCGTAAACAGTGGCTAGCGGCGCATTTAAGAATGGCCGGTACTTTATTTATTGACTCAGGAGCTGTGCATGCCATTACCGTACAAGGCAAGAGCTTATTGCCTGTGGGTGTGGTGGATATTCATGGTGATTTCGATGAAGGCGATGTGGTTGCAGTAGTCGATGAGACCACCAAAGAGCGTATTGCAGTAGGTCAAGTGAACTTCTCTTCGGAAGAAGCCAGACGTGTAGCTCGGAAAAGAACCCAAAGCTTTGACAAGATCTTGGGAGAGTCTGAGGAACGTGTGGTAATGATACACCGCGATGACATGGCTATTTTAAATAAATAAGCGTCATAAGGTGTGGAGAGTGCTATAACCTGATACCATTGATAGGTAAGAAACGGTTCCATCTATCCATTTTGATTATAATCTAGGACTTTAAAGAGATAATAATGTCTATAATGAATTCTGATTCTGTTAACAACACTCACAACTTTGCTCCGTTGAAGAATGATCGCTTACTTAAAGCCTTGCGCTTTGAAGAAGTGGACATGACGCCTGTATGGATGATGCGCCAAGCCGGTCGTTATCTTCCAGAATACAAGGCTACGCGAGCAGAAGCTGGGGATTTCATGAGTCTGTGTAAAGACACTGCGCGTGCGACAGAAGTTACGATGCAGCCTTTACGACGTTTTGATTTAGATGCGGCCATTTTATTTAGTGATATTTTAACCATTCCAGATGCGATGGGTTTAGGCCTTTACTTCGAAACTGGGGAAGGTCCAAAGTTTAAGCGTACCTTACGTACCGAAGCGGACTTTAATCAACTTGAACCCTTTAAAGCCACTGACTCATTAAGCTATGTTATGGATGCCGTTACCAGTATCCGTAAAGAATTAAATGGTTTGGTTCCTTTATTTGGATTCTCAGGTAGTGCTTGGACTTTGGCGACCTATATGATTGAGGGTGGGAGCTCTAAAGACTATCGTTATACCAAAGGTCTACTATACAGCCAGCCTGAGTTCTTACATCAAATCTTAGTCCATGTTACTACGGCTATCATCGATTATTTAGATGCACAGATTGTTGCAGGCGCCCAGCTTGTTCAGCTATTTGACAGTTGGGGTGGGGCATTAGCACACCGTCAGTTTGAGGAATTTTCTCATAAGTACAATAAGCGTGTGGTTGCTGAGCTTAAACAGCGTCATCCTGAAGTTCCTGTGGTGGTATTTACCAAAGGCGGCGGATTGTGGTTAGACATTCAAGCAGATTCTGAAGCCGATTGCTTAGGGTTAGACTGGACCATGCCATTAGACAAAGCCAGAGCTATCTTAGCTGAAAGCAATAAGCAAATTGCGGTACAAGGTAACCTAGACCCAGCTACGCTTTATGGAACTCCAGAGTCAATCCGTCAAGCAGTAAAAAATATGCTCGATGATGCTTATGCCGGCGGTGTAAAAACAGGTTATATAGCTAACTTAGGTCATGGTATTACCCAGTGGGTAAACCCAGACAACGCCAAAGTATTTATTGATGCGGTGCATGACTACAAACTATAAAACGCATTCTGATTTAAAATTGAAGTGATAAAAAATAGGCTTATTTAATATAAGCCTATTTTATAATGAGCGACTTAATAATCTATTAAACTCAAATAAATACGACTAATGCAGTCAGGTTTAATGCATTGAATAGCTGAAGCGGATAACGTAAACTTTATAAATTGCATGACTATTTACAAAATAACGATTATATTTAATTTATCTAAGTTAGATTAAATAGTAAGAAGGATTTTATTTAATCGGCTTTTAATCAATCAGATAGGATGGGATATGTTACAAGCAGCCATTATTGGTGGAACGGGATATACAGGCGTTGAGCTTATAAGATTGTTATCTTCTCACCCAAAAGTGACCATCAAATGGTTAACTTCGAGAACAGAAGCAGGCAAACCTGTCGCCAGTATTTTCCCAAGCTTAAGAGGCATATCTGATCTAACCTATAGTGACTTAGGAGAAGGGACGTTAGAAGCCCTTACTTCTTGTGATGTTGTGTTTTTCGCAACGCCTCATGGTGTGGCCATGCAGCAGGCTGAAGCATTAGTAGCAGCTGGTGTGAAGGTTATCGATTTGGCCGCTGATTTTAGACTACAGTCCTTACAGTCGTTTGAGCAGTGGTATAAGCATAAGCATGCTTGCCCAGAGTTATTGAAACAAGCTGTGTATGGTTTGCCAGAGATTAGCCGTGAGGCCATTAAAACTGCAAAGGTTATTGGCAATCCAGGTTGCTACCCGACCACCGCAATTTTAGGTTTAAAACCTATTATTGAAGCTCAAAACGATAAGGGCGAAGCAGTTATAGAGCCTCGTATTATCATTGATGCAAAATCTGGTGTTTCAGGCGCAGGGCGTCAGGCCAAGTTGAATCTTAACTATGCTGAAACCACGGACAACTTTAATGCTTATGGGGTGACTGGCCACCGTCATCTCCCTGAAATTGAGCAAGGGGTTCATGAGTTACTGCAAAGTAAATATACCCATAATATTCGTTTTGTGCCTCACTTAGTGCCTATGATTCGAGGTATGTTTACCACCATTCACTTAAGCTTAACCGACGCAGGATGTGATCTGGACTTGCAGCAAATCTATGAACAAGCCTATCAAAATGAAAAATTCATTGATATCTTACCAGCAGGTGAGTTCCCTGATACACGTAGCGTAAGAGCAAGCAATAGACTTAGAATTGCAGTTCACCAAGATAATGACACTAAATCTGCCACTATTCTGGTGGTACAAGATAACTTGGTCAAAGGCGCAGCGGGGCAGGCCGTTCAATGTATGAACGTCATGTTCGGATTTGATGAGTCTTTAGGCTTAAATCATGTCCCTGTGGTTCCTTAATTTAATTTTATGAAAATGATTTAGTTAGGATAAGGCTTTATATTTCTATCTTAATTATTTTTTAGTCATAAATTTATCACCAGTCGCCGTAAAACCACCCACTTCAGGGGGTGGATATAAGGCGACACACACTGTCGTAAGAAGTCGTTAAAGGGTTGTAAGCTAAAATTAATCTTGCCATACTAAGCATATGAAAACACTCAAGCTACGCATTAAAGACAAACACATAAAAGAGCTGAATCAGCTAAGCGGTTCAGTAAACTTCGTGTGGAACTATGTCAATGCACTTTGCTTTGAGCATCTAAAACGTACCGGTAAGTTTTTTAATGCTTATGATTTAAATCAGTACACCAAAGGTAGTGGTGAGTATTTAGGATTACACAGTCAGACCTTACAGGCTATCAATGAGACACACGCTAAATCACGTAAACAATTTAAAAAAGCCAAACTTAACTGGCGTACCAATAGAGCTGATGCCAAACGTAAAAGCCTAGGTTGGATACCATTTAAAAAATCAGCCATTAAATACCTAAGCACAAGACAAAGCGGTAAAAAAGCACTGAAATCAACCCTACAGCTATCGCTATCTAAAGGTCAAAAGCTCATCATAGATGTATTTGATAGCTACAACCTAAGCCTATATCAAATCAACACACTTGAGATAGTACAAGACAGTCGTAATCGTTGGTATGCCTGTATCACCGTGAAAGACCATCCTAAGCAAGCAAGTGGTAAGGGCAGCGTTGGAATTGATTTGGGCTTAAAAGAGTCTGCTACTACCTCAATGGGTGATAAACTTACTATTAAGCA
>NZ_FUGE01000143.1 GCF_900162825.1 Psychrobacter piechaudii
CTTATACACTAGATTATTGTCGAGAAACTCGGGTTTTCGGCTTTTTTTACTTTTATATAACAGTTAATTAATAGGGTGGCAACAAATTTTGTTGCCACCCTATTTTTTCTAGATTGGTATTACTTGGATTGGCTTTTTAAGCAGCTATTTAGTCATATAAAAAAGTACTGGGGTAGTCTGTAATGAGGTAGTTAACCCCAAGCTTGATAAGATGTTTGGCAGAGTCGATATTATTAACGGTCCAAGCAGTAGTAGCAAGATCATATCTTTGGCATTGAGCCATAAAGCTTGAATCAAATAGAGGATAAAATAGCCCAATAGAGGAGCAGCCTAATCGTAAAGCAATTAACACGGTATTGGTAAAAGGCTGTCCAGTGCTCATTACTGCATTTTTAATATCATTTATGAGTATAGGGTGCGTAGAAGGGATGAGGTGCTCGGCATACTTAAAAACTGGCTGTGCCATAAGTTTCAGGGTCAGCTGCGGGCAGGCAGGCTCTACCAATAGGCCTCGCTTAAACTGACTAAGGACAATATCCGCCTGTAGCTTCTCAAGCAAATGAACATCGAAGCTGGTTAAGGTTAAAGGTAGAGTCTTAAACTCTGGAGTAACCAAACATTGCTTTAACGATTGAATCAGTTGTTGATAGTTGGTGCGATTGCTAGTTTTAATTTCCAGCTCGATGTGGCTGTAATTTTTAATAAACTCCGGCATCTGTTGCAGCAGTAACATAGGATCACTTTGATTGGCGCTAGCAGAGCGACTGATGCGCTGTATTTGGGCAGCGGTTAATTGGTCGATTCTAGATTGATGAGAAAATAGCCTAAGCAATGTATCATCATGGAAGACCACTAACTGACCATCTAAAGTTAACTGCACATCAAACTCAATACCTACCAGTTTCTTTTTTTGCCAATTGTTTGCCGAGATTTGACTTAGCTGCTGAGTATGGATAAAGCCAGCTTTACTGTTTTCTAGCTGCTCGCCACGAGCGCCTCTATGACCGAGTAAGTAGCAATTATGAATGTCGAGTAAAGAGGTTAACGAAGTCATAGAATCTCTTCTGAATAAGTTAAAGCCTTTAAAATTGCGATAGGCTAAAAGTACGTTTATGAGAAAGCGGATTAGGTAAAATAGCTCAGTTTTATAATGAAATACTGGCAGAAAATAAGCAGCATTAATAGATCCTAATGAGCCTACTTTACAAACTATAGATATAAATTGTGATAACACTTCATTAAAATGCAATAACTTTAATATGAATTAACAAATATTTATGCTTTGGCGTATAATACGTAACAATAATGGCTAGTACGGCTTAAGACATATTTTTACAAAAGAGCTATCGTCTTTTTTGTAAAGATATAAATTACCGTGCGATAGCCAAGGCTGGTTTTAAAAGAGGTTATGATGAAGTTAAGTTTTGATCGTGTTTCACGTCCTACAAGTTTGGTAGGGGTGATGTTGCTATGCGGATTAACCGCTGTGGGTTGTAGCAAAAAAGAGAAGTCTACTGATAAATCAGATGAGGCTAAAGTTGAAGTAGTCACAACTGCTCCTGTGGTTCAATGTGATGATCAAGTGGCCTTAACTCAGTTGACACAAACTGTGCAGTCTACTTTAGGATCTCAGTCACAGCGTTTATTTAATGCTTATGCTGAGAGCAATGGGGAAAGCCTAAGTTTGACCAATGTCAATAATGCGGTAGGTTCAGTATTGGTTGATGTTGCCAACCCAAGAGTAATGCAGCAAGCAAATGATCAAGGTATGATTACCTGTAGTGCCAGCTTAAGCTTAACTTTGCCAAACCAAGATGTAAGCCGTGCCAATCGAGTTTACACTCAAGTTGAAGACCGTACTTTGGCTGAGTTATTACGCTCTGAAGGCATCGTGTTAAATAACAACATGCTGGTTAGTGATAACTTTAGTTATGTGGTGGGTATGCAAGGCGGTCAGTCTATTGCTCGCGTAGTGGGTCAGCCCTCTATTTTAATGGCTGCGTCAGACATTATTGCCAAGTCGCAGTATCAGGCCGTTATTGATGCGCGTCGTACTGCTCCAGACACCAATAAGCCAAGACCTGCTCCAGCTTTACCAGCTGAGCCAAGACAACCTACGCAGCCTCGCGTTCGTCCAGAGCCTGAGCAGAAGCAAAGAGCGCCTGTACGTCAGACCCAGCCTGCTCGTAGTGCTAAAGCACAGACTGAGGCTCAACAAAAGCCTGCTGCTAAACCCGTTGAACCCGCTAAGCCTCAAGCAGCTGAAACCCCAAAGCCTAGTAAGCCTGTAACTGAGGAAGCCAATAACACGGCCACTAAACCCGTTGAAGTTCCTAAGAAGCTAAGTGCTCCTAAAGATGACAGTATTGAAATGGTCATCATTGAAGAAGACGGCACTTACTAAGGGTAATAGACTAAAAGCAACTAAAACTTTTGGGTTTTTAAGCCCTTAGTTAGCTTAAATTAGCTCATTAACAAAGGTCCAACAAACTGTGTTGGACCTTTTTTATTGTGAGATACTTTATAAAACTGGTTAAATAACAGGCTGGATATATAGTTGACTAGCTGCTGAATTTATCCAATATGGTTTTATCCCATAACACCTCTTTTGACCCCTCAACTTTGGCGCAATATCTTGATAAAACAAAAAGCCAGTCAGATAGACGGTTTAATAGTTTAAGCGCATTTGCACTTATGGCTTGCTTGCTGATTTGCTGTAAGTTAACCGCTTGACGTTCAGCACGGCGGCAGACAGTGCGAGCGATATGGACTTGACTGACTAAGGCAGAGCCTGCTGGTAAGATAAAATCCTTTAGGGCAGGTAGATCTTGGTTAAAGGTATCGATTTCAGATTCTAGCCAGCTAATATGACTTTCACTAATACCTTTATATTCGGGCATAGCCAGTTCGCCACCGATATTAAATAATAAATGTTGAACGGTGCTTAAGCTGTCAGATATCGCAATAAATCTTTGTGCTTTATCTGCCTCTAAGGCTTCTATCTGTGCCAAGATCATGCCGATAT
Source organism: Psychrobacter piechaudii (assembly GCF_900162825.1). Lineage (GTDB taxonomy): Bacteria > Pseudomonadota > Gammaproteobacteria > Pseudomonadales > Moraxellaceae > Psychrobacter > Psychrobacter piechaudii. The sequence continues at coordinate 3,026 of NZ_FUGE01000143.1, forward strand.
GGGCATTTAATTCGTCAACGTCACCCATTACAAAGAAGAGAGCATCTGCTTTACTGACACGGCTACCATCTGCCATGCCTGTCGTGCCATCATCTCCAGTGCGGGTGTAAATTTTGGTTAATCGATTGCCCATAAGGGGAACTCCAGTAAATCTAAGGGGGTTTTATTAAAAAACTTAAGTTAGCATCATATCCTATGCCGATGAAATATAGCAATTTTAGCCAAGCTTAGGTAATATGAGCCTCGCTAAGAATAATACTTGATGTCATCATTCATCAGTTTTCATTATAAGGTTTTAATATGTCTTTATCTGCCAATATCACGCAAACTCCTGAATTCCTATCAAAACAGTTGGTCGAAAGTCAGGCCACGTTAAAGATTTATGATTCTATGACTACCGATAAACGAAAGTTTGAGCCGCTACAAGCCGGTAAGGTAGGCATGTATGTTTGTGGTATGACGGTTTATGATTACTGCCATATTGGTCATGCTCGGGTAATGGTTGCCTTTGATGTGGTGTCACGCTGGTTACGTCACTTAGGTTTTGAGGTGAATTATGTGCGTAATATCACCGATATTGATGACAAAATTATTGCTCGTGCTAATGAAAATGGCGAAGAGATTGGCGACTTAACCGAACGCTTCATTAAGGCTATGCATGAAGATGCCGCGGCTTTAGGCTGTGCAGTTCCTAACTCAGAGCCACGCGCCACACAGCATATCGATGAAATGCTGCAAATGATTGATACCCTAGAGCAAAAAGACCATGCATACGCTGCACCAAACGGCGATGTCTATTATGCCGTTGAAACCTTTGAGGGTTATGGCAAATTATCAAAGCGTAAGTTAGAGGATTTGCAAGCGGGATCACGTGTCGATGTTGATACGGATAAGAAGAACCCATTTGACTTTGTACTCTGGAAAGCGGCAAAACTAGGTGAGCCACAGTGGGATTCTAACTGGGGCGGTGGACGCCCAGGCTGGCATATTGAGTGCTCTGCTATGTCAACTAAGTGTTTAGGGGACAGCTTTGACATTCACGGTGGGGGTCATGATTTACAGTTCCCGCACCATGAAAACGAGATTGCCCAGTCAGAAGCGGCAACCGGCTGTACTTATGCCAATAACTGGATGCATGTTGGTTTTATTAACGTTGATGGCGAAAAGATGTCTAAATCTTTAGGGAACTTCTTCACCATTCGTGAAGTGATGGAGAAGTTTCATCCTGAAACCATCCGCTTCTTTATTCTATCGAGCCATTATCGCAGTCAGGTTAACTTTTCAGATGCAGCACTAAAAGAGGCGCACTCAGGATTAACTCGAGTTTACCAAACGTTGAAGGCGGCCGAAGCGGTTTTAGAATCAGCAGGCAAGCTGGATGAGTCAGTAGAAGCGTCAACTGAAGTGGTTAATGAGATCAGTGGTTATAGTGCTAATTTCATCAAAGCAATGAACGATGACTTTAATACGCCACAAGCCATCAGTGTCTTATTTAGCTTAGCAAAAGAGGTTAACAAGCTGGCACGTGAGACAGAAAATGACCAAGGTATTGCTAAGCTGCAAACGGCTGCAGTGACTCTAAAAGCTCTGGCTGCTACTTTAAATATTGGTCAAGTAGATCCGACAGAGTTCCTGCAGGCTCAAATCGGTGCGGTAAGTGAAGGTCAGATGAGTGATGAGCAAATCGACGCGCTTATTCAAGAACGTATCGAGGCTAAGGCCAATAAAAACTTTGCTCGCGCTGATGAAATTCGTGATTTGTTACAGCAAAACAATATTGAGCTTGAAGACGGTAAGCAAGGCACGACTTGGAGACGTATCTAGTTTTGCTTAATTGACTGATAGCAGTACAGTAAATAAAGCTAACTCGACAAGCATGGTGTAGATAGGTAGGTCTGTGTTTTACGCATAATTCCCTAGAGCTTGGCAACCAAAACGACTTGGAATGTGCATGAATAATTTAGCATACAAAAACGAAGTAGCTCGTACTACAAGCTTGTCGAGGTTTGATGTCATGTCATCTGTTCAAAAAAATAGCATCATTAATCAGCCGACCCTAGCTAAGTGGGATAAGCTTCTGCTGAGGGCGCTCCATTTAGCCGTGATCGTGTTGTTTATGTTTTTGGCACCCGCTTTATCCCATGCTGATGATGCAAAGACAACGCCGCAAGTACAAAATGCTGAACAGCCCGAAAACATTATTGACTATGCCGTTCAGCAGATTCAACAAGACAAACCAGAGGAGGGGGCAGAGGAGGAAGTCACTCGTCCGCTCCTAGCTGAAAACGAGCTTACAGGGGAGTTCAATGAAGCCTATTATGTGCTAAATAAGCTTAACTCTGGATTGCCTGAACTATCTACTCCCCCTAATCTTGAAACACCTCTAGCCACATTAGAGTTCTTTAATAGCGCCAACTTGCAAAAGAACTTTGCTCTAGCAGCCTATGCATTAAACCTAAATTTATTACCTGCAGCGGCCCAAAAGAACGAAGCCACTGATCTGGCAAAGAAGCTGGATTATTTAATGACCGAAAAAGGTCTGTATATTTTCGATGATCTGCCGGATCGTTCAGACGGTTTGGTTGAGCCTGTACTAGGGACTGATAGCCCCATTCATGGGGTGCCAAGACGCTCTATAAAGCTGGGTGATATTAATTATAAGAACAGAAGCGTACCCTTATACTTAGAGCGTGTACGGGTAGGCAATCAATCACCAGTTTGGGTGTTCTCCTCGCAAACTGTGGCCAATATTAATGCGCTATATGATATTCATAAGCCAGCAGAGTTTGAACGCTTTTTACCAGAGCCAATGACGGCTAAGGTTTGGGGTATTAGTGTTTGGGAAGTGCTGGTTCTAATTCTATTTATGTTTGCCACTATGGGCATAAGCTTTGTACTTAGTAAAGGGGTGTCAAAGTTTGTCGGTCTATACTCCAATGCCATCACTCACCGTACCCAAAAGGACGAGCTGTCGTTGGGTAATAAAGGCCTGACTGACTTTTTCTCAAAAATAACAGTACCTCTTACTGTCACTTTAAGCTTCTCTATGATGTTGGCCTTGGTCTCTGGCAGCTTACCTAGAGTAGATGCTATTGCCACCTCCACCCGGCCTATCATTTGGTTGTGTCTGGTTATCAGTGGCCTATGGCTTGGGGTTAGGGCAATTAACTTTTTTGCCAACCGATACCAAGATTACCAAATTGATTCATTAGATGAAGAGCAGTTTAATACCCAGCGTATAAGAATGACTTACGTCTCAGTGTTTAGACGTATTTTCATTTTTGTTATGGTACTGGGTGGAGTCTGGATTGGTTTGGCAGAGTTTGCTGACTTAGAGGGGCTAGGCACCACGTTGTTAACCTCTGCGGGGATTGCTGGGGCTATTATCGGTATTGCGGCTCAGCCAACTTTAGGCAATATTATTGCGGGTTTCCAAGTGGCAATCACTCAGCCGGTACGAATTGGCGATACCATATTTGTTAATGATATCTGGAGTGAGGTGGAAGACTTACGCTATACCTACGCGGTATTAAAAACGTGGGACGATAGACGGCTTATTGTGCCGATGAAGTACTTTGTCACTGAGGTGCTGGAAAACTGGTCACATACCTCATCGCATCAGTCCAGTGCCGTTCATTTATATGTCGATTATGGCGCGGACATTGATGCCATACAGCAGAAGTTTTATGAATTGGCTATAGCGCATGAGCTATGGGATAAAGACATGAAGCCTGAGATGAGAGTCATCGAAGTGACCCAAGAAAGCATTACCCTGCGAGGTAAAGTCAGCTCTGATGGGCCAATGAATGCTTGGAATTTAGAATGTGATATTCGTAAGCAAATGCTAGATTATTTAAATGAGAATCACAGAGGTCATTTACCCACTGACCGCATCACTTTTGCCCCAAGAAACTAAAAATCAACTCAAGAAAAGTGGCTATTATTAATAATTACTTAAGCGGTATTTAAAGCAGGAAGCTCTTTAAATTCAAGTGCTCACAAAGCTGATAATTTTGTTATAATAGGTTGCTTATTTTCCCTAGCCAAGAGGTCTGTATGTTGCGAATCGTAGATGATGCCCTAACTTTTGATGATGTTTTACTCCTGCCTGCATATTCAAATGTGCTTCCTAAATCAGCTTCATTGACGACGCGATTAACTGAAGATATCTCTTTAAATCTTCCTCTAATATCGGCCGCAATGGATACAGTAACAGAATCAGAAATGGCGATCACCATGGCTCAGCTTGGTGGTATGGGTATTGTACATAAGAATATGGACATTGACCGTCAAGCGATGCAAGTGCGTCGTGTAAAAAAATTCGAAGCCGGTACAGTAGTAGATCCTATTACAGTGACCCCAGATATTACTGTGGGTGAGCTGCTTCGCATTACCAATGAAAATAACATCTCTGGGGTACCTGTCGTAGAGTCAGGTAGTGGTCAAGTTGTGGGTATCGTTACTCACCGTGATGTGCGTTTTGAAACCAATCATAACCAGCCTGTAAGTAACGTAATGACACCACAAGATAAGTTGGTGACCGTAAAAGAAGGCGAGTCTAACGAAAATATTAAAAAGCTGCTTCATGAGCATCGCATTGAAAAAGTGTTGGTGGTAGATGATAACTTTGGTCTAAAAGGTATGATTACCGTCAATGACTTTAACAAAGCTGAAAACAACCCCAATGCTTGTAAAGACTCACAAGGTCGCTTACGTGTGGGCGCTGCTGTGGGTACTGGTGCAGACACTCAAGCTCGTGTCGAGGCTTTGGTTGAAGCAGAAGTGGACGTAATTGTTGTTGACACCGCACACGGTCACTCACAAGGCGTTATCGATAAAGTAAGCTGGGTTAAGAAGAATTTCCCACACATTCAAGTTATCGGCGGTAACATTGCTACTGGTGATGCAGCCTTAGCTTTACGCGATGCAGGTGCCAACGCAGTGAAAGTAGGTATTGGTCCAGGTTCTATCTGTACCACTCGTATTATTGCCGGTATTGGTGTGCCTCAAATTTCAGCCATTGATAATGTGGCTTCTGTGTTAAAAGACAGCATTCCATTAATCGCTGATGGTGGTATCCGTTACTCAGGTGATATGGCCAAAGCCATTGCTGCTGGTGCTTCGTGCATCATGGTAGGCTCATTGTTGGCAGGTACTGAAGAGGCGCCAGGTGATGTTGAGCTATTCCAAGGTCGCTATTACAAAGCGTACCGTGGTATGGGCAGCTTAGGGGCTATGTCTGGCTCAAACGGCTCATCTGACCGTTATTTCCAAGATGCTAAAGATGGCGTTGAGAAATTAGTACCAGAAGGCATTGAAGGTCGTGTTCCTTATAAAGGCCCAGTTAATGGTATCGTGAACCAATTAGTGGGCGGTCTACGTTCATCAATGGGTTACACTGGCTGTGCCACTATTGAAGAGATGCGTACCAAACCTGAATTTATCAGAGTAACTTCTGCGGGTATGAAAGAGTCGCATGTTCATGACGTTCAGATTACCAAAGAAGCCCCTAACTATCGTATTAGCTAATGAGAAATCATTAAACAGATAAAGGTTGTTTTGTTGGTTAACCTGTTATTGGACAGCCAAAAAGACCAAAAGACAATATCTTTTGGTCTTTTTTTTGTAGTATATTAGGACATAATAAATTTATTAGTTATTGATTTAATGGTTACTTATTTGATTACTATTTTAACTACTATTTAATTGCTATTTAGTTGAGGGATTTATGAGCTATTTCGGTACAGACGGTATACGTGGACTTTTTGGCAAGTTTCCAATTACCCCAGATTTTGTTTTAAAACTAGGCTATGTGACAGGCCAAGTTTTGGTAGAGCATCACGTTTCTTCAAAGAAGAAGCCGAGTGTGGTGATTGGCAAAGACACGCGTTTATCCGGCTATGTTATCGAAGCAGCCTTACAAGCAGGATTTAACTCAGCCGGTGTTGATGTGCATATGGTGGGTCCTTTACCGACGCCGGCTATCGCTCACTTAACCCGTAGCTTCCATGCCGATGCTGGCGTGGTGATTTCTGCTTCTCACAACCCTTATTATGATAACGGCATTAAGTTTTTTGCTGCAGATGGCCGCAAGCTAAGCGATGAGATGCAAGACGCCATTAATAAAAAATTAGACGGCATTGTAGAGGGTCATGCCGATTACACTCAAGAAGATCCTGCTCAACTGGGTAAGCATTTTAGAATTAATGACGCCAAAGGCCGTTATATCGAATTTTGTAAGGGCAGCTTTCCTTACCAATATGATTTATCCAATCTAAAGATCGTTATTGACTGTGCTAATGGTTCAGGCTATAGCGTAGGGCCTCGTGTGTTACGTGAGCTTGGGGCCGAAGTTATTGCTATCCACAATAAACCTGATGGCATCAACATTAACGATAAATGTGGTTCTACTTATCCAGAAGCGATTCAGCAGGCAGTGGTTGAGCACAAAGCTGATTTAGGTATCGCTTTAGATGGTGATGGGGACCGCATCATCATGGTAGATGAAAACGGTGATTTGGTCGATGGAGATGGCATCTTATATATTCTAGCCACTAAGTCGGAAACTAAAGCCGCAGGTGTTGTTGGTACTCAAATGAGTAATATGGGTTTACAGCTGGCACTTGAAGCTGAAGGCATTACTTTAGAGCGAGCCAAAGTGGGCGATAGATATGTAATGCAGGGCTTAGAGGCCAATGATTGGATCTTAGGCGGTGAGCCTTCAGGGCATATCTTATGCTTGGATAAGAGTCGTACCGGAGATGCTATTATTGCTGGACTGCAGGTATTGGCAGTAATGGCACAGACCAAACAAACTCTAAGCCAATTGACCAAAGGCTTTAAATTATTGCCACAGACGCTAGTTAATGTGCGCTTAGAGCAAATGGCGGACCCGTATGATTTCCCAGAGTTAGCGCAAGCGTTTGATGAGGCATCAAAAAGCATTGAAGGTCGCGGTAGACTACTGATTCGTAAGTCAGGCACTGAACCTCTTATCCGAGTTATGGTTGAATTAGACAATGCCGAAGAGTGCGATAAGTTAGCCAATGAGCTGGCGGTTAAAGTTAAAGCAGTGATGGGCGAAACTGCTATCGTTTAAATTTAGAGTATTTACGTTTTTATTGAAGGTATCAGTCTTTCTTGTAGCACAGTTGTTTTTACTCCAATACGGTTAAGCAAATGGCTACTAAGAGAGACAATGGGGGTAATATGGATTTTAGTGATAAAAGAGTCTCATACGAAAAAGGCGAGTTGCATGAAGAGGTGCTGCTAGACAGTCCCTTTCAGCTATTAACGTTATGGTTAAATGAAGCCATTGAGCAGAAAGCTCCTGAGCCTTATGCCATTAGCTTGGCTACCTGTGGTTCAGACAATATGCCGGCGGTAAGAACGGTTTTAGTACGAGAAGTTAATAATGAAGGGATAGTTTTTTATAGCAATTATCTCAGTCATAAAGGCCAAGATATTGAGCAAAATCCTCATGCTGAGGCTCTGTTCTTTTGGCATGATATGCAGCGCCAGGTAAGAGTCCGAGGCAATATTACTAAAGTAAACCGTGCCACCACAGAGGCTTATTTCGAAAAGCGTCCTTATGAAAGTCAAATAGGCGCTTGGGTAAGTCAGCCGCAAAGTGGACCAGTGTCAAGTCGCCAAGCTATGGATGATAAGTTTGCTCAGCTAAAACAGCAATATCCTGAAGGTGAGGTGCCAACGCCTGACTTTTGGGGTGGCTATCAAATCACTGCTACTGAGATAGAGTTTTGGCAAGGCAGACCCAACAGGCTACATGATAGAATAGTCTATACCAAAGTTACTGATACCGAACAGTGGGATATTAAGCGCTTATTACCATAAAGGTTAGCTTGGTTTATAAATAAAATATAATGTATATGTAGCAAACAGTGTTATGAGTAAGTAGCAAAATTAGAAAATAGTAAAATTACTAAATAGGATAAAAACGATTAGCAATTCACTTTTTACCTTGGGATATTTAGGTTTATGATCCGTTTTGTCAGTTTTAATATTAATGGAATTAGAGCGCGTCAACATCAATTAGAAGCGGTAAAAGACATCATTGATCCAGATGTCATGGGTATTCAAGAAACCAAAGTACATGATGAGCAGTTCCCTTTACAAGATGTGGAGTCACTAGGTTATCATGTAGAGTATTTCGGTCAAAAGGCACACTATGGGGTAGCCCTAGTCTCGAAGCAGAAGCCTATTTTTGTCCAAAAAGGTTTTCCAGGCGAAGCAGAAGATGCTCAAAAGCGTTTTATCCATGCCCGATATGTGTTCGATGGAAAAGAGGTTGATGTGTTAAATGGCTATTTTCCACAGGGGGAGAGCCGTAATCATGAAACCAAGTTTCCAATGAAAAGAGAGTACTACGCCTCGTTAAATGTCTATATTGATGCTTTAAAAGAAGAAGGGCGTACGCTGATTATCATGGGCGATATGAATATTGCGCCAGAAGATAATGACATTGGTATCGGTGAAAAAAATGCGCAGCGCTGGCTTAAAACTGGTAAGACCTCTTTTTTACCAGAAGAGCGCGAGTGGTACACAGCTTTAATGAGCCGAAATTTATTTGACACTTACCGTATCCATAATCCAGATTGTAATGAGAAGTTCAGCTGGTTTGATTATCGTAGCCGCGGTTTTAATGATGATCCAAAACGTGGACTTAGAATTGACCATATCCTATGTACAGAGGATATTAAAGACAACTGTATCGATGCCGGAATCAGTTATGAATTAAGAGCGATGGAAAAACCATCAGACCATGCGCCAATTTGGGCCTCTTTCCGATTTTAAAAAACAGCCTAAAAAATAGCCTAAGCAAATAAAATTAACTTGAATAAAGACTGCTCCGACAGTTTTTAACCAATAAGTAAGGGATATTCATGCCAGTAGGAAATATAGCACCACCAGATATTATTCATGCCATTGAAGGCGTTGAAATTGGCATCACTGCTGCTGGCGTGCGCTACAAAGATCGTGATGATTTGGTTGTATTTCGTTTGAGTGAAACCGCTTCCGTGGCTTGTGTTACCACCACCAATAAGTGCTGTGCAGCCCCTGTCTTGCTGGTGCGTGAACATTTACAGCAACTTGCCGGCAGTGATAAGTCAGCACGATATCTGCTAATTAATACTGGTAATGCAAACGCTGCAACAGGCGAGGAGGGCTATCGCCGTGCGCTGCAAACTTGTAAAGCTTTAGCTGACAAAGTAGAGGTAGAGGTCAATCAGGTAATGCCTTTTTCTACCGGTGTCATTGGCGAAGTAATTAATAGTGAAGCCATCATTAATGGATTGGATAACTGTTTGGCCAGTCTGTCACAGGATAACTGGTTATCTGCTGCCAATGCTATTAGAACCACGGATACTATCCCTAAAGTGGCCAGTACCAGCGTGGTTGTGGATGAAGCTATAAGCTACAAAGTAACCGGTATCTCTAAAGGCGCTGGCATGATTCGCCCTAATATGGCTACTATGCTAGGTTATGTGGCGACAGATGCGCCTATTGCTCAGCATCTACTACAACAGATGTTAGTAGAATTGACCAATCAATCATTCAACCGCATTACCATTGATGGCGATACCTCAACCAATGATTGCTGTGTGTTAATAGCCACAGGTGACAACCAAGCTAATTTGATTGATTCAACCCAGCACCCACATTACCAAGTATTATACCAAGCATTAAAAGAAGTCTTTTTGCGTTTGGCTACCTTGATCGTTAGAGATGGGGAAGGGGCAACAAAATTCATTACGGTTAAAGTGACTGGTGGTAAGACCGTTGAGGATTGCTGTGATGTGGCGTATGCCGTCGCTCACTCTCCTTTAGTGAAGACTGCCTTTTTTGCCAGTGATCCAAACTGGGGTCGTATTGTAGCTGCAGTGGGCTACTCAGGGGCTGAAAACCTTGATGCCGATCAAGTTAGTGTGACCCTGGATGATGTGGCTATTTGTACGCGCGGTCAGTTAGATCCAAGCTATACTGAGGAGCAAGGCCAAGAAGTCATGAGCCGCCCTGAGATTACTATTAATATTGATCTGGGTATGGGCGAGGCTACTGATACCGTTTACACTTGTGATTTATCACATGAGTATGTCAGCATTAATGCCGATTATCGCAGTTAGCTAGATCTAACATAGCTAATAGTAGAAAAATATTGTAGCCATGAAAGGCAGTCCTTGTTATCAATGGCTGCCTTTTTTAACGGAAATGCTCAGCAAATAAATCCGCCAAATAACGCGCTAGGGTATCTGGTATATCGTGACCAAGACCAGGTATCAGCTTAAAATCAGCATGCGGAATGGTTCTTGATAGACTATGACCATGAGCAGGAGGCAATAACCTGTCTTTTGAGCCATGCACAATTAATGTCGGCTGTTTGATTTTTTTATCTATATTTACTAACGAGCCTGTTGCTAACAGTGCTAATAATTGACGGCTTACTCCTATGGGATAAAAGCGGCGATTATAGAGCAGTTTAGTACGCTTTAAGGCCCGCTTTTCATCAAAAAAGTCAGGAGAGGCGATAACTCGTTGTAAGTTTAGATTATTTTCGATAATCTCAGTAGCATCTTTGGTCTCGGGGATAGGTTTAGTCAGAGCTCTAAGGGCATCAATCCTAGGCGGGGGTAAAAAAGGTTTGTTATTGCTAGTGGCTAGCAAACCAAGCTTGTCCACTCTATCGGGATGTTCAGCGGCTAAAATCTGTGCAATCATACCGCCCATTGACATCCCAATCACATGACACTTCTCAATCTTTAAAGCATTTAACAGCTGATGCACATCTTCGGTCATATCAAAAAGGGTATACGGGATACTGTCTTCTTCGATATGTAGAGGCAAACCGAGCTTGAATCGCGATAATAAAGCCAACTTTTTTGAGACCGACTTATATTCTTTGGTGAGTTTGTTTTTGTGCTTAAGCTTGCTTGATTTGCCTATGTCTCGATTATCAAATCGAATCACTTGATATCCTGAGTTGATTAGCTCTTGGCAAAATAGGTTGGACCAAACCAAAGATTGAGCACCGAGTCCCATGATTAAGAGAATAATCGGATCACCCTCATCACCGCCACGCTCTAAATAGAACTTATATTTTGGCGTTCTTATTTTATAAGCTTGCATAAAATGTGCATACTTTGACGGTTTGGTTTTAATTTTGTACTGATTATCTGATGTTTTATTGGGCATAAAAGAACCTAGTCTTCTTAATTGATTACTCAATGAGAGTGTATCATTATAGAAGACTAGAGTATTTGAATGTCAATTTAATGACAGTTAGCTAACCTGCAGCATGTGCTTTTTTAGCTCAGCGACAATGAAGGGCTGGAAGTATTCAGGCAAGTCGTGCGACATGCCTTTAATAAGTTTAAAGGTAGCATTGGGGATATCTTTGGCGACTGCTTTACCGTGCGAAGGAGGTAATAGTCCATCGTTGCTGCCATGCATCACCAAAGTGGGGGCTTTAATCTCTTTGGTATAAGGCTGCACCGAGCCGGTCATTAAAATAGCCTTTAGTTGCTGAACACTACCTACTGGATAAAAGCAGCGTTGATATCTTAATTTAGCAACCTCAGCCACAGCTTCTTCATCGATATGACCTTGTGAGCCCACAGTTTTGATAAACCATTTGCCATGCTCAACGATATCTTTTTCTTTATAACTGTTGGGACGTTTGATTAACGTGTACAGCTGTTTGGGGCGAGGCGGCGCTAATAAAGGCTTGTTATGAGTAGAGAATACTAGGGCCAAACGATCCACTAAATGAGGATGCTTAGCGGCTAAAATTTGGGCAATGATACCGCCCATCGAGGCACCTAGCACATGCACTTGACGAAAGCCTAAAGCTTTAATCAAGCCTGCGGTATCCTCTGCCATATCATCTAATCGATAGGGAACGGGTGTTTTTGAGTTATCCAGTCCTAACTGCAGTTTCATCATGGCAGCCAGGGTATTGGTTTTGGGCAGATCTGAGCGAGAAATTTTAGTAGATAAGCCAATATCACGGTTGTCAAAACGAATGACAAAGAATCCGGCATCTATAAGGCGTTTTACAAAGTTTTCAGGCCAAAATATAAGCTGTGAGCCTAACCCCATAATCAGCAGTAAGGGAGGGTTTTTAGGATCGCCACCTACTTCGACACAAAGCTCAATATCCTTAGAGACTGGAATTATGGCTTGTTGCATCATTGCTGAAACAGGCGAGGGATACCAATCATACTGGTTGAGAATGGAGTTTGGCATGGTACATAAAATCCTTTTAATGGCCTTGGGTCGTATCTATTAAGATAAACTATACCTCTAGCATTTCAAAGTCTAATTTACCGACACCGCATTCAGGACAAGTCCAGTCATCAGGGATATCCTCCCATTTGGTACCTGGTGCAATCCCTTCTTCTGGGCAGCCTAACTCTTCATCATATATCCAGCCACAAATTATGCATTCCCATTTTTTCATTATACAGCTCTCTATATAGCACAAGGTTAACGTTTAAATTTGGGCATTGATTATAGCAAACAAGCTCAGTAACAGGTATTCGAATTTCAGTGACCTATCTGTAAGACTCAAGGAAGATGATATGTTAAAATAGGCGTTTTGTTAAACAATAGCCCTCCCTATATGTTTATCTTACCTCTTCGACCCTAATTTTGATGGAAAACTTATGAGTGACAACCCTCAAAGCCTCTCGAGCGTGCAAGAGACAGGCGCTGTGCCACCGAGCAATGAAGTTTTACAAAGCCGTAGACAGCATGACTTGTGGAAAGCCATTCGCACTGTTCCTGACTTTCCTAAGCCTGGCATTGATTTCTATGACATCACTCCGTTACTGCTTGATCATGTAAATGAAGTTATTGATGCCATGCTAGCAGCCTTACCAGATGGCCTATTAGAGCAGATTGATTGTTTTGTGGCTGTTGAAGCCCGTGGTTTTGTGTTTGCAAGTTTGTTATCAGGACGCTTGGGCAAAGGCATGGTGTTGCTACGTAAGCCGGGTAAACTACCGCCTCCTGTGGCTAATAAGTCCTATGCCTTAGAGTATGGTAGTGATACCTTAGAAATCCAAGGCGGTATGGCTCCGCGTAAAGTATTATTGGTTGATGACATCTTAGCTACTGGCGGCACTTTAAATACCGCTTATCATTTGTGTCAAGAAGCTGGCCATGATGTGGCAGGTGTACTAGTGCTACTGGATTTAGTAGATTTACATAAGCCTTTCCCAGTGCCAGTATATACCGTACTAGAAGGCTAAGCCCTTAAAAATAATAGATATAGCCGATAATAAAAAACTCTACGCTAGCGTAGAGTTTTTTTTAGTTTAAAGACAGTAAATGCACTTAAAAAATTACTTATTTAACAGTTATTTGTTTAATTGCTATTTGTTTAATTGCTTTAAAGCCTTGGCTAGCTCATCACGCGCATTGATAAAGCCGTCAATACCTTTAGGTAATAAATGTTGAGTGATGCTGTCTTTTTCATATTCGGCACTGAACTGTTCTTCAGTTAGGCTCAATTTTGGCATGGTTTCGCTTGTCATATCTGCTGAAAGCACTTGCTCCACGTTAGTGTCTAAAGCAGCTAACTCATCTAAAAGCTCTGGCGAGATGGTAAGTAGGTCACATCCTGCTAAAGCTAGAATTTGATCCACACTTCTAAAGCTAGCGCCCATAACTTGAGTCTTATAGCCATGTTGTTTGTAATACTGATAAGTGCGCTTAACCGATTGGACACCCATGTCTTCACTTACAGGAATGTCTTGACGGTTTTGTTCGCGTTTTTGCCAGTCAAGGATACGGCCGACAAAAGGAGAGATTAGCGTCACGCCCGCTTCGGCACAAGCCACAGCTTGATGCTGACCAAAGATTAAAGTTAGGTTACAGTGGATGCCTTCTTTTTCCAACTGTTCAGCAGCCTTAATACCTTGCCAAGTAGCAGCAATTTTAATCAAGATGCGGTCTTTGTCTACGCCGGCACGCTCATAGGCTTCCATAAACTCATGTGCTTTGGCAATGGTAGCTTCAGTGTCGTAGGACAATCTAGCGTCCACTTCAGTAGAAACACGGCCATCGATTAATTTTAGGATGTCACAGCCCACTTGAACCGTTAAGTCATCAATCACTTTATCAATCATGTCATCGCCGTGATTGGAGTAACGGTTTAGGGTGTCAGCCAACATGGCCTGCTTGTCTGGGTGGGTGAGTGCTTTGGTGATTAGACTGGGGTTGGTCGTGGCATCAACTGGCTTTAAGCGAGCAATGGCACTTAAGTCTCCAGTATCAGCAACAATAGTAGTCATGGTTTGTAATTGTGATAAGGCACTCATCATCTATTCCTAATTTATTTCTATGAGATTAAAAAATATCAAGGGTATCATCACAGTCGTATATGCTAAGTTATAGTAAATAAATACAGTAACTTAATATAAAAGTGCGGACCCTCTAGCGTTAATTTTTGCAGAGTATTAAACTAGGTTAATACCTTTAAAAATACACTTACTTATCCATAAGTTGGCTGAAAATGGAAAGTAAGTGTATTGACAACTTAAACGACGCTATCTAAACAGGGCGTAAGTTTGTTATAGTTACTTTATTATGACTTGTAACGTACCCAACTATCATAACATGACCCATAGGCTTTTTTATGACTTCGTCAACAAATAACGATAATAACGCTGATAACAATACCAAAAAAGGCGCTACTGAAAATTTTTCAGCTCCTGAGAATGTATTGGTTGAACTACGCCAAAAAATTGACCAAGTGGATGGTGAAATTTTACAGCTCATTAGTAACCGTGCCAAACTTGCTCAAGAAGTGGCCATCTTCAAAAAAGAACATGCAGATGAAGTAGATACAAACCCCATCTTCTATCGTCCAGAGCGTGAAGCACAAGTATTAAAAAACATTATGAAGCGCAATCAAGCTTCAGACAGTCCTATTAGTGACGAAAAGATGGCGCGCTTATTCCGAGAGATTATGTCGGTGTGCTTAGACTTAGAAGCCCCGCAGAAAATTGCTTTTTTAGGGCCTGTTGGAACCTTTACTCATGCCGCGGCATTAAAGCACTTTGGTAAAGCGTCAACTACTGTCCCCTTAACCACCATTACTGATGTATTCCGTGAAGTTGAAGCAGGCTCTGCCATGTATGGCGTGGTGCCAGTAGAGAACTCGTCAGAAGGGGTAGTAAACCATACCCTTGATGGTTTTTTGACTTCATCACTAAAAATTATCGGTGAAGTGGAGCTTCCAATCCATCATAACTTCTTAGTGGCAGAACATACCAAAATTGATAGCTTAAGTCGTATTTACTCACATCAGCAGTCACTGGCTCAGTGTCGCCATTGGTTGGATGTGAACTATCCTAATGTAGAGAGGGTTCAAGTCTCAAGTAATGGGGAAGCAGCTCGGAGATTAAAGAATGAGTGGCATTCGGCGGCGATTGCTGGGGATGTGGCAGTAGCAGAGTATGATTTACATAAGCTACATGAAAATATTGAAGACAATCCAGGCAACACCACGCGATTCTTGATCATTGGTCACGAAGATATTGCGCCTTCAGGTCAGGATAAAACCTCCATCTTAGTCTCAGCTCATAACAAAGCAGGGGCACTGATTGAAATTCTGAAGCCTCTGTCAAAGCATGGGGTCTCTATGACCAGTATTGAGACTCGTCCAGAGCGTCCGAACAAGTGGTCATACGTGTTCTTTATCGATATGGAAGGTCATATTGAAGATGAGAATGTTAGAGCCGCTATAGAGGAGATTCGTCCTTTAGTTCGCGATGTTAGAATTTTGGGCTCTTATCCGCAAGCCGTTATTTAGAGCTTTAAGCTATTATTTGAGCTTTGAGCTATTGTTTTAAAGCTTAAAGCTACAATGCTGTTAATCCGCCAGTATCATTTACCCATTGGCTATTTGTCACAAAATTAGGTAATACCATGACCGAAAAAACATTTTTAACCCCAGCCTACGATAGCATCTTAAAGTTAAAAGCTTATCAAACCGGTAAATCTGTTGAGGATTTAAAGCGGGAGTATGAGGTTAATGATGTCCTAAAACTAGCTAGCAACGAAAATCCTTTAGGATCGTCTCCTTATGTGACTTTAGCGATTACCAAGCAGTTGGATCAGCTGGCCCGATATCCAGATAGTAATGGTACGGATTTAAAGCAAGCGGTGGCAGACTTTAATGATGTGCACAGTAGCCAAGTCACTTTGGGTAATGGATCTAACGACTTATTAGATATTATTGCTCGCACGTTCGTTAGTCATAACGATGCCATAGTTTATAGTGAGTACGCTTTTATCGTTTACTCTATGTTGGCGAAAATGATTGGGGCTACTGGGATTGAAGTGCCTGCTAAGCGCTATGGTCATGACTTAGAAGCGATGCTTGAAGCCATCCAGCAGAACAATAATGTGCGTATGGTATTTATCGCCAACCCCAATAACCCAACCGGTACTTTATTGAGCAAACAAGAGATTCAAGAGTTTGTAGAGCAAGTGCCAGCACACGTTTTGGTGGTGTTGGATGAGGCTTATATTGAGTACTGTGAAGAAAGCAATAATCGCCAGCTAATCGATGAGTTTGATAACGTTATTTTGGTAAGAACCTTTTCTAAGGCTTATGGGCTGGCAGGTTTACGAGTGGGTTATGCTTTAAGTCATCCTAATGTTGCAGACATGTTGAATCGTATCAGACAGCCCTTTAATGTCAGTTTACTGGCACAATCAGCGGCGGTAGCTGCTTTGGCCGATCAAGATTTTATAGCCAAAGTTCATAAAATAAACGATGGTCAGATGCGATGGATCTGTAAGCAGTTTGATGCGCTAGGCCTAGGCTTTGTTAAGTCGTATTCTAACTTCGTCATGGTCAATGTAGGCGACGCTGACAGCATCAATCAAGCCTTACTGGAGCAAGGGATCATAGTACTTCCCTTGGCAGGTTATGGGCTGGATGAATGGCTACGTATTACGGTAGGAACGCCAGAAGACAATACCCGTCTAATAGACACTCTTCGCGACACCTTGGAATCTATGTAGGGCTGTTAAGTTAGAGACTTTTGGCTGATGTGACAAAGCACAAAGGCAAAGAAAGATAACATCGATATCCTCATTACTAATATAATAAAAGTAGGTTAATGAAACATGCTGTTTGAACAGGTTTGTATAATAGGTTTGGGCTTAATCGGGGCAAGCTTGGCTCAAGCCATCAGAGACAGACAGCTGGTTGGGAGATTGGTAGCGGTAGACAGGCATGCTCCGAGTATTGAAGCCGCTATAGCAGACGATGTGATAGACGCAGGTAGTGATTCATTATTTGATGTGGTAGCAGGCAGCGATTGTATTATTGTGGCGGTCCCAGTCAAGACCGTGGGCGCTGTGTTCAAAGATATTGAACAAACGATGCGACAAGGCTTGATTGAAGAAGACGGCATCATTAGTGACGTCAGTAGCACCAAGCTAAATGTGGTCGAGGCTGCCAAGGAAGTCTTTAAACAGTTGCCTTCAGGTTTCGTGCCTGCGCATCCCATCGCTGGAGCCGAGCAGTCCGGTTATAATGCCCGTCGTAGCAACTTATTTGTCAATCATAGTTTAATAATTTGTGAATTAAAGACCACCGATCCTGAAGCCATCGATAAGATGGCTAACCTTTGGGAGGGTGTGGGCGCCACCATAATGAAAATGGGGGTCGAGCATCACGATGCAGTATTGGCTTATACTAGCCACCTACCGCATTTACTGGCCTTTAACTTAGTAGAACAATTGGCCAGTCATGACGATAATATGGATATTTTTCGCTATGCGGCTGGGGGATTTCGTGATTTCACCCGCATCGCCGCCAGCGATCCAGTGATGTGGCATGATATCTTTATCGCCAATAAGCCAGCTTTAATCAATGCTTTAGATGAATACAGCAAGTATTTATCAGAATTACGCAGTTTAATTGTTAATGAGGATTCTACTCAATTATTAGGTTTACTGGGCCGGGCTCAATCCGCCAGAAAACATTTTGGTCATATGCTGACCAGCACCCCTTATACTAAAAAATTAACGGACCCTTCTAATACGGACAACTCTATGGCAACCTCAAATCAAGCCTCTAGCGCATACATTATTACCCCAAGTACCACTATTAATGGCAGCATGACTGTTCCAGGCGATAAATCTATCTCCCACCGCAGTATTATGTTTGGTAGTTTGGCTGAAGGGGTGACCAAAGTCACTGGATTTTTGGAAGGGGAAGATGCCTTAGCAACCCTACAAGCTTTTAGAGATATGGGGGTTACCATTGAAGGTCCAGAAAATGGCGAAGTAACCATTCATGGTGTGGGCATTAATGGCCTTAAGCCTAGTAAGACGCCGTTATACATGGGCAACTCTGGTACTACCATGCGTCTGTTATCGGGCATTTTAGCGGCTCAGCCATTTGACAGTGTATTAACCGGTGATGCCAGTCTATCGAAGCGTCCTATGGAGCGTGTGGCAAAACCATTACGTGAGATGGGTGCGACCTTGCAAACCACAGGTGAGCGCGGTACTGCACCTATTAGTATTACGGGTAGCGATAAGCGAGGCAGTAAGCTACAAGGCATCACTTATGATATGCCAGTCGCTTCAGCACAAGTAAAATCATGTTTATTGCTAGCTGGCTTATGGGCAGAAGGCAAGACCACAGTTATTCAGCCTGAAATTAGCCGTGACCATACTGAGCGTATGTTAAGCGCCTTTGGTTATGACGTCGAAGTTGAAGGCAATAAAATCAGTGTGGTTGGTGGTGGTCAACTGACAGCCTGTGACATTGCGGTACCTGCTGATATCTCCTCTGCAGCTTTCTTTATGGTAGCGGCTGCCATCGCCAAAGACAGTGAGATTACCATCACTAAGGTAGGCATGAACCCCACACGTACCGGAGTGATTGATATCTTAAAGCTGATGAATGCCGATATCACTATCAGTAATGAGACCTTTGTGGGTGGTGAGCCTGTAGCTGATATCACGATTAAATCTTCACAATTAAAAGGTATTCAAATCCCTGAAGAGCTTGTGCCACTAGCAATTGACGAGTTCCCAGTACTGTTTATCGCTGCCAGCTGTGCTGAAGGTCAAACTTTGCTGACCGGTGCCAAAGAGCTGCGTGTCAAAGAGTCGGACCGTATCGCAGTGATGGCGGATGGTCTAACTCAGTTAGGCGTGGATTGCACTGTGACCGAGGATGGTATTATCATTGAAGGCAAAGGTGGCAATAATTCAGAAGCGGTATTTGGCGGGGCAGAGATTTATTCACATCATGACCACCGTATTGCCATGAGCTTCTCAGTAGCCAGTTTAAGAGCCTCAGATACCATTAAAATTGAAGGGGTTGAAACGGTTAATACCAGCTTCCCAGGATTTGCTGAGCTGTGTAACAGACTAGGTATGAACATTGAAGTTAAATCGGTATAACCTTAACCTCTAATTACAGATTTGACCTCAGAAATTCACAATAAAGTCTTTGATAATTTTTTGATAAAAGATATAGATTAAAACAACAAAAATAAAGCCATCCTAATCAGGGTGGCTTTGCTCTTTCTATGCTAATAAAGATAATACACAGTTGTCCGCTAGCAGGCTATATAATGGACAGCTAATAATTATAAAAATAAATAGACTCACTCACACATCGTAGGCCGTATTCTGGATTGTTTATATGTCTTCATCCACCTCAAGCGACAGCCCGCTCAATAAACCTAAAACCACAGTAGTCCATACCACCAGCAAAGGTATTCTGACGGCTTTGATTGCCTTTAGCATCTGGGGTAGCTTTCCGTTTTATTTCAAGCAGCTAGGCGAATACAATGCCGTCGAGATTATTGGACACCGCATTGTCTGGACCTTTGCCTGTTTGGCATTGTTTTTGGTGGTAACCAAACGCTGGCAGTGGCTAGGTACCTTAAAATCTAATCCTCGTCTATTCTGGATTACCTTTTTATCGGGAATCATCATTGCAATAAACTGGCTCACTTATGTGTGGGCGGTCAACGCCAATCTAATTTTAGAAGCCAGTTTGGGTTACTTTATCAGCCCCCTAATTGGTATTTTATTGTCTCTAGTGTTTTTACAAGAAAAACTACGCCCATTACAGTGGATTGCTGTGGGCTTTGCCTTAGCCTCTGTATTAATTCAAGTGGTGATGCTAGGCAGTATCCCTTGGGTATCTTTGGTGTTGGCCTGCTCCTTTAGTGTGTATGGGGTAATGCAAAGACGCACCCCGCTGCAAGCAGTTGATGCCATGTTTATAGAGACAGCTTTATTGGTACCTATATGTATCTGGTGGTTTATGACCACTGATGTGGCCAGCTCATCGCTATCGTTTTGGCTAAGCAATAAAATCTGGTTTTTAATGCTTGCCGGCCCTATTACTTTGATACCGCTACTGCTATTTAATAAATCTACCAAAATGGTGGCTTTTAGTATTCTAAGTTTTATGAACTATCTGACCCCGACCATTATTTTCTTATTGGCTATCTTTTATTATCATGAGCCATTTGATACTCAGAGATTAATGATCTTTGGTCTGATTTGGTTTGGGTTGTTTTTATTCAGTATTGACTTGTGGCAAAACAGACCTTCTAAAATGTTAAAAAAAGAAGCGCTTAGCAGCTAATCAGTCCATTAACTACCTTTGCACCCATTAAAGACCACTTGAGTTAATAACACTAAACTAACCACACTAAATAATTATTTTTATAAGATGAGAATATTGTCATGAGTGAACCACTGAAAAACACCGATTTCGTCAAGGTTAAAGGACTGAAGGTCAAGGCGGTAATAGGGGTGTTTGATTGGGAGCGTGAAATTGAGCAGCCCCTATTAATTGACGTGTCTATGGCCACAGATATCAGCAAAGCTGGCAAAAGTGATGATATTAAGGATGCCATTAATTACAAAGAAGTATGTGATGATATTGCCGAGCTATGCCAGCAAACCAAAGCCATGCTGATTGAGCGTCTGGCTGAGTTGATTGCAGAGCATATCTTAACTAAATACAACACCACTCAAGTCGAAGTTAGTGTCGCCAAACCCACTGCTATTAAAGAGGCTGATGCCGTTGCAGTACAAATTATTAGAACTTCTGTTGTAAGCTAGAATTGAGTGTAGATTTACAGCTATAGGATCTCAAAAAACCGTGAGGGGTTAACTATTGATGTGTAGTGATAAACCATCGGCACAATGCTCTACTAAAGGGGTTGATGTAAATAGCCTAAGCATTTCAAAACAAGCTAATACCCTAAATGACTTTGATAACTCAAAGCGTGTTCAAGACAATCTTAAGAAGAAAATTATTTCAGATATTCAGCCCTTATTACAGATTTCTGATATTACCCCTGCAGGCTATATTATTGAGTTGGGCAGCAACCAAGAAGCAAGCCATCACTTGCAGCAAAGTAGGAAGATGCTTGAAGATCAGGCGAGTGAGGCGTATTGGTCGACTGAGTTTATAAACCCAGATTATACGGCGACGGCGGAAAACCCCAAGCCTGACTATACCAATCAGTGCGGTTATTTAAAGCTAAATCAAGCTGCTCAGCCTTGCTTAACTTTAGGGGAGCTGGTTAAAACCAGTAAAGTGATTGAAAAGCAGATCCAACAAGATTGTTATGAGGCTGAAAAGATAAATCGGCTTGAAGTTGATGAGTTATTGCAATCTATTACCGAGCCTAAAAATAGAGTGGTGATTATAGATATTGATATCTTAGCGGTTGTGACTGACTCAGGAGAGATCATTGCTGTTGAAGAGCGCTACCCATTCAAAAATCATGAATGGGTAGGTTTAATTGAGCTTTATCAAAATCACTGGCTATCTTAAGGCCAGTGATTAAGTCATGGTTTTCTGATCCTTAAACAATTAATAGCTCTATTAATTATTCATCATATCAATCTCATCTACTGAGATTTTCTCACAGTCTTTGGGCTTAAAGGTTGGGTCTAGTTTGCACAATGCTTTTTGCAATTCATTAATGCGGGTTTCAGACTGCTGAATGTGGCTCAGCACTTTGCTAAAGGCTTCAGCGACTGGATCTTCTGAGTCTGGATTTAGACCGTAGGCACTAAAGTCGACTCTTTCAGACAAGCGCTTGCCATTAAGCTGCCCATAGTTTTTAGAGGTTTCTGGGCAGTCTGTCTCTTTAACTGATTGACTGGGTTTTTGGCTATTGGTATTAACCGAATCTGACTCAGTTTCAGTGGGAGCATTAACCATTCTAGCGGCGCTACCGACCATGGTTGCTTCAGCAGGGACTTCTTTTACTACGACGGCATTGGAGCCAATTTTTGCGTTTTTGCCCACAGTAAATGGTCCCAAAACTTTGGCACCAGCACCCACAATAACGCCATCTTCTAAAGTAGGGTGACGCTTACCTTGTCCTAAAGAGACACCGCCTAAGGTAACGCCATGATATAAGGTGACATCATCGCCAATTTTAGCTGTTTCACCAATGACAACCCCCATACCGTGGTCAATAAAAAAACGTCTGCCAATTTGTGCTGCCGGATGAATCTCAATACCGGTAAGCATGCGAGAGCCATAAGAAATCGCTCGCGCTGAGAACTTATAATCTTTATTCCACAAGTAGTGAGCACCGCGGTGTAGCATCAAGGCATGGATACCAGGGTAGGTTAATAAAACCTCTGTACTGTTTCTAGCAGCTGGGTCACGTTCGAATACCGCAGCGATATCCTCTTGTAATGAGGCCTTGGCTTTTTTAATGGCTTTAATTAGTCTCATAGGATTGTCTTATTTTATTATCAGTGTGGGTTAAAAATTTAAGTTAGTATAACGTTACAACTTTCGTTTAATCTTAGCAATAATAGAGCTTACAATTTCAAATTCTTTTTGATCCAACTGCAGTCTGGACAGCAAACGGGATAGCCGGCTTGGTAGCTCTCTTAGTTTATCAGCTTTTGTACTTTCTACTAACTCTAAACGCTGCATTAGCTCAATAATTCGAGTTTGTAGTTGGTTTTTTTGCTGTTGATCGATGGCTGGCATGTCCCAGCTTTGTCTCTGTCGTATCTCAATCTCAGTGCCATTATCAGTGGTATTATTAGTTGGCTTAGCTTGTAAGTCATGCTGCAGAAAACGACTATAAATAAAGCTAGCAATAACTTGTATCGCTGAGGCCACATTAAGCACAGGATAGTCGGGATTGGCGTCTATTTGAATGTGATAATCAGCTAAAGCCAATTCTTGGTTGGTCAGTCCTCGGTCCTCACGGCCAAATAATATGGCCACTTTGGTCTCATCAATCGGCCTATCTAAAATGATATCCGCGGCTTCATTGGGGGTGACTACAGGACGGGGGATATGTCGTTGACGGCTGCTAGCAGCAAATACTAGGTGGCAATCTGCCAAGGCGTCCTCTAAGTTCTCTACCACAGTGCAATTATCTAACACCGACTGAGCACCTGCTGCATGCGCTACACTGTCTTCATCAATAGGTAGCTTAGGATCAACCACTACTAAATCCGTTAATCCCATAGTTAGCATGGCCCTTGCCGCTGAGCCAATATTGGCAGGCAGGGTAGTGTTTACCATAACTATTTTAATATTGCTTAGGCGTCTATTCAGTAAAGTGCTAGGCCCTATTGCTTGAGTTGGGGTGTTGCTGTGATTGGTAGAGGAGGAAACAGTCATTATTTTTCTTATTTAAAGAGTTAGGTTCAAAGGGTCATAACTCATAGTGAGACATCGGTTAGTATAAAGATTAGTTTAAAGAAAAGTCACCTTAAAAGCTATTTGATTACACCAAACCTAGACATAAGTTGATTAACAAAATGCCTGCAAAAGCAGGCATCACAGGGGTCTGTATTAGACTAATTAGGAGTAATGGAAATAAAGATTATCCTCAGGCACTACAATACCTAGCTGCATTAAGTTTTCATCAGTGGGATAAATTCGCCAATCATCATTTAAACAAACACTAGCAATGGCAAAGTCGGTATAGACGTTTAAGGCAACAGGAATACAGCCATCGTTTTGATTGAGGGGTACTGGCGAGATACCCATAGCACCTTGCTCATCATTATAATAAGCTTCCATTGCATCATTATCATCGACCTCATCTTCAAAGGAAGGGGCTGAAATGCTTGGAATAATATCGAGCTGGGCAGGTTTTAATATAGGCTTTAAGGAGTCTAAGAGTAGAGTGTCCTCACTATGAATCTTAATGCTGATTTTTTTTACCCAACGCTGACGACATTCAAGAAGAGTATAAGCGTTGTCTAAACGTGCGAATAGGCGACCATCACGATCTCTGATACCGCCTTTAATAACGATAACTTCATCGACCTTGAGCTTATCTTTAATTCGATTGTAACGCTCAGCATAACAGCTTACCTCTAGCCGCGCTGTGCCATCATCTAAGGTAATCACACAGCGGTTTCCGAAGTTGGCAATGTCCATAATCAGACCAGCAAACAGAGTGCTGCCGTTATAGCCCGTATCAGATAAGTTATCTAGACGTGCATTGCTGGTATAGACTGCCACCTCTTTACGGTACTGATCTATAGGGTGTCCGGTCAGGTACAGCCCTAGGGTGTCTTTTTCAGCTTTAAGACGGTGCTTATCTCCCCAAATCAGCTCAGGACCCGTAGGCAGCGGTGGGGCAGTGGTGGCGTTATCGACTTCACTAAATAGATCCATCATGCCAATTTCGTTATTTTGACGTTCTTGTTCAGCCGCTTGTACTGCACTAGGAAGCTGCTTCATTAAAGCGCCGCGAATTTGATGATGCTGATCATCTTCTAAATCAGGGCGTAAAGTAATGGCAAAATCATCAAAACAGCCGGACTTGATTAAGGCTTCTAAGGTGCGCTTATTAACCTTTTTAATATCTACGCGGCGGCAAAAGTCATATAGATCGCTAAAAGGACCGCCTAAACTTCTTGCGTGGACGATTGATTCAACCGCTCCTTCACCGACGCCTTTAATGGCGCCAAGTCCATAAATAATATTGGTGGGCTTATCAGCGACAAAGTGCCACTCACTGCGGTTAACAGAAGGGTTGTCGACTGTTAAATTAAAGTTCTCACGGCAGTCGTTGATAAAGAACACCACGTTGTCGGTGTTGTTCATATCAGAGGTTAAAACCGCGGCCATAAACTCAGCTGGATAGTAGTACTTCAAATAAGCGGTCTGATAAGCTAAGACACCATAAGCCGCCGAGTGTGATTTGTTAAATCCGTAACCGGCGAATTTTTCCATCAGATCAAACACACCGCCTGATACCACAGGATCAATGCCTTGTTCTGTTGCCCCGGTGATGAAAATATCCCGCTGTTTGGCCATCTCTTCTGGTTTTTTCTTACCCATGGCTCGGCGCAACATATCGGCACCACCTAAGCTATAACCTGCCATCACCTGAGAGATTTGCATAACCTGCTCTTGGTAGACAATGACTCCGTTAGTATTCTCTAAAATAGGCTCAAGGTTAGGGTGGTCGTATACCACTTCTTCACGGCCATGTTTGCGGTCAATGTACATCTCGACCATCCCAGCATCTAGCGGGCCTGGGCGGTACAACGCACACATCGCGATAACGTCTTCGATGTTGGTCGGTTGTAGCTTGGACAAGTATTTTTTCATACCCGAACTTTCTAGCTGGAATACTGCTGTGGTCTTAGCTTCTTGCAGCAGTTTATAAGCATTCTTGTCATCTAGCGGCAAATCTTCTAGCTCAAGTGCTGGCTTTTGTTCCCGAGCTCGGCGCTCGTTAATGTTCTTAACCGCCGCATTAATAACGGTTAGGTTACGTAGGCCTAAGAAGTCAAACTTAACTAGGCCGACAGATTCCACATCGTCTTTATCAAACTGACTGACTCGGTGACCTTCTTCATCACAATAGATGGCACTAAAGTCTGTAATTTTATTTGGAGCAATTAATACGCCCCCAGCGTGCTTACCAACGTTACGGGTAATGCCCTCTAGCTTTAAGGCCATCTCCCAAATTTCATTGGCATCCTCATAATCCATATTATCTGGGTTTGAAAGCAATTCTTTTAATTGTGGCTCTTCAAGCACCGCATCTCGTAATGAGATGCCTGGAGTTTTCGGAATCAGTTTTGAGATTTTATCGGCTAAACCATATGACTTACTTTGAACACGTGCCACGTCACGCACCACAGCTTTCGCCGCCATGGTACCAAAAGTGATAATCTGTGACACTGCTTCACGCCCATACTGACTGGCCACATACTCAATCACTCGGTCGCGACCTTCAATACAAAAGTCGATATCGAAGTCGGGCATAGAGACACGCTCTGGGTTTAAGAAACGCTCAAATAGTAAGTCGTAATGTAAAGGGTCAAGGTCGGTAATGTTAAGCGCATATGCCACTAACGAGCCCGCTCCCGAGCCACGGCCTGGACCTACCGGTACGCCATTGGCCTTAGCCCAGCGAATAAAGTCCATTACGATTAAGAAGTAGCCTGGGAACCCCATCTCCAGAATAATATTTAATTCGTGCTCTAGGCGCTCATCATAAGGCTTTCTGACCTCAGGCCAAGTGTCATCTCGCTCTGAAACTGGATACAGCTTATCCAAGCGAGCCTCTAGTCCTCGCTTAGATTCAGAGCGGAAAAACGATTCAATGGTTTCACCTTCAGGGACAGGGAACTCAGGCAATACGTTAATACCTAGGGTTAAGGTAACGTTACAGCGTTGGGCTAGGATAACAGTGTTTTCCACTACTTGAGGGATGTCTGAAAACAGTTGAATCATCTCAGCTTGAGTTTTTAAGTATTGTTCACTTGAGTAGTCATGCGGGCGATTGGGGTCGGCCAGAACGTGAGAGGAAGCAATACATACTCGTGCCTCATGAGCATCAAAATCATCTTCTACTAAGAATCGCACGTCATTATGAGCGACGATAGGGATGCCATGACGCTGACCTGCCAAAATGGCTTGTTCAATAAAGGTGTCTTCACCCACACGTCTGGTACGTTTTATAGCAAAGTATAAACGGTCTTCAAATACAGATTGATATTCCGCGAGTAGCTCATGGCCACGCTCAGGATTTGAGCCCATTAAAGCTTGGCCGACATCTGACTTTTCAGTAAATAAGACAATAACCTCGTCACTATTGGCCATTAAATGCTCTTTATTGACGATAGGAACGCCTCTGTTATCGGCATTCATACGGCCATCTGTAAATCCTAGCGACACAATGCGGGTGATGCTCTGGTAGCCTTCATTATTCATTGCCAATAAAGTTAAGCGGGTATTTTCATCATCCAAGATAATCTCAGCCCCAATAATGGGCTTAATCCCTGCATCTAGGCAGGCACGATAAAACTTCACGGTGGCATATAAGTTAGACAAGTCGGTTAAAGCTAAAGCCATTTGGCCATCAGCTACTGCCGCCTTTACCAAAGGTTTGATACGAATGATTGAGTCGGTAATTGAAAACTCGCTGTGGATGCCTAAATGTACAAATGCCATAAACGACCTGATTTTAATAAACGAATGATAATAAGCAAGCAAAATTGTGGGCGAGGCAACTGCTACTAAAATTACAAAATTTGTTTAAGTTAATTTTAGAGAAAAGCTATATTTTTTCAATAACTGGTGGTGGTTCAAAAGTAAGCTGATTAAAATTTGAATAATTTTTGAAGCTTTGAAAGCCATATAGAACCAGAGAACTTAGCATTGACTTCCTATTGACTTTTAACGCCAGCCTACTTTTTAGAACACCACCCAATAACTTACTTAATGAAAGGTTTTCTGCTTTAAGTACTGCGATTTTGATACGCAGACATAGGGTTCAATTAGGGTAGGGGTTTACTATAGCATTTTAAAGCCCGTTTATCACCATTCGCCGTAAAACCACCCACTTCAGGGGATGGATATAAGGCGACACACACTGTCGTCAGAAGCAGTTAAAGGGTTGTAAGTTAAAATAAACCTTGCCATACTAAGCATATGAAAACACTCAAGCTACGCATTAAAGACAACCACATAAAAGAGCTGAATCGTCTAAGCGGTTCAGTGAACTTCGTGTGGA